>CAZCHR010000007.1:0-31881 GCA_964498665.1 uncultured Tenacibaculum sp. | reverse complement strand
TCTGTCTTTTTTACTACTATATTTTATCTAAATATTAATCGAACTCAGGTTAGTAAACTATATTTCAAATCCTCAAAAAGGAGATGTTATTGAATATAGAGTTGACAGAACTGGTTACTATTCTACTTTAAGAATTCATTCTATTACTCAAGATTCAATTTTTGTAATTCAAAACAATTATAAAACGGATAAAAAAAGTGGGATTTCTGGAATTGATAAGGATAAAAACTACTCCACAATACCTTATGGTTTAGGGAGAAATGAAATTCAAAATTTATTTGATGAAAATATTTTTCATGGGCTAATGCCAACTAATTCAACACTTTATTTAATGTTTTTGTTCGCTGAATTTTCTTTGTTTCAGTTTCGACAAATGTATTAATAAAATAAACTTGCTTTGGTGTTTCGTATTTAGTTAAATTTTCTACTCTACTAAAATCAATTAATTGCTGCTCTCCTTCCACTACTAAAACTAAGCGTTCTCCTAAAACCTCATCAGGTACACTAGCTACAAAAAAACGATTTGAGATTAGTGCTGATAATTTTTCTTCAATCTTTTCTGGGTGTAATTTCACCCCTCCTGAATTTATCACATTATCAAAACGACCAAGCCATTCAAATGCTGTTTTAGAAACTATGTTAACTACATCATTGGTTATAACTTTTTCTTCTGATACTTTCGGAGCTTCTATTACCAAACAACTACGTGTATCTTGGTAAATCTCTACATTCGATAGAACTTTGTAATGAGACACAGAAGTAAGTTCTGCTTGAGGAATATTATTTAGCTTTTTTACAGCTATATGCGTTATGGTTTCTGTCATACCATAAGTAGCAAATACTTGTGTAGATTTATTTTGAATAGCTTTTATTAAATCATTTGAAACCACTCCTCCCCCAACAATAAGTTTAGTAACTTTATACAACTCATCTAATGAATTTCGTAACTGTAACGGAACCATCGCAGAAAAATCATATTGCTTATTTATATTTTTTAAAGGTTTAGAATCTGTTAACACAACATCTAAATCCCAACCTAAAGTTAATGCCCGTACTAACATCATTTTACCCGCAATATAATCAGTAGATAAACAGAGTAAAGCTTTAGTACCTTCTTTTAAATTGAAAAATTCACCAGTAGCTTTTGCAGAATTTAACATGAACTCTTTTTGTAATCTAATAGATTTTGGTGCACCAGTAGATCCTGATGTTTGAACAATTACAAAGTCTTCATCATTAAACCAATCTGATAAAAACAAAAAAATCGAATCATTAATTTTCTTAGAAAAACTTAAAAGCTCTTCTCTCGTTGTGAATGACGAATTGTTTAGTTTAAATTTTTTATGAATACTATTATTTTTCAATAGCAATTGGTTTTTCTATTCGTCCGAATAATTTCTCTTTCCAATTAGACCATTTATATTTCTTAGAAAACAACAGTAACATTAATGGATACAATACAAATACTGGTAAAAACATTTCAATTCCTACTGATGGCTCAGAAGTATCAATAAATAAAGCATCTGTTTGAAAAACCATCCAATCGGTAGTTACTAAAAATGCTGCGATGATATTATTAATAGCGTGCAAACCTAAAGCTAACTCTGTTCCTTCATCCATTAAAGTGGTAATACCAAAGAAAAAACCTGTTCCTATGTAAAAAACCATAGAAATATAACCTAGTTTTTCAACCTCTGGATTTGCTCCATGCAACAAGCCAAATGCTACAGATGTTACAATTAAAGGCACCCATCTATTTTTAAACCAAGTACCTAAACCTTGCATAAAGTAACCTCTAAAAAACAACTCTTCGAAACTTGTTTGTAAAGGCAAAAATAAAAACGAAATAAAAACTAATGTAAAAAACGGAACTGGTTTAAAATTCCAAGTATAGCTTTCTGGCTCAAAAAGAATCCCTATAAAAATCATTACTGCTCCTAAAATTCCCCAAGTAATAAATCCAAACCAAAACCTGCTCCAATCAATAGATTCTCGACTTGTTATTAATGTTTTTACAGCTCTTTTATGAATAAATTTTATTGCTATAAATAAAAAAATCAATCCTATAGCAAACATTAAAATCATCATAAATAAAAATAAATTTTTATTTATACCTAAAGTCATAAAACTATCGCCTGCAGCTCTACTAAATTCAGAAATATCTTCAGAATACATTATTGCTGTAACCAGTAACGGAAGAATTCCTAAAAATTGCCAGCCGAAAATTACAAGCATAATTCCTCCTAAATAATAAACCCAATCATTTTTTCCTTTATATGCTTGCTGTATAAAATTCATATCTTATAAATTAAATTTCCAATCTTTATTTACATTATAATTTAATCTTCCTTTTAAAACCTCTAAAGGACTTTCAAAATTATTGGTAAATAAACTTCCTGTTCCTAATCCTTGAGGTAATGGATTGTTTAATGTGTGAGTATACTGCGCAATTGCATTTAATCCAACGTTACTCTCTAACGCTGAAGTTATCCAATTATCAGCATTGTGTTTTTTTGCAATTGCAATCCACTCATTACTTCCTTTAAAACCACCAACTAAACTTGGTTTTAAAATAATATATTGTGGTTTGATAGTTTCGATACATCTTTCTTTTTCTTCAGTTGAAAATACTCTGATTAACTCTTCGTCTAAAGCAATTGGCAATGGTGTTTTTTCACATAAACTTGCCATTTCTTGCCACTGACCTTGTTTTATAGGTTGCTCGATAGAATGTATTTCTAAATCAGATAATCTTTTTAATTTTTCTAAGGCATCCTTTGGTCTAAATCCACCATTTGCATCAACTCGTAAAGTGATTTCTTTTGATGAAAACTGGTTTCTAATTGATTTTAATAAATTGATTTCTGTATCAAAATCAATTGCTCCTATTTTCATTTTAATAGTCGTAAAACCTTGTTGTAATTTATCTTTTATTTGTTGTTGCATAAAAGATTTATCACCCATCCAAATTAAACCATTAATAGCAATACTCTCTTTTCCTTTAGTAAAACTTGAAGGAAATAACTCGAACGAATTATCGGATTCTAACGACAAAAAAGCTTGCTCTAATCCAAACTGAATCGACGGGAAGCGAATCGCTTCTGATAACAAAACTTTTAAACCTAAATTAATGTTATTACAAATCCATTTTAATTTTTCTTCATAATTAGGTACATCATCAATACTTAAACCTCTGAAAAGTCCACATTCTCCTATGCCTTGTTTTCCTTTTTTATTAAGAACTATAAACCAAGTTTCTTTTGTTCTTAAAATTCCACGAGAAGTTCCGCTAGCTTGTTTAAAGTTTAAGTTGTATTTATGGTAAGTTGCTGTAATCAATTTTTCTCTACCTCGGTTTTAAATCGGTTCATATAACTTAAACTTAAATCTTTAAGTGATCCTTTAAAAAAAGGAAGTAAACAGCCCATTAAATATGATTTACTATTTACAGTACAATTTTGCACCATTTTTGTTTTACTACCTTCTTTAATAAAATTATAATCATCAATCTTTATCATTTGATCAGAATCGAACTGAAAAGTCATTTTTTTATTCAGAATATAATCCGTTATTTTTTCAATCATTACAATATTTTGTCCTTGGTTAGTAGCAGTCATTTTATAAGTACTTCCAATCACTCCTTCTTTCACTTCAATTGGCTCGATTGATTTAACTTCTGGTAACCATTTTTTCATCAACTCAATATCTTGAAAATCTTCAAAAACTTTTTCTATAGGCTTATCAATTTCAACCTCTGCCGTGTATTTTACATCGGTAATGATTATTCCTGTTAACAAAAAAACTACAATTAATGCGGTTACAATTCCTAAAACTATTTTTACCGCTTTCATATTTCTCATATTTCTACTGATTTCCCTATTTCCAAAACTGTTAATTCTTTGTTTGCTTTGGTAAATTTACTTTTTGCAGATTCAACATCTATTTCAATGGGTGGAAATGTATTAAAATGACAACCTATAACTTTATTGCACTCAACCAAACCAGCTGCAATAATAGCATCATCAACTCCCATGGTAAAATTATCTCCTATGGGAAAAATAGATGCTATTAATTTTGTGCTCATCGGAATCAATTTCATATCCATCGTAACAGCAGTATCACCTGCAATGTATAATGATTTTTCTCCATCAGAAATTACAAAACCTCCTGGTTGACCTCCATAAGTTCCATCAGCAAAAGATGAAGTGTGAATTGCATTTACATATTTAGTAGAAAAAGTTTCTGTTTTAAAAGTTCCTCCATGATTTACTGGATGCCCTTTTAAATTTTTAGCTCCGTAATACATTACAATTTCATAATTCGAAATTATGATTGCTTCTGTACGTTCTGAAATTGCTTCAACATCTAAAACATGATCTTGATGCGCATGTGTTAGTAAAATATAATCAGCTTTTATTTCATTTATATCGATGTGTAATGCTAATGGATTCCCTGTAATAAATGGATCAACTAATAAATTTGTTCCGTTTATTTCGATACCAAAACAAGCGTGACCGTAAAATGTAATGTTCATAATATTTAAAGTTGGTTTCTATGCAATTTACAAAACTTGACTTATTCCGAAAAGAATTGAAAATAAAAAAGTACTTAATGCTACTTTTTTCAATTCTCCATCTAATTCAGATTCAATGATATTTTTTCCTACAACAATCATATTTTTAAATAACGGAATAAAAGCTATTAAAAACATAAATTGAAGAGATGAACGATACTTTAAAATCGTATATAGTAATGCAAAAATTAAAGCACCGATTATTAACGAATAATGATATACTTTCGATTTTTGGCTTCCTAATTTTACGACCAAAGTATTTTTACCAGATTTAGCATCGTTTATCCTATCACGCATATTGTTTAAATTCAACACAGCTGTACTTAATAATCCGACTGTAAACGCTGGTAAGAAAATCGTAAAATTTAATTGTTTTGTATATAAGAAATAAGTTCCTACAACTGCTAATAATCCGAAGAAAATAAAAACAAAAACATCACCAAAACCACTATAACCATATGCTGATTTACCAACAGTATATTTAATTGCTGCTACAATAGAAGCAACTCCTAAACCAAAGAAAGTTACAGAATATAAAAAATTATCTTTCCCAAAAGCGACATAGATTAATAACAAAGCCACAACTAATGTAATTGCTCCTGTTATAATCATTGCTGATTTCATTTGCTTTGGAGTTATTACTCCTGAGGAAACCATTCGTGCTTCTCCTTCTCTATTATCATCCGTTCCTTTTACACCATCACCATAATCATTGGCAAAATTTGACAGTACTTGAAAACCTATAGTTGTAAGAATAGCTAGCCAGAAAATTGATGTTTGCCATGGATAAATTTTTGGTATTTCCATAAATGATATAGACTGTACATTACGCCATTTATCTAATGTTCCTAAAAAAGCTCCAACAATAATTCCTGAAACAGATAACGGCAAAGTCCTTAAACGTGCTGCTTTTATATAATTTTTAATCATTTTTTATTCCATAAAAAAAGGAAGAGTATTTCTTCCTTTTAATTTTTAAGTTATATATTCTTATAGATTGTTTGCCTCTGCAATTAACTCAGCAATATCTTTTACAACAACTTGATCTTCTTTTAATTTGAATTTCACACCATCAGTCATCATCGTATTACAATACGGGCAACCTGTTGCAATAATTTGTGGATTTGTTTCTAAGGCATCTTCGGTACGTAATACATTAATATCCATTGCACCTTTTTCAGGCTCTTTAAACATTTGTGCTCCTCCTGCACCACAACATAAAGCAGTAGATTTATTACGCTTCATCTCAGTCATTTTAACACCTAATCGACTAATTAATTGACGTGGTGTTTCATATACATCATTTGCTCTACCTAAATAACATGGGTCGTGATAAGTTACTAGCTTTCCTTTTAAATTTGCATCATCGATAGACAATCGTCCATCTTTAATTAATTTACTAATATATTGTGTGTGGTGATATACTTTGTATTTACCTCCTAATCCTGAGTATTCGTTTTTTAAAGTATTGAATGAATGCGGATCGCAAGTAACAATTGTCTTCACTTCGTAAGCATTTAACACCTCTATATTGGTTACTGCTTGCATTTGAAATAAAAATTCATTTCCTGCACGTTTTGCTGTATCACCAGTTGAACTTTCCTCTGTTCCTAACACAGCAAAATCAACATTTGCCATGTTTAGTATTTTTACAAATGCTTTGGTTATTTTTTTAGCTCTGTCATCATAACTTCCTGCTGCCCCAACCCAAAACAACACTTCTGGTTGCTTTCCTTGAGCCATCATATCTGCCATCGTTTGTACTTTCATAAGTTTCAGGTTTTGAATTATGAATTATGAATTAAAACAATTCGTAATTAATAATTGTTAATTAAATAATTGTTTATTCTTCGTCTTTCCAGTTTAATCTATCCATTTGACTGTATTGCCAAGGAGCTCCGTTATTTTCGATATTCGTCATCATCATGTTCAACTCTTGTGGAGCTGCTGATTCTTCCATTACTAAATAACGACGCATTTCCATGATAATTGATAACGGATCGATACCTATCGGACATTCTTGCACACAAGCATTACAACTTGTACAAGCCCATAATTCTTCTGGAGAGATATAATCGTTTAACAACTGTTTTCCGTCATCTTTAAATTCACCTCCGTTAGCATCAATATTTTTCCCTACTTCTTCTAAACGATCACGAGTATCCATCATAATTTTACGAGGTGATAACTCTTTACCTGTTAAATTTGCTGGACATGAAGAAGTACAACGACCACATTCTGTACATGTATAAGCATTCATTAACTGCACCCAGTTTAAATCGGTAACATCTGAAGCACCAAATTTAGCAGACTCTTCATCTTCTGCTCCTTCTTCTGGCATTGCATATGGATCTGCATCTGGATCCATCATCATTTTAACCTCTTTTGTTACTGCTTCTACATTATCTAATTCTCCCTTAGGTTTTAACTTCGCAAAAAACGTGTTTGGAAAAGCTAATAAAATATGCAAGTGTTTAGAGTAGTATAAATAATTTAAGAAAATTAAAATCCCTACAATATGTAACCACCAAGCAGTTTTTTCTATTGTATGTAATTCTTCAGCAGAAAAACCATTAAACCAAGGAGCTATAAATTGTGAAACCACATTACCTGCTCCTGCTTCTTGAAAATGAACATCTGTTGCATTCATTATTAAGAATAACGACATTAATACCATTTCGAAATATAGTATAATGTTACCATCGTTCTTTGGCCATCCAGTCATTTCTTTACTCCAAAAACGTTTTACTTTTTCAATATTTCTACGTAACCAAAAAATAACAACTGCAACAAACACTAAAGCTGCTAAAACTTCGAAATTACCTATTAAAAATCCGTAAACAGCGTCTCCTAATATTGGTTGAAAAACACGATGTGTACCAAATAATCCATCAATAACGATTTCTAACATTTCGATATTGATTAATATAAAACCAACATAAACTACTACGTGTAAAATTCCAGAAACTGGTCGACGTACCATTTTGTATTGCCCTAAGGCTATTTTAGCCATATTTTTCCATCGCTCGGGCTTTCTATCAGTTCTATCAATATCTTTTCCTAATTTGATATTTCTAATAAGTTTACGAACATTCATTACGAAATATCCTATTCCTGCAATTAAAATAATTGCAAAAAAGATGTTTGGTACGTATTTTTCCATTGTTTTTAAAGTAAAATATTAATTCTGTTTAATTTTCGTCTTCTTTTTTTATAGGTTTTATGAATTAATTTTTAGTTGTTTATTTGTTGTTGCTTGTATTATTTTTATTGTTGATTTCATTATAAGGTTTTGCTTTTTTACCAAATAATGAAAAATGTACAAATCGTTTAGGGTTTAATTTCATCTCACGAAGTAATTCTTCCATTTCTTTAGAAGCATTCGTTAAATTTGTGTACATCTTATCGTCAGTCATTAACTTACCAATAGTTCCTTTACCAGATTTCATATCTGCTAATAAACCATTTACATTTGTTAATGTTGATTCTAATTTCTTTACTGTACCTCCTAAATTAGCTTTAGCTAAATCTCCAGATACTTTAGAAAAATCATCTGTGATTTTTTTAGCATTTTGAACAGTTACTTCAACATTTATTTTACTGTTATCTAACATCGAATTAACTGAAGATAAAGTTTTACGAACACCCGTAATTGTACCTTCTAAACCTAGGATACTCCTGTTTAAACTTTTACGTGATTTCTGATCTAAAACTTGATTAATTCCTACTAATAAAGAATCTGCTCCAACTAGTACTCTTTCTAATTTTGTTTGAATTGGTTCTAACTTTTCTTTTACAGAAGAAAACATATCAGACTCTATCTCTCCTTTTAGAAAATCTCCTGAAACTGCTATTTCATTGTCAAACTTAGGAACAATAGCTAAGTTTTGCCCCCCCATTAAACTTGCTGAATATATTTTAGCAATACTATTTTTAGAGAAATTAAAATCAGAAGCTATAGATATCTTAACAATTAAGTCTCCTTTTTTTTCTGGAGAATCGTTAAATTTTATTTCGTCTACCTTACCAACTTTTAAACCATTAATAGTTACTAAACTAGCTTCATTAAGTCCGTTTATATTACTATATTCTACGTAAAAAACTCGATTACTTCCGTTAAATAAATCTTGTCCTTTTAAAAAATTATATCCCCAAATAAATAAAGTTATAATTACTAGAGCGACAATTCCTGTTTTAAGTTCTTTAGACATCTATATTATTTATACAAGCGAAAATACTAATAATTTTGAGAGTATAAATATAGAACTTCTCTAAATTAAGGCTTTTTCAAGGCTTCTTTTATTGAAATTCTTTGTCCATCTTTAAATGCTACAACCCAGGCATCTTTGAATCCTGTTTTTCTCACTTTTACCAAAGTTCTCTTAACTTGATTAAAATCAGAAGTATTACCATAATAATATTTATAATAATCATCAATATACAATGATTCTATATTTTGTAGACCTTTAAAATTAAAATTAGTCTCATCTAAATACTTTTTAGACGCTACTATTTGCACTTTAAATTCTACAATTGATATTACTTTTTTAGATTTTTCAATTCTTTTTACAATTGGTTTTTTAATTACTTTTTTCGGAGCCTTTTCAGGTTCTTTTTTAGCAATCAAAACCTTTTTAGCTTTAACTTTTTTAGGTTTTTCCTTTTTTACAACTACCATTTTTACTGATGGCTTAACAACCTTAGTAGTTTTTATAGTATTTGTAACTTTTGGTAAATTATTTACAGCATTTAGTTTAACACCTTGTACATATTTTTTAATTGCTTTTGCAATCGCTTTTGCCATTTTTATTTGACCAGAACGTGTATTTAAGAATTTACCTTCGTTTTTATTAGTTAAAAAACCTAATTCAATTAAAACACTAGGCATTACTGTTTCTCTTAATACTAAGAAATTTGCTTGTTTAACTTTTCTATTATTTCTTTTTAAAGACACAAAATTTTCTTGAATCATACTAGCCATACCTAAACTACTATCTAAGTTTTCATCTTGAAGTACTGATAATCCTATAACTGATTCAGGAGAATTAGGATCGTAATCATAATTTTGCTTATAATTATCTTCATATAAAATAGATGCATTCTCTTTTCTGGCTATTTCTAAATTTTCTTTATTACCACTCAAACCTAAAACAAAAGTACCTGCTCCGTGCGCTTGAGAAGTATGAGAATCGCAATGAATTGACACAAATAAATCAGCTTTCTTATTATTTGCAATTTTTGCCCTATTGTGCAGCTCTACAAAAACATCTTTTTTTCGCGTAAAAACTACTTCGATATCTTTTACAGTTAACAGTTCTCTGCCTATATCTAAAGCCACTTGTAATGCTATTTTTTTCTCTTTAAAACCACTTCCCTTAGAGCCTAAATTACCAGGATCTTTACCTCCATGACCAGCATCAAGAACAACAATATATTTTTTCTGAGCATAAATAATTGATGAAAAATTAAAAAACAGAAAGAATATTGTTAAAAATAACAATGATTTTTTTAATGAATTATATTTAGGGAATTTTAAGAATTGCATCAATAAAATTTAACTATTTTTGATTTTTTATTTTAAGGCATTCAAATAGCACGCCAAAGTTTTTAAATATAACACAAAAATAGTATTTATAACATTGCGAACAAATCTAACTTACATACTTTTAATTCTATACCTCTTTTGTTTTCAAATTGGTAATGCTCAAGACTTAAAAAAAACAAGAATACCATCTCAAAAACCTATAAAGAAACCTGTTTTAAACATTAAAAAAGATTCTTTAATTGATTTAAAAAAAGAAGATTTATTAAATATAAAAAAAGACAGTGTTGCTAATGACTCTATAAAACCTAAAGAAGTTATTGAAGGCATTATTACTCATGATGCCAAAGATTATACAATTCAAAATGCAAAAGACAAAACCGTTACCTTATACAATGAAGCTCAAGTAACTTATACTGATATTGATTTAAAAGCAGGAATAATTATTCTTGATTATAAAAACAATACTGTTTATGCTAAAGGAATTAAAGATAGTTTAGGCTATCATCAACGACCAGTTTTTAAACAAGGAGGTCAAGAATCAGAACAGGATTCCATCCTTTTTAATTTTAAATCTAAAAAAGCTTTAGTATACGGTGTAAAAACTGTTCAAGGTGGAATTATAACTTATAGTGAAAAAACTAAACGAGTTAACGATTCAACCATTTATATGCGTAGATTACGTTTTACTACTTCTAAAAAGAAAATACCAGATTATTATATCCAAACAAAAAGAGCAAAGTTAGTTCCTGGTAAAAAAATTATTGTTGGTGGTAGTAATTTAGTTTTAGCCGACGTACCAACGCCTGTTTATTTACCTTTTGCCTTTTTTCCTTTAACAGATAAAAGAACTTCTGGTTTTATTATTCCTTCATGGGGAGAGAGTAATAATCAAGGTTTCTTTTTACAAAACGGTGGATATTATTTTGCTTTAAGCGATTATTTTGACTTAACTGTTTTAGGAGATTTATACACCAATGGTAGCTGGGGTTTAAGAGGAGATTCTAATTACTATGTAAGATATAAATATAGTGGTAATTTTAGTATTAGATTTGAGAATATAATTCAAGGAATTAAAGGTTTAAGTAACTATAGTAAATCTTCTAACTTTAATCTTCGATGGAGTCATAGTCAAGACCAAAAGTCAAGTCCTAACTCTCGTTTTTCTGCTTCTGTTAATTTAGGAAGTAGCACATATTATCGTCAATCTCTTAATGAATTTAATAGCTCACAATTCTTAAACAATACATTAAGTTCATCTATTTCCTATTATAAAAAATTTGTTGGCACACCGTTTAACATGAACCTTACTGCTACACATTCGCAAAACACGAATACGCAGCAAATAACCATGACACTTCCTTCATTACAATTAAATATGGATCGTATTTATCCATTTGCTAAAAATGGAATAAAGAAAAATCCTATTCAAAAAATGGGATTAAACTACAGCATGCAAGGGGAGTTCAGAATAAATACCACAGACGACGAATTCTTTACACAGAAAATGTTTAATACTGCAAAAAAAGGAATACAACATAACTTAAGTACTAATACAAGCTTAAAGGCCTTTAAACACTTTACCTTATCTCCTAGTATTAGTTATAAAGATATATGGTATTTTGACAGAATAAGTAAACGATTTGACCCTAACGCAACAAATTCTAATGGTAATTCAGGAGCAGTAGTTAATGATACCATTAGCGGATTTAATCGTTTTCATGAATATAACTTAGGTGTATCATTAACTACAAATATATATGGTACTTTCAACTTTAAAAAAGGACGTTTAAAAGCTATCCGTCATACTTTTAGACCCTCAATATCATATGGATATCGACCAGATTTTGCTAAAAACCATGAGCTACAAGTAAGACAAAGTTCTGACCCTAATGATCTAATTACGTACACTCCTTTTGAAGGAGGTTTATATGGTAGCCCAGGAAGTGGACTATCTAATTCTATAGGTATATCTTTAAATAATGTTTTAGAAGCTAAAGTTGCTCCAAAAGATCCCGATAGCGATGAAGAAGATAAAAAAGTAACAATTCTTAATAATTTAAATTTTAGTTCTAGTTATAATATAGCCGCTGATAGTTTACGTTGGAGTCCAGTAAGTGCTAATGCTGGTACACGTCTTTTCAAAGACAAACTAGCATTAAACGTTAATGCAACATTAGACCCCTATCAAGTAAACAGTAAAGGTCAACGAATTAATCAATTTAATTCAAATATTTTTAGATTAACAAACTTTGGTTTAACCGCTAATTACTCTCTTTCAAGTAAAGATTTTGAGAAGCAAGAAGAAGGAGAAAAAGATTCTAACAAAAATAATGGGAACGGAGCTCAAGACACTCCTGATGTATTTGGTCAAAATACACTTCCTACAAATGGTTTTGCTAGCGATTCTAGAAATAAACAAAATAAAGAAGAAGAAACAAAAGAAACCAAACTATACAAAGCTAAAATACCTTGGACATTAAATTTAGCTTATGCTATGAACTATTCTAATAATGGACTTAATAGTGACATTGGTAGTAATACATTAATGTTTAGTGGGGATGTTGAATTATCTCCAAAATGGAAAGTTGGTTTTTCTTCTGGTTATGATATAAAAGAAAATGACTTTACTTATACTCGTTTAAATTTCTCAAGAGATTTAGACAGTTGGCGTTTTAATTTTAGCTGGACTCCTTTTGGAACCAATACTTCATATTACTTTTTCATTGGTGTAAAAGCTTCGGTACTAAGAGACTTAAAATGGGACAAAAATAAACCACCAGATAGAAGATTATTTTAATAACACAAGTAACTTTTTTAAACATGAAAAAAATTATAACAACATCTAAAGCTCCAGCTCCAATAGGACCATATAACCAAGCAGTATTAAGCGGAAATACATTATACACATCTGGTCAGATTGCTATTAACCCTGAAACAGGAGAGCTAGTTATGAATTCTATTGAAGAAGAAACAAAACAAGTTATGACCAACATGAAAGAAGTTTTAACAGCAGCTGAAATGACTTTTGAAAACGTTGTAAAAACTTCTATTTTCATTTCTGACATGCACAATTTTTCTAAAATCAATGCGGTTTACGCTCAATATTTTAATGAAGCTACAGCTCCTGCAAGAGAAACTGTTGAAGTTGCTAACCTACCTAAATTTGTAAACGTAGAAATTAGCATGATTGCTATTAAATAGCTACAATTACATTTACTGAAATAACATTCTCAATTTTCTTTAATTTATTTAGGCTAAGTTCTAATTATCATATTGAATACTTGTTACGACTGTAGTTTAATGGGTCACATTCATTTCTTGGGGACTAAGCAAATAATTTATTTAGCCTGAAGAGAAAGAAAGCAGTATCAGTAACAACTCTTAAATTAGCTCTAAAGAGTTTTATTTTAGCATTGAAAGATTCAGCATTGGCATTTGTATTTCTATTATTGAAGAAATTAAGGATATTATCAAAATTAGCTTTGACTGTATTAGCTGTTGTGTAAAAGGTTTCTAATTTTTCTTCAAATGTCTCTTCTATCCATTTTTTAAAACGCTCTTTAGCTAATAATTGTTTTGTTGAGTCTCCATTTGAGAGTTCGATAGGCTTATACTTAACACCTTTCTTTTTAGATTCCTCAATAGCTTTATTTTCCTTATCTATTTCAATCCATCTTTGTTTTATTCTAAGATGTTGCAAAGATTCCATAGCTAATTTAACTACATGAAACCTATCGGTTACTAAATTAGCTTCGGGGAATGCTGCTCTCACTGAAGATTCCATATTTTTAGCCATATATATCTAAAGTGATTTCTTTGACTTGTTTTCTTGAGGCTAAAGGAAGCTTTTCTAATACTTTAATGATATCGGCTGAGCGTGTTCCTTTTATACAGGCAAGTAGCGTTCCTTGTTTAGATATTCCTTTTTTATTGGTTACAAAAGTGTAGAGTTCTCCTTTGGACAAACTCACTTCATCAATACTTAAATACTCGCTTATATTATTAGAAAATATCATATAATCTTCTGCATGAAGCTTTTGTTCCCACTCATTAAAACCACTACTGTGGATTTTGTAATGACGTCTTAATTTGTCTGATTTTATACCATAATAACTCCCAATATTACTAATGGTATCTTCACGAGTATCAATTTGTACCTTTTAAAAAATCAGCGAGTTCTTGGGTTAATTTTGAACCTTCTGCTATAAATGAATAATCGCTTTTTATCTCTTTACCATTGTGTTTATTTCGCCATCTACGACGTTTAATCAATAAATAAACTGCTTTTCCTCTTATAGGGAAATCTTGAATGGTCTTTTCTTGATAAAAGCCTTTTGATTAGTAATCTGTACGATTATAACCTTTGGGTAAGTCGTTCTTTTCTGTTAAATGAATATGGTAAATATCTTGCTTGCTAGATACTTCTCCCAATTCATTAACCAAAACTAAATCAAAGTGAATTAGTAGGTCTCTTGGTAGAAATATTGATAAAGGATTATTCAATCTTTTATCACAAAGTTAATCTTTATCCCCAACTTTTTAATGTGACCCATTTTTTCATACCATAAACTACGAAAACCCCGATTTTCACACAAAAAATAGAAGCTGCCTTTTCAGACAGCTTCGTTAGAGTTTAGTTTTTTCACTTTAAAATGTATACACCTACTATTTAATGCATCATTAAATTTTAATCAATTTTATTAACTCTTGTTCTCCTTCCATTGTTTCTACTTGCAATAAATAAACACCTGACTTTAAAAATTCCAAATTAACAATTACCGTATTCCTATTATAATTCTTACTTAATAACAAGTTACTCGATAAATCATACAATCTAATATTTTTTATAGTTTTCACCCCATTAATCGTTATATTATCTGTAAATAATGTTGGATAAACTGTAATTCTATTTATGTTTTTTACAAAATCTCCTACCTTTACTATATCCATAGTATTTATTTCTTCAATTTTAATACTATCAAGCATCCACCAAAACCCCCAATAACCTTCATAGTGCCACTTAAAACGGACTCTTGATTCTCCTGCTACTTTATCTATCTCTTTATTAAATTCAGTATCGTTTTTATTTGACTCAAACCTCTCTAATTCATTCCAATTTTCTCCTCCATCTATACTATATGACAAAGACGCCACTTCATTGAATCTATTAAATTGTTGAAAATAATGAACAAAACTTAAATTAATCCTTTTATAATCACTAAAATCAAACAAAGGACTTATTAAATCAGCATCTTGACTTCCACTGCTACCGTAATCACTACTATTCAAAACAGCACTATTACCTTCTCCTCCAATAAAAAAACCTGAATTTAAAAACTCCCAGATTTGATTAGTTTTATTATTGCTAATATTTTTCCAATCCATTGGAGGAGTAATTCCGTTTGCTGATTCAAACCCTTGACTATATGGTAAAGTATAAACCTTTTCGAATATTGCAACAACATTTACATCATCAATAACATTTATATCTGTTCTTGGATTCTCTTTAACACCATCATTCCACTCATAAAATTCATATCCACTATTAGCAAATGCCTTTACTTTTGTTCCATCATTACCCTTTTTTACTTTCTGAGAAACCTCACCTTCAACATATCCATTTCCATCCGTGCTATACATCAAGCTATAAGAAGACAACACATCTATCATTTCTGCATAAACCTGCCTATCCGTTCTTTTAACATCAATAGCACCTATTATATCTTCTTTACCTTTCAAAGTCATCATGTAATCATAATATCCATCTTTTACCACCAATGATACCTCTCCTTTTTCATTCGTAATTAAAGTTTTGTCATTTATCTGAACAGTTACTCCTTTCAAAGGATTTCCTTTATACGTAACATTAAATGTTATAGTATATACAGATGAATCAATTATCTCCAATACTCCATCTATCATTTCTATCTTGTAGTTTTGAGCATCACCTCCTGAAACACTAATCGGATATACACCTGGTAAACTATCTTTATTAGCAACTGTACTAACCTTTACTCCATCAACAACTAATGCGTCTTCATTATAAACAAACCCATCATAAGTTACGGTTAATTCAGGAACTGCACCCAAATATTCCATCTCTTTATCATCTGCTTTTATCTTCAACAGAGCCTTAGATACTTCAAACTTTTTTTCTACTGGTACTGCTGGGTTGTATTTAAAATTACCATAATGATAAGCTGTAATAACAGCTTCTCCTGCACCTTTAATTGTTACCCTATTATGAGCTACACTTAAAACTTCTGAATCACTAGATTTATAAACCACTTGCTCTCCTGAAGATGACACAGCCGTTAAATCAAAAATAGAATTCCCATATACCAAGCTCGTATCTTGAGTCTCCCATATTATTGTTTGATTTTTCTTTAGACTTATAGTGTAAAGTTTATAATCACGTTTATTCGCCGAAAGTACTTTAATCACCAAAACTTTGTTAAAATCCCAAATTATTTCTTGCTCCTTTACCTCTACATTATTAATATAAACTGCAGAGCCATTAGTTACAGAAAATTTTGTTTTTAATGCAGATACATTTACATACTCATCCACTCCAAAACTCATATCTGAATTAACTGAATCAATTTTAATATCTAAAAAAGGAATCTCCAATGTTAATAATTCCGCTTCAGGATTAGCTTCATTTTTTATTACAACTTCCACTTTAGTCTTCAACGTTTTTCCTAGATGTTCTTTTTCTAGAAAATACTCAACAGGAACATTCTCTGAATCACTGAAAGCATTTACAGTACTCCCAGACACTTGCTCCACATTATTAACCAAAACTGCAACATTACTCATATTTAACAAATAATTACTTACAATTTTCTCTAAGTCTGCAGATTGTTTTAACTCTATTTCAATCACTTTCTCAGACACCTTCTTAAATTCTAAATCATGTCCTTCAACACCATAATCAATAAAACTAAGCTTAGGCTCTTTCCAAATACCATTATCAGAATTTGAATAATCCGCATTTTTAATTTTTGCAATCACCTCTCCTGATACTGTAGTTTTATTAAAATAACCTTCGTCAAATTTAAATTCTGCTAATAAATCTTTATCTCCAAACAATGTTTTATGCATATTATTAGAGATTTCAGCTGCAGAACGACTCACTTTCCAAACTCTTACATGATCCAAACCTCCTTTAAATGCTCTATTTAAATCGGACCTATTTCCTATATACAGTTTTTTATTACTGTTATCTACTATTTCTCCAGCTGAAGACTTTATAGTTAAAGGAACATTTTCCCCATCAATATATACACGCAACTCTTTACTAGTATCATCAAATGAAATAGCAATGTGCTGCCAACGATTTAAGTCTATAGTATTTTCCCCTGTAAAATAAGTACCTCCTCCTAAGGAAGCTATTATTAAACTATGTTTTGGATAATTCGAATTATTCTCCCCATGTAAAAATATAGTTGCATTCTTACCATCAAACAGCCTACCGAAACCAATCAAGCCTCCATAACCTCCATAGTTAGAAGGATTCGCCCAAACTTCATAAGTAAATGAGGTTAAATTCTGATTACTCAACGTACCAACTTCCAAAACATCATCATCTCCATCGAAATTTAAGGCATAATAACCATTTTTATCTGGTACTTGATTTAAAATCTGTTTGTAGAATGTATTATTATCTAAATCCTCATCATTTTCTTTTTTCACCTCAAAATTTATATTATAATAACTTGCCTTTGAAAAATCAAACGAACTTTTAAAAACATACTCCAACACACCAAATGGCTCTATTCTCTGGCTTACTGTTTCCTTCACAACTTCACCTCCATTTACTTGATAGACTACATCAAAATTACTTACTTCGACTCCTCCTCTATTTTCTATAGTTACAGATATGTTCTCTTTTTCTGATAAGTTAACTCCATCTTTTAAGTTCGTACCCACTAAAGCTAAATCCGTTTTTATAGGATATTCCTCTAAAACTTCGATACTATAATCTTCAATTTCTCCAAGATTACTATATTCGGGTTTACAAGGATCAACCTCTTTACCTTCTGTTAATCTAACTCTTGCGAAATAACTACCAATGTTTACTCCACTAGGAATCACTACAGGAATATTATATTCCGTTTTTTCTACTACAGTATTTATATAAAAAGGAATATCATCTTTAAAGTCTTTATTCTTATTCCAATCTACCCATAACGCTATTTTCCCTCCTGATTTAGTCCCTGATAGGTTAACTTTTAAATATTGCTTCCCTAAGTTTTGATAAAAAGGAAATTTAACATCTCTATAATATTGCGGAGACGAAGATGGAGACTCCTTTGCTGAAGTTGCATTATTTACTCCTCCTTTAGATACGTTTGTTATAAAAAACAATGTCTTATTTAAAATATCTCTTTTTGAGTAACTAAAACAATAATAATCATTTTGAATATCTTTCTCTACTCTATTATCCTTCATAAAAACATCTTCATCAAGAACCTCTACTTCTAAATTAAAGTCTTTCCCTATTTCCGTTACTATTATTTTCTCTTTGAATTTAAAATTCAACCCAGAATTTGCTTTTATAATTGGAATCACCTCATTCACCCAATTACCTTTATTTATTCTATAACGTGCTTCAACATTTTCTACATCTTCTACTCCTTGATTATTTATCCTAACTGATACTGCTTTAGGAATTGTATAATCTCCTGAATAATTGCTCAAATATTTCACAGAAAAAACATTAGAAGGATCCTTGCTAGGATCATCTACTTCTGAGACTTCAGCATACCAACCTGCTCTATTTTCAGATGAATTTGATTCGAACTGAACATACAAACCTCCACTATATCCACTTGACACGAATTCTAAAGGAAGATTCAAACTATCTCCTGAAAGTGTCATCAATTCCGGAGAAAATGAATAAAGCCCATCTCTAATAATTACTTTATCGTACGCTTTTTCTGTATTAAACTCTAAAAACTTAATTTTTGCTTTTTTACCCTTTGTTTCTGGCTTAATACTTACACTTCCCTTTATTTTATTAGAGTAGTTTACTCCTTTACCTCCATTATCTGTAAAACCTTTAGGAATTTTTTTAGCTATTATTTCATTACCATAATTTTTAATTGGCATTAAATGGTAATCTCCGTAGTGTATTGTAAGATCAGAAGCAATATTATTTTCACTCCTTATATCTCCTTCTAAATTTACCTTTGTTTTTATATTATAAAGAATATCTTCTTCAGAAAAATCAGCTTTGGTTTTAAATTTATAAATAATCGAACTCATAGGAGCAATTGACTCATTTACAAACTCTTTAACTTCTGTTTTACCATTTATTTGATAACTTACAGGTAAATTACTTACGACTTCTCCACTAAAATTTCTTATTTTAACTTCAATTATTTCCTCATTAGCTAACTTTGAAAATTTTTTTGGTGCTTTAAAACTTATTCCAACATCTTTTTGAGGTTTAAAAATTTTAAAATGTCCTATTGAAATTTTATCTAGAGAACTTTCTAAAAGAGATTGAAAAGAAAGAGATATGTTTTTACCAACATAATCTGTTAAATTCCAATATAATATATTTTCTCCTTTAGTAATTTGATCAATCTCAATATTTCCTTTACTACTTTCAACTGGTTCACTATCTACCACTAATCTGAATATAGCTTTACCTTTAGTAGTACTCTTTAAAACACACGCCACTCTTAACCATAAATCTCCCGAATGACTTGACGTTTCTAAATCGCAAAGCTTAACGCTTGCTATATCTTCTATATATTCTATATGATGATCTTTACTATTAGCCCAAGCTTCAGTTACATCATTTCCATTCATAACTATTGTATGTGCCATTTCATTACTAAACAATGATTTCGTATATTTAATATTTACTCCTTTTCCCTTTGACACTTTCAAGTGTTTACTTGGATAAATTGCTAAATTCTCCTCGAAAGGTAATTTTATTACACTTAAATCTATTGAATTAGAAGATTCTACTGTTACTGCATACGTTCTTTCACTTTCTATTCCATTATCTGAAACAGCTGCCACACTAAAAATTACTCTATCACCATTTGATTTTGGTAATACATAGCTGTTTTCAGAAACTTCATCCACCACATCAAAAGTTCCGTTATTAACATTAGCCTTTAAAATTTTATATTTGGAAGCACCTTCTACATTATCCCAAATCAATATTCCATTTTCTCCACAGTCATTCTGGTCAGATATTTTTAAATTTTCTGGCGTTTTCATAATAGTAAATGTAGATGTACTTTTCCCTATTACTCCATCTTGAATAACCCTAACTAAAGCCAAATTAGTTATCTCTTCAGGAACAATAAAATTATAAGTATCGGTTCCCGCTGGAATATTATCTGCTATCAAGCTATATGACCTTCCATTATCCAAAGACAATTCTAATGATTGACTACCTGAATACCCAGTAGATGACCACATAATTACCTGTTCACTTCCTGGACTCCATTTCTCTTCTCCATTTGGATACACCATAGATAAATCATCTACCACAAAGTCATAAACCAAAGAATACTCTTGAATACCTTCTGGAATATTATAACCATTTACTTTTACCAAATATGTTCCACTTGTTGGTTCTTTTACTATAATTTGCTCTTGATTATTTAAACGGTCTAAACCTTTAGTTGCCTTTAAAGAAGGTTTTAAAGGATCTAGAACCCAAGGTAAATATCTGTTCCCTCCTTTTTCTAACGTAATATCTAAATCGTTTATTAATGCTTTATTATTAGCTTGACCAGCCTTATCTGTCCAAACCATCATTACTTTTAACTCTTTTGTACCAAATGGAACATTAATAATATGTTCTTTTTTTTCTGATTGAGATATATCACCTCTAAAAAATTGTTTTTTTTCTAACAATTCTATAGCTTTTACTCCATTTAGAACCCCATACCCATATTGATAATCCGGTCCTATATTTCCCTTATCCGTCGCAGTGTTTAACACTGCTGCCTTAGCCAACGACGCAATAGGCTCTTCCCCAAATAATTTTTTATATTGCTCATACAATAACGCCATAACCCCAGAAACCACTGGTGATGACATAGAAGTACCACTCCAAACACTTCCTCCTTCATATTTATTTCCATAAACAGTTGAGTACACATCCACTCCAAACGCAGATATATGTGGTATTAACCTTCCATCATCAGTCGGTCCCCAACTACTAAAGTCGCTCATTTTACCATTTTCATCAATAGCCCCAACAAAAATTGGATTCTTAGCTCTCTTAGTAGACGTATAATACCTACTACCAGTATATGGTGTACATTTTGCCTGATCATTACCTACTGAAAAAACATGTGTAAGATTTGAATATTTATTTACTAACTCATCCAATTGATAATCTGAATTTCCATAAGAATTAGGAGATTCACATGATCTTTTACTCATAGGCACTCCATAAGAGTTCTGAGTAATAGACATATTGTATTTCTTAACCGATTGCAGCATTTCTTGTTGAGAATTCAGTCCATTTGACTGTCTATTAAAATTCCATGCTAACACTTCAACTTTTGGAGCCATTCCTCTTCCTCTAGGATCCATTATTCCTGCACCAGCCATAGTTCCCGAAACATGCTGTCCATGACTACTATCATACTCAAACTCCATTGATTTTAATCTACTTCCTAAATCGGGATGATACTCTATCGATCCATCCCAAACTCCAGTAACAATACCTTCACCCAATAAACCTTTACCCCAATACTTATTGCTATTTAAAACATTTGCTCGACTTAATGTTCTTCCTTGAATATTTTCAAACTCATTAGGAGGATTTATATACTGAATCCATTTCACAAAAGGAACTGAAGCAATCTTTTTAACTTCCAAAGCATTAAACGCTACCCTGATCGTATTGAACTCTTTTTCGTGACTAATAATTTTTGCTCCAATACTAATTAATCCATTTTCTGCTTCTACCCCTTTTATAGATTTAAAATACTGTATATCAAACATAGCTACCCCTTCACTTTCTAGAGCATATTCAGGTATTTTATCCACATTTACAGAGCTAGCTATTTTCCATAATGGATCTACATTATACACAGATGAAACTCCAGAATAAAGTTTCATGTTTTTTCTTTTATACTTTTCTTTATTTAGTAGCGCATAGTATAATTTATCTTGAACGTAACTTAATAATTGTATACCGTTTGCTTGTAATTTCTTCTTTTCTTGTATAGTTGGTAATTTTTTGAATTCCAAAATAACATATGTAATTTTATTTTCTTTACTCAAAGTACTTCTACTTTTTGCGAAGTAATTTACATTTTCGTTTTTCTGTAAATATCCAGAACCTATTTTAATACCTTTTTGAGAGTAAGACATCATAAAAGACATCATAAAAAATAATTTAAGTAATTGTCTATTCATTTTTAAAGTGAATTTTTCTGAAAAATTGAAATAATTTATTTGTAATTATTTTATCATTTCAATTTTAAAAATATTGTTGATTAATTTTTAATTGCTCAAAACTAGTTTAAAAAAAAATAAGAATAATGAAATACTTTATTTTTTTAACAAAAAAAAACGCAACTTATTGAATATAAATCATTACAAAGTGTAAATTATTATAAATATCAAAAAATACACTTTAAAGATAAAACTTTCAATTTCAACATAAAAAAAGATTGTATATCCGTTTAATATCCATTAGCTTTAATGCTAGCAATAATAAGCCTATCAAAGATTCTTTCACCAAAATATCTACGATTCAATTTGTAAACAAACTCATTTTGGAATTGCTACCTTTATTGGGACATAAAACTTAAGACCGTTTGTTGCAAAACAAATATCTTAGAAACATGAAAAAACGTATTTACAGTAGCGAATTTAAAGAGCAAACAGTTCGTTTAAGTTATCAGCGAGATAATATAAAAGAATTAGCAGATGAATTAGGATTAGATCCACAACGGATTTATAAATGGCGGAAAAGAGCTAAAGAAGTTCATAATCCTAAAACTCAAAAAATAACAAAAGATGATTCTTTAGAAGTTAAACGATTACGAAAAGCTCTTAAAGATAAAGAACTAGAACTTGATATATTAAAAAAAGCCGTTCATATCTTTTCCAAAAACAATGGGAAGTCTATCAATTTATAGCCAGTTATCGACATTTATATCCCGTTGAAAAGATGTGTAAAGTATTAAAAGTAAGTCGAAGTAGTTATTATAGGTGGTTCAGTAAAGGTCCATCCAAACGAAGATTAGAGCATAGTTTGTTTACAAGTTTAGTGAAAAAAGAATTTGAAACGAGTAAGCAACGTTATGGTTCTACCAGAATAGCAGAACAATTAAAGCGTAATAATTATTGTATTTCAAGAGCAAGAGTAGCAAAAATTATGCGTGATAATAATTGGCCTAGTAAACACCGAAGGAAATTTAAAGTTACAACAAACTCCAGTCATAGTTATCCTTTTTCTAGGAATTTGTTAGGCAGAAACTTTAATTCTAGTAGGTTAAATCAAGTTTGGGTATCTGACATTACCTATATCAAA
The DNA here is from genome assembly GCA_964498665.1 of uncultured Tenacibaculum sp. Taxonomy (GTDB): domain Bacteria; phylum Bacteroidota; class Bacteroidia; order Flavobacteriales; family Flavobacteriaceae; genus Polaribacter. The sequence goes on along the minus strand of CAZCHR010000007.1, from coordinate 8,235 downwards.
ACTAAAAAAGGATGGTTATATTTAACTACAGTTATATATTTGTATGATAGACAAGTTATTGGTTGCTCATTAAGTACTAGACTATATACAAATCAAACTATTATTCCTGCTTGGAAAATGGCAATATCTAAAAGAGAAATAACAGAAGAATTACTTTTTCATTCCGACAGAGGCATACAATATGCTTCAAAAGAATTTAGGCAAATAATTAAATCTAATTCTTTAATTATTCAATCTATGAGTCGAAAAGGAAACTGTTGGGATAATGCAGTAGCTGAATCATTCTTTAAAACACTAAAAGTGGAACTAATTTATGGAAATGATTTTAAATCTATTGAACAAGTTAAAACAAGCATTTTTGAATATATAGAAATATGGTATAACAAACAACGATTACATTCTTCATTAGACTATAAAACACCATATGAAGTAGAACAAGAATTTTATCAATTTAAATATGTAGCATAGGTCTTAAAAAAAATGTCCGACTTTTTGTTGCAAGTCCAAAATGAGTTTGAGAAAAATTATGGACTTCTTTAATTACGTTGCTACCAAATATTTACAAAATTAGTTAAATTGTTTTTGGTACTAGAAAAAATTAAAAACTCAACCAGTAAAATAACAACCGTAGCTGCTATAACATTTGATTCTAACACAGCTTGGTATAAATATAAACAACAAGTATTCAATATGATAATTAGAACTTAGTTAAGTTTTTAATAATTATGTAGCGTTTTTTTTCAGAACGTCATTAAATATTTTTATCTACAGAGATGCTGAATATTCTAACAAATCAATAATTTTAGTAGCATATCCATACTCGTTATCATACCAAGAAATTAATTTAAAAAAATTTTGATTCAATTCTAAACTTGCATCAGCATCAACTACTGATGTTCTTGTTTCAGAAACAAAATCTTGAGAAACTACCTCATCTTCAGTATACCCAATTATTCCTTTAAATTCATTTTCTGATGCAGCTTTAAAAGTTGCTAAAATCTCTTTTAACGAAGTCGTTTTCTCTGTCTTAAACGTTAAATCTACTAAAGAAACATCAGCCACTGGAACTCTTACTGCCATTCCTGTTAATTTACCTTTCATTTCAGGAATTACTTTAGTAACTGCTTTTGCCGCACCAGTAGATGTTGGAATAATATTATTTATTACCGAACGTCCTCTACGCCATTTTTTATTTGGCCCATCAACTGTATTTTGAGTTGAAGTAGCTGCATGAACAGTAGTCATTAAACCTTCTGTAAGTCCATAAGTATCGTTGATTACTTTTACTAACGGAGCTAAGCAATTTGTTGTACAGGAAGCATTAGATATAATAGTTTCATTAACTGTCATTTCTAAATGATTAACTCCCATTACATACATCTTTGCATCTTTAGATGGTGCTGAAATAATTACTTTTTTTGCACCTCCTTTTATATGTAATTCTGCTTTTTCTTTATCCGTAAAAAAACCTGTTGATTCTACTATATATTCAGCATCAACTTCATTCCATTTTAAATTTTCTGGATTTCTTTCTGCTGTTACTCTAATTGTTTTTCCGTTTACTACTAAATTTCCGTCTTTTGTCGTAACCTCTCCATCAAAACGAGCATGAACTGAATCGTACTTTAGTAAATAAGCTAAATACTCTACATCTAATAAATCATTAATTCCTACAACTTGTATATTATTTCTATTAATAGCCGAACGGAAAGCTAATCTACCAATCCTTCCAAATCCGTTAATACCTATTTTTATCATCTTATTACTTTTAATATTCTTAATTAATTATGTGGTCATTATATCAGACACTCTTAACAACTCTAAATCTATTGTATCTTGACCTTTTATTGCTTTTTCTAAATCGGTAGCAACCACCTTATTATTTTGTAAACCTACCATTAAATTAGTTTGATTATCTAATAGTAACTCTACTGCTTTTACTCCTAATCTACTTGCTAAAACTCTATCAAAACATGTTGGAGAACCTCCTCTTTGCATATGTCCTAAAACAGAAACTCTAACCTCATACTCTGGTAAATTCTTCTCTACATAATCTGCTAGTTCAAACACATTTTTTCCTGTTTTATCTCCTTCAGACACTACTACTATACTTGAAGACTTACCAGTTCTTCTACTTTTCTTTAAAGATTCTAGCATTCTATCTAAACCTAAATCTTCTTCAGGAATTAAAATTTCTTCAGCCCCTGCTCCTACTCCTGCGTTTAAAGCAATAAAGCCTGCATCGCGCCCCATAACTTCAACAAAAAATAATCTATTATGTGATGATGCAGTATCTCTAATTTTATCAATAGCTTCAACAGCTGTATTTAATGCTGTATCATACCCTAAAGTGTGTGTGGTACCAGATATATCATTATCTATAGTACCAGGAATACCAACTATAGGAAAATTATATTCTTTGTTAAAAACAACTCCTCCTGTAAAAGAACCATCTCCTCCAATTACAACTAGTGCATCAACTTTGTTTTTTTTAAGGTTTTCATAAGCAGTTTTCCTTCCTTCTTTAGTTTCAAAATCTTTAGATCTTGCTGTTTTTAAAATTGTACCACCTTTATGAATTATATTATTCACACTGCGTGCAGTTAATGACACTAAATCACCTTCTATTAAACCCTGATAACCACGATATATACCCATACATTCTGTACGATAATATGCACAAGTTCTTACAACAGATCTAATTGCTGCATTCATTCCTGGTGAATCTCCACCAGAGGTCATAACCGCTATTTTCTTTATTTTTCCCATAAAACGAACATCAAATTTACTCATTTTAAGTTGTTTTTTCAACAAAAAACTAATTCATTTTATCTTTACACTTCTATTTAAACATTTGATAATATTTGGTTACTTTTATCCTAATTAAATAAATTAAAATGATTTTAACCACTCTTGATTATTCAATTATCATCGGATTCTTCATCCTTTCTTTATTAATAGGAATTTGGGCTTCTAAATCAGCAGGTAAAAACAGTGCTGAATTCTTTCTTTCAGGAAGAAATATGCCTTGGTGGTTATTAGGAGTTTCTATGGTTGCAACAACATTTGCTGCTGACACTCCTGGTTTAGTTACAGAATTAGTTCGTAAAAACGGAGTCTCTGGTAACTGGGTTTGGTGGGCAATGTTACTTACAGGTATGCTTACTGTATTTTTTTATGCAAAACTTTGGCGTAAATCTGGTATTACAACCGATTTAGAATTTTATGAATTGCGTTATTCTGGTAAAATTGCTGGTTTTTTAAGAGGATTTAGAGCTATTTATTTAGGTGTTGTTTTCAATATAATTACAATGGCTGGTGTTTGTTTAGCTGGTGCAAAAATCGCAAATATTTTACTAGGCATATCACAAGGACAAATGTTATTATATTCATCTATAATTGTTGTTATTTATTCTTCTTTGGGTGGTTTAAAAGGCGTATTACTTACTGATTTTGTACAATTTTTAATTGCAATGATTGGTTCTGTATGGGCTACTATTTATATTGTTAACCTTCCTGAAATTAACGGGCTTTCTAACCTATTAACACACCCTAATGTTAGCGAAAAGCTAGCCATGTTTCCTGATTTCTCTAATACAGAAGCCTTAATTACATTATTTATTATTCCGTTTGCCGTACAATGGTGGAGTACTTGGTATCCTGGTGCTGAACCTGGTGGTGGTGGTTATATAGCACAACGAATGTTAGCTGCTAAAGACGAAAAAAATGCAACTTGGGCTACTTTATTTTTTAATTTTGCTCATTATGCTTTACGTCCTTGGCCATGGATTATTGTTGGACTAGCTTCGTTAATTGTATTCCCAAGTTTAAGTAGTATGAATCAAGCATTTCCTAGTTTATCTACTGAAATGCAAGGACATGATGTAGCTTATGCTGCTATGATAACTTATCTTCCAGCAGGATTATTAGGAATCGTTCTAACCTCTTTAATTGCAGCTTTTATGAGTACAATTTCTACTCAGTTAAATTGGGGTAGTTCATATTTAGTAAATGATTTTTACAGTAGATTTATTAATACTGATGCTTCTGAAAAACAAAAAGTTATTGTCGGTAGAATATCAACAATATTACTTATGCTATGTGCTGCTTTATTCTCCTTTTACCTACAATCAGCCAAAGATGTATTTGATTTACTTTTACAAATTGGTGCTGGTACTGGTTTATTGTTCATTCTACGTTGGTTTTGGAACAGAATAAACCCATATAGTGAAATTGCTGCTATGGCTATTTCGTTTATTATAGCTTTGTTCTTTTTTATTAATGGAAAACTTGAAACCCCAATTATTGAAATTGCTGGTTATTGGCAATTAATTATTGGTGTTTTAATCACAACTATTGGTTGGGTAATAGTTACACTTATAACAAAACCTACAGATAAAGAAACGATTAATAAATTTGAAGCTTTAATTTTTGAAGGAGAAGATAAATTTAAAAACATAGGGATAAAAATAGTTGGCTTTATTACTGGAACTATTGGTGTATACAGCTTTTTATTCGCTACCGGAAATTGGATTTACGGTAGAACTACTTTAGCTATTATACTATCTATATTAACTTTACTCTGTGTTTTTATACTTCAAAAAATATGGAAACGTATATCTTAAAAAAAGCCTTGAAATAAATTTATTTCAAGGCTTTTTTTATTTGATTGCTTTTTCGTAATCAAATATTATTTTTTGAACTTTTTTATTTTCAAAAACAGTTGGGTATAATTCTTTAATTATTGAATGGTATTCATGGTCTATAGCTAAAGCATTTTTTAAATGCGTTAAACTATAATCTTCTTTTTCAAGAATCATAAACAATCCGCACAAACGATATTCTATTTCAGCAAACTCTTTATATATTTTTTTTGCTTGAATTAATATTCGTAATGCTTCATTAAAATCTCCTAAAAACAATAATAAATCAGCTAAAGCTATAAAAATCTCAATCTCTTTATCTTCTAATTCTAGACAGGTATAAAATGCTTTAACTGCTTCTTCGTAAAAATTAAGTTTTAAATTAATATCACCATACTTTCTCCAATACAATGTGTTATTTTCATCAATTTGAATTGCTTTATTTAAATAATGTAAAGCTTTCTGAAAATCATTTTCTTTATAACAAGCATTCGTTAATAAAATCCAACCTCTATCTAATAAAGGGTCTTCATGTACCGCTTTTTTATAAAAATGGATAGCTGTATGAGTATTGTTTAATTTTTCATAACAATTACCAATTCTTAAATAAGCAAAAGCAGTTGGATCATCTAACTCTAAAGTAATTAAATAATTTTTAATTGCTTCTTCATAATTTTTTAACTTCTCTAAGGTCTTTGCTTTTTCTATGTATCCACCTATAAAGCTTTCATCAATTAATACTGAATAATCAAATGATTTTAAAGCATCTTTAAACTTACCTAATTCAAAATATTGTTTACCAAGTTGATGCCATGCAACTTCACAGTATGGATTTATATTTACGTAAGCGTTCAGATAACTTATAGCATCTTCATGACTCCCTTCCATATCAAAACAATATATAATATTGTATAATGATGAGTAATCTTCATAATCTACTTCAATACATTTCGCGAAGTTTAATCTTGCATTTTCAAAGTCATCTAAATACAAATACTCCATTCCCATCATTGACCAAATATCAGCAGGATCTTCAATATAATCTAATGATTGCTTTAGAATTGAAAGAGCTTCAACATGCTTATTCCTTTTAGAAAGAATAACTGCTTTTTGAATTACAACCTCATCATTATGAGGTTCTATTTCTTCTATTATTGATAACATTTTAATCGCTTCTTGCAATTCATTATCAAAAATTAATAATTCAACACGCATTAATTTGAGTTGAATTGAAGAAGGGTGCTGTTCCAAACCTAATTGCACAGCTTTTTTTGCCAGCGAATGTTTTCCTATATTTAAGTAATGCTCTACAATTGTTTCAAATTCTGTAGCATCAAAAAAATATACATCATTGGTTTTCAACATTGATTCAAATTTTGATAAAGACATAGGCTAAATATTTGAATTTATATAAAATTACTACAAGAATCGCGCCTTTTTACCTATAATTCTTTTTGTTTTCAACAATTTAATTAACATTATTATTACTCTACATTATTTTTAAGCTATTTGAAAAAACGAATTATTTTTCTATATTTGGAATGATTGATAATTCACACAGAATTAACATTTAATCTTAAACAAAAAATCACATGAGTAAATTTGACGAAAAAGTAGAATTGTATAAAAAATTTATGGACGATAGAGATATTCGTTCTAATACTGATTTATTAAAAGCTGTTACTAAAGGTCTAGGACCATCTATATATAAAAGAGATGCAGAAACTGTATCTGGTTCTGACCCAAAGGAATTAGAAACTGTTAAGAAAAATTTCTTAATGAAAAAACTAGGATTAGCAGACAGCCCTGAATTAGACAAAGCTATTGATGAAGTTATGGAAAGAATTGGTAGATCTGAAAGAAATAAATATCGTGCAGTTGTTTACTATATGTTAGCTAAGAAATTTGATAAAGAAGACGTTTACGGAATGTAATCTTATTATATTTATAAAAATTAAATCCTGTATTATTTTTAATACAGGATTTTTCTATTTTAGCCATCAACAAACAACAATTTAATATGTCGCAATTTATTAGTGTTTTTGATATGCTAAAAATTGGTGTGGGACCTTCTAGTTCACATACCTTAGGTCCTTGGAGAGCTGCACAACAATGGATACAAAAACTCAAAGAAACATCTTCTTTTTCTATGATTGATGGAATTAAGATTGACCTTTATGGATCTTTATCTCTTACCGGAAAAGGGCACGCGACAGATTTAGCAGTTTTATTAGGCTTAAGTGGCACAGATCCTGAGTTTATACCTGTTAAAAATATTGAAACTATTATCAATAAAATAAAGGAAACAAAATCGTTAAATTTTAATAATGAAAAAACGATTCTCTTTTCTGTTGAAAATGTAGTTTTTAATAAAGATTTTTTACCTTTTCATTCAAACGGAATGACTTTTAGAGGTTTTACTAAGGGAAAAGAAATCTCTACCGAAACTTATTATTCTATTGGGGGCGGGTTTGTAATTCAAGAAGAAATTAAAACTTCTACTAATACTCAAATAAACAAACAAAACTTTCCTTATCCAATTAATAGAGCTACAGAGCTAGAAGCTTATTGTAAAAAAGAGAGCAAAACAATATCTGAAATTGTTTTTCAAAATGAATTAGTTTTAAAAACAGCCAATGAAATAGACACTGAGTTAAAACGTGTTTGGGACACCATGTTAGAGTGTATGTTTATAGGTTGTCATACCGAAGGTATTTTACCTGGTGGATTAAATGTAAAACGAAGAGCTTTTGAAACACACAAAAAACTAATTAAAGGTTCTACTTACGATAATGAACAAGAATGGATTAATGCAATTAGAGGAACAGAAGTTAAGTTTCGTGAAATCTTAAAGTGGGTAAGCTGTTTAGCTTTATCTGTTAACGAAGTAAATGCATCGTTAGGTAGAGTTGTTACCGCACCAACAAATGGTAGCGCTGGTGTAATACCTGCTGTTTTAATGTATTATTTGGTAATTGAAAACCACGAAGCAGGTTTTGAACAAATTAAAAAATTCTTATTAGTTGCAGGAGAAGTTGGAAGTATGTTCAAAAAAAATGCAACTATTTCTGCTGCCATGGGTGGTTGTCAAGCAGAAATTGGTGTATCATCTGCAATGGCTGCTGCCGGCTTAACAGAACTTCTAGGAGGTACACCTGAACAATGTTTAGTTGCTGCTGAAATTGCAATGGAACATCATTTAGGTTTAACTTGCGACCCTATTGGCGGTTTGGTTCAAGTTCCTTGTATAGAACGTAATGCTATGGGGGCAATTAAAGCTATTAATGCAGCTGAATTAGCTTTAGAAACCAACCCTAAGGAATCATTAGTTCCTTTAGACAAAGTGATAGACACTATGTGGGAAACGGCTAAAGATATGAATAGAAACTATAAAGAAACCTCTGAAGGTGGGTTAGCTATTACCGTTGGTTTAGCTGATTGTTAATTATATAATCCATACAATAAGAAAAAATAGCTCCTACAATGTAAGCTAGTAGATCTAACCAATCAAAAGTAGCACCTAAAATTGTTTTAATAAATTTATTATTTTCTAAATTTAGAATCTTTACAATTTGAAAATATTGAGAAAATT
>CAZCHR010000006.1:0-32569 GCA_964498665.1 uncultured Tenacibaculum sp. | reverse complement strand
TTTCAGGTGCACAAGTTTTAAGACTTATCGTTAAAACAAATTTTACTGGAAGAATTAAAAAAAGAAGAATTGGCAGTAGTTTTAAATTGAGTGCTAATATAATTAATGACAAAAACAATGAGACTGCTTCCGCTGAAATAACAATTAACAACTTAAAAGGCTCTATTACTACAATAAACACTGATGTCAAAAATAATGAAATAGCAACTGTTTTTGAAAGCAAAGGTGAAGATAATATAGTTTTTGATGTTACTTTTATATTGAAAGATAAAAATGGAAATTTTATTTATAAAAAGAAAAGGAGAATAGAAAGAAATAGAGCTAAATACAAAGAATCTTTAAGATCAACAGAACTTAGAGCCAACCCTAACAACAATTCTTTTACAATCAATGTAGCTTTAAATAAAAAACTTTTGAGTGATAGTGATATTAAAAACTTAAATATTTCAGCTAAAATTAAACCAATAAACGGAGGAACCCCAACTAAAGAAAAAGAAGGAGTTGATTTTGGTTTTTTAGAAATAAGTAGAGGTCTTGTTATTTACACTAATAATGATATCAACTTCGCTAATTCTAAAAGAGTTGTAGGTAAAAAATACTTAGTTATAATTTCATTAAACGATGTAGAAGGGAAAAAATTAGCTTCAAAAAAATTTAAAATATCAGCTACAAAATAAGTAAAATCACTTAACATAAATATTAACCAATAATCATACCTGCAATTGTCGCCGACATTAAAGAAGCTATTGTTCCTCCAATTAAAGCTTTGATTCCAAATTCTGATAATGTTTTACGCTGTCCAGGAGCTAAAGAGCCAATTCCACCAATCTGAATACCGATTGATGCAAAATTTGCAAATCCACATAACATATAAGTTGCCATAATAATTGACTTGTTATATGTTAAATGCGTTGCGTTTGCAACATTTTTCAATTCAGCTAATTGGATATAACCAACAAACTCACTGGCTGCTAATTTAATTCCTAATAGCTGCCCCATTAAAGCCATATCTTCTTTTGCCACACCTATCAACCACATTAAAGGCGCAAATACATATCCTAAAATTGCTTCTAAAGAAAATTTAGCATACGAAGTATTTTCAGCCATCCAAGTATTTAACGATGTAACATCTCCTACCCAACCTAAAATCCCGTTTATCATTGCTATAAAAGCAATGAAAACTAATAACATTGCCGCCACATTCATTGCTAAATTTAAACCTTCTGTAGTTCCGTTTGCGATAGCGTCTAGAATGTTAGACCCTATTTTTTCAGATGAAACCTGAACATCAGTATTTACCTCTTCTGTTTGTGGGTATAAAATTTTAGAAATAATGATTGCTCCTGGTGCTGCCATAACTGATGCTGCTAATAAATGCTTTGCATACATTAATCTTAACACTTCATCATCCCCACCTAAGAAACCGATATAAGCTGCTAAAACTGCTCCTGCAACGGTAGCCATACCACCAATCATTACCAATAACATTTCAGACTTATTCATTTTTTCTAAATAAGCCTTTATTAACAATGGTGCTTCTGTTTGCCCTAAGAAAATATTTCCTGCAACTGATAAACTTTCTGCTCCTGATATTTTTAAACTCTTAGACAATAACCAAGCTAATGCTTTTACTACTTTTTGAATTAACCCTAAATAGAATAATAATGAAGTTAATGCTGAAAAGAAGATAATAGTTGGCAATACTTGAAAAGCAAAAATAAACCCAAAAGAATCCATATCAGCGACTAAACCACTAAATAAAAATTCGCTACCAGCTCTTGTAAAATCTAGAACACTAACAAAAATACTTCCAACAAACTCAAATCCTTTTTGTACAAAAGGAATTTTTAAAACTCCAACAGCAATTAATAATTGAAATGCTAAACCTAAACCTACAGTTTTCCAATCTATTCCCTTTCTATTTGCACTAAATAAAAATGCTATTATTAATAAAACAAGCATACCTAAAATTCCTCTACCAAAACTTTGCATAGAAAAACCTTGACTAGAAATTATTTCACTTGAAGTTTCTACAACAGTCTTTACAACTTCTTTAACTTCAGAAACTACTGGCTTTATATTAGAATCTTTAAACTTGTACAATACATTTTTTTCAGATAATGTTAATGCATCGTTAGTTAATTCTACTACATTATAATAACGAACCGTATCGTTTGGCTGTTTATAATTAAATATTAACAAGTTGTTTTGATGAATATAACTTCCTGTAGCTTTTAAACTATCTTTTTTAGCTAAAAAATAATTAAAACTACCTTTAGATAAATCTAAATCTAATGGATTAACATCTACTACCGAACTACCATCTGTGGTTGTAATTGATGAAAAACTCCACTTCTTCTCTATACTTTGTCCAAAAGTTACTACTGATAGACAAAGCATTATAAAAATAAATACTTTATTCATTATTTGAATTTTATTTCTTTTAAGATCGCTTACTTATTTCGTCACGAAGACTTGCTGCTAATTCATAATTTTCATCAGCTACAGCTTCATTTAATTGCTCATGCAATTCTTCTAATGATAAATGAGAATACCCATCTTCCACCTCTTCTTCTAAAGAAAATTCTATCTCATCAGACTCTAAATCTTCTTCGATAATTAATTCCTCATCTAACTTTAGATAAATACCTGCCTTATCTAAAATATTTTCATAAGTAAAAATAGGTGCTTGAAAACGAACTGCCAATGCTATTGCATCAGAGGTACGGGTGTCAATAACTTCCTCTACTCCATCTCTTTCACAACTTAAACTGGAGTAAAAAACACCATCAACCAATTTATGAATGATAACCTGTTTTACTATAATTGAAAATCTATCAGCAAATGTTTTAAATAAATCGTGGGTAAGTGGTCTTGGTGGGCGGATTTCTTTTTCTAAAGCTATAGCTATAGATTGAGCTTCGAAAGCCCCTATAATAATAGGTAACGTTCTTGTTCCTTCCATTTCACTTAGCACTAAAGCATAAGCTCCACTTTGAGTTTGGCTATATGAAATCCCCTTAATAGTTAGTTTAATTAAACTCATGTACAATCGTCATAAATAACAAAAAACTGTCTAATTTTTAGGCGCTACGCTTAAAATTTAGACAGCCTTTTTATGCGGGCACAATTTACTAAAAATTATGAGTTGACCTCTAATTTATAATAAAAGATAAATACCCTAATAAAATTACGCTTGTTTAAAAGCTTTTAATTTTTCTATTAACTGAGGTACTACTTCAAAAGCATCACCAACAATTCCATAATCAGCAGCTTTAAAGAAAGGCGCTTCTGGATCTGTATTTACAACTACTTTTACTTTTGATGCGTTAATACCAGCTAAATGCTGAATTGCACCAGAAATACCAATTGCGATATATAAGTTAGATGCTACTGGCTTACCTGTTTGCCCTACGTGTTCACTATGAGGACGCCATCCTAAATCAGATACTGGTTTAGAACATGCTGTTGCTGCCCCTAAAACATCTGCTAACTCTTCAATCATCCCCCAATTTTCAGGTCCTTTCATACCTCTACCTGCAGAAACAACCACATCAGCATCTGCAATAGTAACAGTACCTGTAGCTTTACTAATACTTTCAGACTTTACTCCTAAATCTGGCAAAGTAGCTTCAAAACTCTCAACTGAACCACTAACAGTATTTTCATGAGCTCCATAAGAATTTTTAGCTACTCCTACTACTTTTTTATCAGTTGAAATTTCAGTATTATTAAATCCTTTATTAGAAAAAGCTTTTCTTTTTACTACAAATGGACTAGCACTACTTGGTAAAGCAACTGTGTTAGAAGCATAACCTGCCTCTAAAGCAACAGCCACTAATGGACCAACTGTTAAACCATCGATACTAGAATCTACTACTACAACATTAGCGTTTTTTGCATCAGCAACTTGCTTTATAATAGAAGCATATGCTTTTGCATTAAAAGAAGCTAAGTCGTTTTTAACCTCAACTATCTTTTCAGCTCCATAAGTATATAATTCTGATGCATCTCCACCATTAATGGTTAAAACAACCATTTCGCTACTTAACTGTTCAGCTACTTTTTTTCCGTACGAAACTACTTCAAAAGCAGTTTTTTTAAATTTTCCTTCCGATGAATCGGCAAAAACTAATACAGACATATTTTTATTTTTTTATGTTATTAAGAAAACACCCTTAATAAACTTGATTTAAATTTTATAATTAAATTGCTTTTGCTTCGTTATGTAATAAATCGATTAATTCATCAACATTATCTACTAACTTTACAGCACCTTTTTCAGCTGGTTTCTCAAAATTTTGAGTAGAAGTACTTGCTACAACACCAGTTGACTCAACAACTGACAAAGGTTTTTTACGTGCCATCATAATCCCACGCATATTCGGAATACGTAAATCTTTTTCCTCTACAATTCCTTTTTGACCAGCAACAACCATTGGCAACGTTGAAGAAACTTTCTCTTCTCCCCCATCAATTTCTCTACTCAAAGTTACATTCGCTCCATCTATTTCAACTCCAACACATGAATTTACAAAATTGAAATCAACCAAAGACGCTAGCATTCCTGGAACCATTTGTCCGTTATAATCTGCTGATTCTTTACCTGCCAATACTAAATCATATCCTCCGCTTTTAACAACTTCTGCTAATTCTTTAGCCACCATAAAACCATCAGTTGGTTCTGCATTTACTCGAATTGCATCATCTGATCCAATAGCTAAAGCCTTACGTAAAGTTGGTTCTGTAGAAGCACCTCCAACATTTACAACCGTTACACTTGCTCCTTGTTTTTCTTTAAACCACATAGCACGAGTTAAACTAAACTCATCATAAGGGTTTATAACATATTGAACCCCATTTGTATCAAACTTTGTATCATTCTCTGTAAAGTTGATTTTTGAAGTAGTATCAGGTACGTGACTGATACAAACTAATATTTTCATATATCGTTGTTTTTAAGAAACTTAATTTTGAGCTACGAAGTTACGTCTTTTTTTTAATTTACTATGCATGCATAGTAAATTTTTTACCTTCGGATAACTTAAGACCACTAAAATAGTAATTTCACTCAATAGTTTTTGTTTAACTTAAAAACCAAATTATTATTTCATTTTTATTATTTTTGCACTCTTAATAAACAACTACTTATTAAACGTATGAAAACAATACAATTTAGAGAAGCTATTTGTGAAGCCATGAGCGAAGAAATGCGAAGAGATGAAAGCATTTATTTAATGGGTGAAGAAGTTGCTGAATATAATGGAGCTTACAAAGCTTCGAAAGGAATGTTAGACGAATTTGGTGCTAAAAGAGTTATTGACACTCCTATCGCTGAATTAGGTTTTGGGGGTATTGCAGTTGGTTCTGCAATGAACGGAAATCGCCCAATAGTTGAATACATGACTTTTAATTTCTCTTTAGTAGGTATTGATCAAATTATAAATAATGCGGCTAAAATCCGTCAAATGAGTGGTGGACAATTTAATTGCCCAATCGTATTTAGAGGACCTACAGCTTCTGCTGGTCAATTAGCTGCAACGCACTCACAAGCTTTTGAAAGTTGGTTTGCAAACTGTCCTGGATTAAAAGTTATTGTACCATCAAATCCATATGATGCTAAGGGCTTATTAAAAGCTGCAATTCGTGATGATGATCCAGTAATTTTCATGGAATCAGAACAAATGTATGGTGATAAAATGGAAGTTCCTGAAGGAGAATACATTATCCCTATTGGTGTTGCAGATATTAAAAGAGAAGGAACCGATGTTACAGTAGTTTCATTTGGTAAAATTATAAAAGAAGCATACAAAGCTGCTGAAGAATTGGCAAAAGAAGGTATTTCTATTGAAATTATTGATTTGCGTACAGTTCGTCCAATGGATCATAATGCAATTTTAGAATCTGTCAAAAAAACTAATAGATTAGTAATTTTAGAAGAAGCATGGCCTTTCGGAAGTGTTTCGTCAGAAATTACTTTCAGAATACAAGATGAAGCATTTGATTATTTAGATGCTCCGATAAAGAGAATTACAACAGCAGATACACCTGCTCCATATTCTCCTGTTTTATTAGAAGAATGGCTACCTAATTCTAATGATGTTATTAAAGCGGTAAAAGAAGTAATGTACCGTAAATAATATAAAAATAAGTAATTGAAAAAAATAAAGAATCCTTTTGACTAACTGTCAAAAGGATTTTGTACTGCTAAATAATATGAAAAAGAAACTAATTTTTGCACTACTACTAACTATCAGTTCGTTACATGCTCAACTAACCTTAAAAGGTAAAGTTGTTGATAAATTCAACAATCCATTGCCATATGTAAATGTTTTCTTAAAAAACACTAACTATGGTACCACCACAGGTGATGATGGTCGTTTTTTTCTAAAAACAAAAAAATATAGAGGAACACTTGAAGTTTCTTTTATAGGTTTTCAAACACAAACATTTAGTGTTAGTGAAAATACAAAATTCTTAAATATTGTATTAACTGAAGAAAGTAATCAATTAGATGAAGTTGTAGTTGTTACAAGACCTAAAAAAAGATTAAAAAAGAAAGAAAATCCTGCATATAAAATTCTAAAAGAAATTTGGAAACGAAAAAGAAAAAATGGATTAGAATTAGTAGACTATTACCAATATAAGAAGCATAAATCAATTGAAATTGGCCTAAACAACTTAGATACAACTTTTCTAAAAAGAGTCTTTAAAGATGAATACAAAGAAGTTGTAGAAAAAGTAAAATATGATGATGATGGAGTTAATTATTATATACCAATATATATAAACGAAGAAGTTTCAAAAACTTATGGTAATAATATTACAAAAGAAGTTAGAACAGATGTTGAAGCTGAAAAGTCAGAAGGATTAGGTGCACAAGGTTTCGTTTTTGATAGAATGGCAATGACTTTTCAAAATGTAGATATTTTTAAAAATAATATCACCCTATTAACTAAATCCTTTGTAAGTCCATTATCTTCAGACGGTTTTGCTACTTACGATTACGTTTTATATGACAGTATAACTAAAAATAACAAAAAATTATATAACATTTATTTTTTTCCTATCAGAGAGGGAGACCTAGCTTTTGAAGGAAATTTTTGGGTTGCCGATAAAAACTTCTCTATTAAAAAAATAAAAATGAAAGTTCGAAAAGAAATCAACTTAAACTTTGTAAGAGGACTTTCATTCGAAAAAGAATATGAAGTCAAAAATGACTCTATTTATCTTTCTACAAAAAATGTTTACGATGGTGATTTTACATTTGTCGACAAAAGCGAGACAAATAAAGGCTTAACAATAAAAAAAACAACCACATTCAAAGATTATGAACTAAATCAACCGCTAGCAAATAATTTTTATAAAGATAAAATAATTAAAATTAGACCTGATCAATTTGAAAAAGACAGTACATATTGGGATTCTACTGAATCTAAAGAAAACAAGTCAACTTACGATTTGATAAACAATGTTAAAAAGAGAAAGCAAATTAAAAACTTAACAGGTATTATTAATACTGTATCTAGCGGGTACATAAATACTAAAACAGGGGTGCAATTTGGACCTTTCTGGACTGCTTTTGCTGAAAACGAAATTGAAGGATTTAGAACTAGACTTGGGTTTAGAACATTTAAAACAAAAGACGATAGGTTTAGAGTTAACGGTCATTTAGCTTATGGTTTTAAAGATAAAAAAGTAAAATACGGACTTGAAGGAAGGTACCTACTTTCATATAAACCAAGGATTGCTGCTGGTTTAGCTTATCAGAACGATATTGAACAACTAGGTAGTGTTCTTTTTAACACTACACAACTTTTAGGAAATAGCTTTGGTACCGCTGCACTGTTTAGTCGTGGAAGTAACCGTTTTCTTTCTAAAGTAAATAAGACGGCTATTAATGTTGATTTAGAAATTAAAAAAAATCTTCACTTAGGTATAAATTTAACTAGATCTAATATTACTTCTGCAGATCCAAACTTATTTTCTATTAACTATCTAGACAATAATGGAGATACTAGAAATAGAGTTGTAGATGTTTCTTCAGACGTCTACCTTTCTTTTACCCCTGGAAGATTTGTTTATGGTTATGGTGTAGAAAGACGCTTTGGAAGAAATCTTTTCCCTACCTTAATATTAAATTATAAAAAAGGATTTAGAGGTGTTTTACATGGAACTCATAGTTACCATAAACTACAATTCCAATATAACCAACCTATTTTACTAGGAAAATTTGGAGTTTTAGATGCAACTTTTGAAGCTGGAAAAACCTTTGGAACGGTTCCTTTAAGTTTATTAAATCCAGTACCTGCCAACCAATCTTTCTCATTAGTTAGAAACACTTTTAGTTTATTAAACTTTTATGATTTTGTAACAGATACTTATACAGCTACTCACTTAGAACATCATTTTAATGGCTTTTTCTTAAACAGAATACCTTTGCTAAAAAAGTTAAAGCTAAGAAGTTTAGTAACGTTCAGAGCTACTTACGGAACTATTTCAGATAAAAATCGATTTATAAACAAATCTGACATTAAATATAACGCTCCACAAAAGTTATATTACGAATACAGTGTAGGACTTGAAAATTTAGGTTATGGAAACCTAAGATTTTTAAGAGTTGATGCTATTTGGAGAAGTAATTACACACCTCCTTCTGGGTTTACTGCTACTCCTACTCCAAAGTTCGCTATTCGTATAGGAATTAAACCAGGCTTATAATCATTGAATTAACAATAAAATAACCTATATTTTCCCTTTTAAAATAGCAATAAATCACTACTTTTGCAATCCGATTTTAGAAACGAAGAAAAGCAAGAAATTATGACTGCAAAAGAAAGAAAAACTGTAGATGTTTTAATTGAGATACCAAAAGGAAGTAGAAATAAATACGAATACGATTTTGACTTAGGAAAAATACGTTTTGACAGAATGTTATTTTCGTCAATGATGTACCCTGGAGATTACGGATTTATCCCACAAACTTTAGCTTTAGATGGAGATCCATTGGATGTATTAGTTTTAGGAGCTGAACCAACTTTTCCTATGTGTGTTATGGAGGTAAAACCTATTGGAGTTTTCCATATGGCAGATGAAAAAGGACCAGATGAAAAAATAATATGCGTACCAACTACTGATCCTATTTGGAATAGCTATAACGATCTTAAAGATTTAAATCCACACAGAGTAAAAGAAATAACTCATTTCTTTCAAGTATATAAAGATTTAGAAAAAAAGAAAGTTGACATAGGTGCTTGGGGAGATGCTAATGAAGCATACGAAATTTTAGACAAGTGTATCGAACGTTACGAAAATAGCGAACATAAAACTAATGGAGACTTTACTATTTAATTAGAAATTTTCATTATAAAATCAAAAACCTTTCAGACCTTTCTGAAAGGTTTTTTTGTTTAGTGACTGATTTTGTTATATTTACGAATACTTATAACTAATCAAATAACTTAAACATGAAACAAAACATGATGTATTTGCCAATAATTTTGGCAATTGTAGGACTTATTTTTATGTATATAAAAATGGTTTGGGTTAAAAAACAAAACCCAGGAAGTGATAAAATGCAATCTATATCAAAAAGTATCAAAGAAGGAGCTCTTGCATTTTTAGCTGCTGAATATCGATTACTATTAATCTTCGTTGCTATTGCCTCAATAGCACTTTTTATAATATCAAAATTAGTAGACACAACAAGTTGGATGATAGTACCTGCATTCATTATAGGAGCTATATTTTCTGCTTTAGCAGGAAATATAGGAATGCGTATTGCCACAGACACTAACGCTAGAACTGCTGAAGCTGCCAAAACAAGTTTACCCGAAGCACTAAAAGTATCTTTTGGAGGAGGAACTGTAATGGGACTTGGTGTAGCTGGTCTAGCAGTTTTAGGATTAAGTTTGTTCTTTATTTTCTTTACAAATCAATTTATGGGAGGAGATGGTTCTTTCTATGAAAACATGACTGTAGTTTTAGAAGCATTGGCTGGTTTTTCTTTAGGAGCTGAATCAATCGCTTTATTTGCACGTGTTGGAGGTGGAATTTACACTAAAGCAGCCGATGTAGGTGCCGATTTAGTAGGTAAAGTAGAAGCTGGAATTCCAGAGGATGATCCTCGTAACCCAGCTACAATTGCAGATAATGTTGGTGATAACGTTGGTGATGTTGCTGGTATGGGTGCAGATTTATTTGGTTCGTATGTAGCAACTGTTTTAGCCGCTATGGTTTTAGGTAACTATATTATTAGAGACATGTCTACATCTACTCAATTTACTGACGGATTTAATAATATGGGACCAATCCTATTACCCTTAGTAATTGCTGGAGTTGGTATTATTGCATCTATAATAGGGACTTTCTTAGTTAATATAAAAGATAATTCAGCAAAAGAAGCCGAAGTACAAAAAGCATTAGATACTGGAAATTGGGTATCAATTCTATTAACACTAGCTGCAAGTTATTTCTTAATTGATTGGATGCTACCAGAAACAATACAAATGAGTTTCTTTGGTGAAGGAATTAGAGATGTATCTTCTATCAATGTATTTTGGTCAGCATGTATTGGTTTAGCTGTAGGAGCATTAATCTCAATGGTTACTGCATACTATACTAGTTTAGGTAAAAAACCTGTGCTAAACATTGTTCAAAACAGTGCTACAGGAGCAGGAACAAACCTAATTGCTGGTTTAGCCGTAGGAATGAAATCTACTTTTTTATCAGTTATTTTATTTGCTGCCGCTATTTATGGTTCATACTATTTTGCAGGTTTTTATGGTGTTGCTTTAGCTGCCTCTGCAATGATGGCTACAACTGCAATGCAATTAGCTATTGATGCTTTTGGACCAATTGCTGATAATGCGGGTGGTGTTGCTGAAATGAGTGAGTTAGAAGACCATGTTCGTGAACGTACAGATATTTTAGATTCTGTTGGTAATACCACTGCTGCAGTTGGTAAAGGTTTTGCTATTGCTTCTGCTGCATTAACAGCTCTAGCTTTATTTGCTGCTTATGTAACTTTTACGGGTATTGACGGAATTAATATTTTTAAAGCAGATGTATTAGCAATGTTATTTGTTGGAGGAATGATTCCAGTAATATTTTCTGCCTTAGCAATGGAATCTGTTGGAAAAGCTGCCATGGAAATGGTACATGAAGTACGTCGACAGTTTAGAGAAATTCCTGGAATAATGGAAGGCACAGGTACTCCTGAATATGCTAAATGTGTTGATATTTCAACCAAAGCTGCACTGAGAGAAATGATCCTACCTGGTTTAATTACGATTATTACACCAATATTGATAGGATTAATTTTTGGTGCAGAACCTTTAGGTGGCTACATGGCAGGTGTTTGTGTATCTGGTGTTATGTGGGCAATTTTTCAAAATAATGCTGGTGGTGCTTGGGACAATGCTAAAAAATCTTTTGAGGCAGGTGTAGAAATTAACGGAGAAATGACTTATAAAGGTTCTGACGCTCATAAAGCAGCTGTAACTGGCGATACCGTTGGCGATCCTTTTAAAGACACTTCGGGTCCTTCAATGAATATTTTAATTAAACTTACTTGTTTAGTTGGTTTGGTAATTGCACCTTTACTAGGAAATCATTCTACTGCAGAACATGTAACTAACGAAATTAGAAAAGAAGTTCGAGTTGAAGTAAAATCTGATAATGGAGAAATGGCAAAAGCTACAATAACTACATCAACTACTAAGGATGGAAAAACAGTCACTGATGTTCAAAAAATTGAAGGCACAGTTGAAGAAATAGAACAGGAAGCCAAAGAATCTGGAGAAATAACTTCTGTAAATGTTAAAAAAGACATTAAAACTATTGAAGTAGAAGTTGAAAAGAAAGAATAACTCTTCCTACTTTATAAAACTAAACCCGATAGTATTAATTTCTATCGGGTTTCTTATTTTTGTACAATGTCTAAAAGAACACAACGTAATTTTGAAATAGATAACTCAAAAGAGTTTAAGCAAAAATTATTTGCTTGGTCTAAGCAGTTTGAAACTGCTCTTTGGTTAGATTCTAACAATTACGAACAAAAATATACTTCATTTGACTGTTGTTTAGCTGCTGATGAATTTACCTCTATAAAAACCGATTATCATGGTGCTTTCGACAAACTAAAAGAATATCAGTCTTACACCAAAGATTATCTTTTTGGTTACATTTCTTACGATGTTAAAAATGATGTTGAAAAATTAAGTTCTAACAATTTTGACGGACTTAATTTTCCTGATTTGTATTTTTTTCAGCCTCAGAAATTAATTTTCATCAAAGAGAATATTGTTGAATTTCATTACTTACAAATGATAGATGATGAACTGGAAGAAGATTTTGAAGAAATTATTGAACTGAACCCTAACTTTAACAAAGAAAACAATAATAACTCATCCGAAGAAAATGATATTAAAATCAAACTTCGAATTCATAAAGATGAATACAATCAAAAAGTAACCAAAGTTTTAGAACATATTCATAGAGGTGATATTTATGAAGCCAATTTTTGTCAAGAATTTTATGCAGAAAATACAACCATAAATCCGTATAAAATATATCAACACTTAAATGATATATCAGAACCTCCTTTTGCTACATTTTTTAAGCACGAAAATCTACATCTTCTTTCTGCAACACCTGAACGTTATCTAAAAAAAGTAGGAACAAAAATTATTTCTCAACCTATAAAAGGAACGGCAAAACGTTTTATCAATAAAGTTGAAGACGATAAAATTGCTTTTGATTTAGCTCGTGATGAAAAAGAACGATCGGAAAATATTATGATTGTAGATCTGGTTCGCAATGATTTATCCCGAACTGCTACAAAAGGAAGTGTTCATGTTGAAGAACTATGTAAAGTATATTCATTTAAACAAGTACACCAAATGATATCCACTATAACATCCGAGGTTCAATCTACAACACATCCTGTTGATGTTATTAAAGATACTTTTCCTATGGGAAGCATGACAGGAGCACCAAAAATATCAGCAATGAAAATTATTGAGGATTTAGAAGAAACCAAACGTGGGCTCTATTCTGGAACCGTTGGTTATTTTACTCCTAATGGCGATTTCGACTTTAATGTAGTTATTAGAAGTATTTTATACAATGCTGAAAAAAAATACGTTTCATATTCTGTAGGAGGAGCTATTACTGCTAAGTCTACTCCAGAGAAAGAATATGAAGAATGTTTATTAAAAGCAAAGGCTATGAAATATGTTCTTTTAAATAACTAATTAAACTTGACTATATTTATCCTATGAAAAACATTTATAAAACAATAATATTAATAGCATTATTAATTGCTGGTTTATCTTGTAAAACAAATAAATACTCATTTGTAAATAACGAATATCCTATAAAACAATTACCAATAATTGATAGTACTAATTTTGATAATCATATAGAAGGAAAACTTTTAAATAAAAAAGAACAAAATTTACTGAAATTGCCTTCAATTTTTGAAGATGAGTTAAACAATGAAAAAGCAAAAATTGGAATCTCATACCTACCTAAAATATCTGACAACTTCCAATCTGTAGTATTCTATTTTTATCCAAACAATACAGAAATTATTTCAATGCTAGTAAATTATGATAAGAATTTTAATGTTATTAATAATCAAATGTTAGCTTATGATGAGATTACCGAAGGGATGTTAAAAACTACTTCAAAGCTTGATAAAAACAGTATTAAATTAACAGAGTATATTTCTGAAAACCCTTCTACTTTATATTTTAAAATCTCAAAAAACGGAGATATTACCAGAGAATAAAAAATTAGTTTCTAAACCTCGTTTCGGTATTTTTAATAATAAAAATTACATTTACTACCTATCTAAACAAACACACTTAATTAGTTAGATTAAATTCAAACTAGTTTTATTTATATTTACTGAATGATGATTATAGATCAAGAAGAAAAATTCAACCATGTACTTTCTGAAATAGAAGGAGCACCGAATGAGCAAGTTTTTTTTAATACATTTTTAGAATTATATCCAGAAGCATGGAAAGAACATAAAATTACATTTTCTAAATTTAAACGAAGTAAGCAATTTGGCAAAACAATTCCTTTACCTAAACCCGAAGTTTCTTTAAGAAAAGAAATTAGAATTTGGTTAAAAAAACAATAACTATGACACATAAAGAATTTAATTTCGACTATCATAAAACTACTTTTTACGGTCAATATTGGCAACCTGAAAAAGTTGAAGCTGTTATAGTTATTATTCACGGAATGGGAGAACATTCAGGACGCTATAAACATGTTGCAAAAAAATTAACTGACAATAATTTTGGAGTAATTGCTTTTGATCATTTTGGACATGGAAAAACTTCAGGAAAACGCGGACATAACCCCAATTATAATGCAGTTTTAGAAAGTATTGTAAAACTAATCGATAAAGCAGAAAATATATTTAATAAAAAACCAATGTTCTTATACGGACATTCTATGGGAGGAAATGCTGTAATAAATTTCGCTTTACGTAAAAGCAACACTCTAAAAGGTATAATTGCTACGAGTCCCATGTTAAAATTAGCTTTCCAACCTCCTGCTTGGAAACTAACTGCTGGAAAATTAATGCAAAAAATAGCTCCTTCAATTACTTTACCTAGTGAACTAGATGCTTCTCATGTTTCACGAATTAAAAATGAAGTTGATAAATATATTAACGACCCACTGGTTCATGACAAAATAAGCCCCAATTTTTCACTATCTTTTTTTGATGCAGCTGACTGGGCTATACAAAATGCTTCAAAACTTAAAACCCCTATGTATTTATTGCATGGTACTGATGATAAAATTATTGATTACAAAGGAACAGAAGCTTTTTCTAAGAACTCTAATCAAGCTACTTTGAAACTTTATAAAGACGGTTATCATGAATTACATAACGATTTATGTGCCAAAGAAGTACTTAATGATATTGTTGATTGGTCAAAATCTCAATTATAAATTATCCAAATTTTTAAAATGCTCCTCAAACTTCAAAACCACATCAATGAAAATTTCTCTTTTCTAAAAGAAAAAAAACTCTTGATTGCTGTTTCTGGGGGAATTGACAGCGTAGTTTTAACTCATTTATTACACGGGCTTAATTTTAATATTTCATTAGCACACTGTAATTTTAAATTACGAAAAAAAGAAAGTGATTTAGATGAAATTTTTGTTGAAAAATTAGCTGAAAAATTATCAATTAACACACATACAATTCAGTTTAAAACTGAAAAATACTCTAAAGAGCATAAATTATCAACTCAGCTAGCAGCTCGAAAATTACGTTACGATTGGTTTTATGAATTGACTGAAAAATATAATTTTGATTATATTTTAACAGCACATCATGCCGACGATAATTTAGAAACTTTTTTAATAAATTTAAGTAGAGGAACTGGTTTAGATGGATTAACCGGTATACCTTCTGTAAACAATAAAACTATACGTCCTTTATTAGTTTTTTCCCAAGAAGAAATAAAAAACTATGCTCTAAGCAATAATATTTTATGGCGAGAAGATGCTAGTAATGCAGAAACAAAATATTTAAGAAACAAAATAAGGCACGAGATTATACCTTCTTTGAAAGAATTGAATCCTAATTTTCTAAATTCTTTTAATAAAACATCCATTTTCCTACAACAATCGCAGCAAATTGTTAATGATAAAATAAGTGAAATTTCAAAAGAAATAAGTTATTACGAAAACGATCTTTTAAAAATAAACATTTCAAAACTAGTACAGTTATCAAATCCTAAAGCATATTTATATCAAATATTAAAAAAATATAAATTTACTGAATGGAATGATGTTTACCATCTAATTAACGCGCAATCAGGCAAGAAAGTATCAACAAATTCTCACACTTTGTTGAAAGACAGAGATTTTTTATTACTTTTACGTTTTGATGAAAGTAGCTCTTCTAAGCAAGAGTCAATTATCATAAATAAAGAAAACAAAAAAATAACAAAACCTATTAACTTGTTATTTGAAAGTGTTATTGAAAAAAAAAATATCGACACAAATAGTATTTATGTTGATGAAAATTTATTAAATTACCCTCTCCATATTAGAAAATGGAAAAACGGTGATTTTTTTTACCCAACAGGTATGATGGGCAAAAAAAAAATTAGTAAGTATTTTAAAGACAAAAAATTATCTGTTTTTGAGAAAAACAATGTCTGGTTACTTTGTTCGAATAATAATGAAATTATTTGGATAATTGGAAAAAGACAAGACAAACGTTTTATTTCAAGTGACAAAACAAATAAATTATTAAAGATAAGTATTTAACAACAACCCCTTATAAACTAACTCGAATGAAAAAATTCTTTACTCTATTTTTATTATTCATAGGTTTAACTGTTTATTCTCAATCGGATGACAACCCTATAGTAGTAACTCCTACTGTCGAAAAAATCTCAGATACTGAGTATGATTTAATTTTTGAATTAGAAATTGCGGAAGATTGGCATTTATACTCTCAATACAACCCAGAAGATGCATCATTACCTATGACTATTTCTCCAGCAGAAGGTCAATCTGGGTATACTCTTAACGGTAAAGCCAAAGAGAGTGAAACTGAAACTGAGTTCAGTGAAATTTGGGGGGAAGATGAAATTTTCTTTGTAGAAGAAGGTAAACTTATACAACGAATTACTGTTTCTGACCCAAGTTTAACACAAATAACTCTTAATTTAGATGCACAAGTTTGTAAAGAGTATTGTTTACCGTTTGATGAAGATTTTACATTCTCATTAACAGGTGGAGTTGTTGAACAAACTGTTGCTGAAGTTGATGATAAAAGTAAGTCTTTATCTCAAACTTTAAATTTAAATTTAAAAAACACAGTATTATTAAAAAGTACCGCAAATCAAAGTCCTGAAGAAAAAGAAGGAGATTCTCTTTTAAACATTTTCTTATTAGGTTTTGTTGGTGGTTTATTAGCTTTCTTAACACCATGTGTATTCCCTATGGTTCCTTTAACTGTATCTTTCTTTACTAAAAGAACAGAAAAAAAAGGCAAAGGTATTGGTAGTGCATTATTATATGGGTTCTTTATTGTATTAATTTATGGTCTTTTAAGTTTACCTTTCCATTACTTAGACACTTTAGATCCTGAGATTTTAAATACTATTTCAACTAACGTTTGGTTAAATGTATTTTTCTTTGCTGTTTTAATATTCTTCGCAGGATCATTCTTTGGTTTCTACGAGTTAACATTACCAAGTTCTTGGAGTAATAAAGCTGATAGTGCTTCTAATGTTGGTGGTATTATTGGTACATTTTTTATGGCTTTAACATTAGCAATTGTATCATTCTCTTGTACAGGTCCTATATTAGGTTCTTTATTGGCAGGTTCATTAGGATCTAGTGGTGGAGCTATGCAATTATCAGCAGGTATGATTGGTTTTGGAGCTGCATTAGCTTTACCATTCGCTTTATTCGCAATGTTCCCAGGTTGGTTAAATTCTTTACCAAAATCTGGTGGATGGTTAAATACAGTAAAAGTTATTTTAGGTTTCTTAGAATTAGCTTTTGCTTTTAAATTCTTATCTAACGCAGATTTAGTTGGACATTGGGATTTCTTAAAAAGAGAAATATTTATTGGTATCTGGGCATTAATTGCATTATTGGCTGCTTTATATTTATTTGGTTTTATCGGAAAAAAATATGGAAAAATATCTTTCCTAAGAGTTTTACTAGGTATTGCCGCATTAGCATTCGCTGTATACCTAGCTCCTGGGGTTATGCAAAAACCAGCATGGAATCAAAATGATTTACTAAGTGGTTTTGCTCCACCTCAATTTCATAGTATCTATAAAAAAGACAATAAATGTCCGTTAGGATTAAATTGCTTTAAAGATTTTGAAGAAGGTATTGCTTATGCTAAATCTGTTAATAAACCAGTCTTATTAGACTTTACAGGTTGGGCATGTGTTAACTGTCGTAAGATGGAAGAAAATATTTGGAGTAAACCAGATATCTACTCATTAATTAATGATGATTATGTATTAATTTCATTATATGTTGATGACCATCAAAGAAAACTACCAGAAGATCAACAATTTGATTTTATAAAGCCTAATGGTAAAGTAAAAAGAATTAGAACTTATGGTGATAAATGGGCAACTTTACAAGCAGCAAACTTTAAAACTGCTTCTCAACCATTTTATGTATTAATGAGTCCTAATTTAGAAATACTAAATTCACCTCAACAATACTCTGATCATACAACTTATTACAACTGGTTAAAAACTGGTTTAGAACGTTACAATAATAATTAATCTTAACATTTGTAAATATTAAAAAAAGCCTCTTTGTTAAAGAGGCTTTTTTTATATGATTATTTCATAAATCTATTTACCGAATAAACGTTGGAGAAAACTTTTACCTTTTTTAACCACTTCTTCAGTTTCTTCTTGAACATCTTCTGCAAAATCAACGAGATGCTCACCTGCTTCTCCAGCTAACTCAGATGCTTTTTCTGTTACATTATCCATAACTACTTTGGCTTCATCAGCAAATTCTGTAGCTTTTTGTTTTACTTTCTCTACAGACTCATCAGAAATCATTTCGCTCACCTTCTCTTTTACTTCTTCTACTGCATCTATAATATGTTCACCTGCTTCTCCTACTAATTCAGACGCTTTTTCAGTTACGTTATCCATAACATCTTTCGCTTGATCTAAACCATCGTTTAAATTATCTTTTAGATTTTTGTTTTCTTCTACCATTACATTTATATTATATTAAAACCAACCTCTTTTATTTGTTTGATATGTATACACAAACTCTTCATCAGATTTAGTTAAGTAAATGATTCCTTCTATAAAAGGCACAATAGATGCAACTCCACAAGTAATAATATTTAATACAATTTGAATAATACCTTCTTTAGTGTAACCTAAGACAAATTTATGCACTGCTAAAGAACCTAATATGATTGCTAAAATACCAGCTAAAACTCGTTTACTTTCTTGATTAGGAATTGGTTTTCCGTTTTCATCAATTACATTCATTTTTTTGTTTTTAATAATTAGTTGCTATAAATTTATAAAAAAGCTTCGTCTTTTGGCTCCCACAATTCAATTTTATTTCCATCTAAATCCATAATCCAACCAAATTTACCGTAATTATATTCTTCTATTTTATCCATTACAGCAACTCCTTTATCTTTCAATTCTTCAAGTAGTTCAACTAAATTTTCTACACGGTAGTTAAACATGAAGTCTTTCTTAGAAGGTGCAAAATAGATAGTTAAACATGAAGTCTTTCTTAGAAGGTTCAAAATAGTTCGTATCCTTTGTAAATGGACTCCATTTTGTAGATGCTTTATTTCCTTCTTTATCTTTCCACCAAAAAGTACAACCCCAATCATCAGTATTAAAATCTAAATTATTTTTATACCAATCTTTGGTTGCTTTTACGTCATTAGTTTTAAAAAAACACCACCAATACCTGTTACTTTACCTTTTTTCATGTTATTTCTTTTTTACAACAGATTCGTAAATTTCAATCCATTCTTCTACTGTCATTTTTTTACATAGGTCAGCTATTAAATCCATCGGGATTTCTTCTATTTTTTTAAAACGGATACAGCTTTTACCCATGTCTAATTTTCGTTTACTATACTTAGGATATTCTGCCACAAACCAATCTAATAATTCTTTCTTTGCATAAATACCCATATGATATAAGTTAATTGAATTCTTTTGCGAAGCTATATTCATAAATGGTAATGGTAATTTTGTGTCGCAATGATATCCGTTTGGATAGATAGAATGAGGTACATAATAACCAATCATTTTGTAATTTATTCCTGTTTCAAAACCTTTAGGTAAATTGTCTTTTATGGTTTTATGTAATTTTTCTAGAATTACTTGTCGTTCTTCTGGAACTTGCGCTATATAATCTTCTGGCGTGTTTGCTTCGTATTGCATCTTAAATGGTTTATAAGCATACAAGTTAACAAAATTTTCTTTTTATTTTATCTACAATTGTTTGCGCTAATTTTTCTTTACTTTCTACTGTCCAACCTGCAACATGAGGTGATAATAAAACATTTTCTGCTTTAACTAAATACTTAAAAGCTTCTGGCATCTCAGTTGAAAACAAGTTTTCAAAAGACTTCTTCTCATATTCTAAAACATCTAACCCTGCTCCTAAGACCTTTTTAGATATTAAAGCTTCTACTAAATGAGACGTTACTACTGATTTTCCTCTTGCTGTATTTACAATCCAAAAGGGTTTAGAAAAACTATTGATAAAATCAGAATTTACCATGTTTTTGGTTAATTCAGTTTCTGGAGTATGCAAACTTAATACATCTACTTTTTGTTGTAATTCTTGTAAGGAAACTTGTTTGCAATTTTTATCACCAACATTTGGTTTTATATCATAGCATAAAGCTTCAACATCAAATCCACGAAGTTTTTTAGCAAAGGATCTCCCCATATTACCATAACCTATTAAACCAACAGTTTTCCCGTCTAATTCAATTCCACGATTTTCTTCACGAAGCCATTTTCCGCTTCGAACTTCCTTATCTGCTTTATTTAGCTTATTAAAAAGTGACAATAACATTCCTAAAGAATGCTCACCTACAGCATTTCTATTTCCTTCCGGTGCAGAAATTAAATATACTCCCTTTTGCTTAGCATATTCACAATCTATATTTTCTAAACCAGCACCTACCCTTCCTATAAACTTAAGATTTGTTGCTTTATCTAAAAACAGTTTGTCGATAGTAAATCTACTTCGAATGATGATTCCATCATATTGATGTATTTTCGTTTCTATTTCATCTTTAGATGAACTATAGTCTACATCATTTTGAAATCCTAAATCATTTAATTGATTTATAAGTAAAGAATGATTTGAATCTAAATGTAAAATTCTCATTGTTTATTATAATAAAAAAGCCTTCAAAAAAGAAGGCTTAAAAGTTTAATATTGTTCATTTTCGTTAGGGAAATCTACCGACTTTACATCTTCTATATATTGTTTAAAGGCATTTGTCATTCCTGTATACATGTCTAAATAACGTCTTAAAAAACGAGGATTAAATTCATGTGTCATACCTAGCATATCATGCGTTACTAAAACCTGTCCGTCTACACCAGATCCTGCACCAATACCTATAACAGGAATAGTTAAACTCTCTGCTACTTTTTTAGCCAAAGCTGCTGGCACTTTTTCTAAAACTAAAGCAAAACATCCTAATTGCTCCAATAATTTAGCATCTTCTAATAATTTTTCAGCTTCTTCTTCTTCTTTTGCTCTAACTGTATAAGTTCCGAATTTATATATAGATTGTGGGGTTAAACCTAAATGCCCCATAACTGGGATACCTGCCGTTAAAATTCTAGATATAGATTCACCAATCTCACTACCTCCTTCTAACTTAACCGCATGACCTCCAGATTCTTTCATTACTTTAATCGCAGAATCTAAAGCGCTTTTAGAATTCCCTTGATATGTACCAAAAGGTAAGTCAACCACAACCAAACAACGTTCTATTGCTCTTATAACAGAACTTGCATGATAAATCATTTGATCTAATGTAATAGGCAATGTCGTTTCATGACCAGCCATGACATTTGATGCAGAATCACCAACTAAAATCACATCTATTCCTGCTCCATCAACAATTTTTGCCATTGTATAATCGTAAGCTGTAAGCATCGAAATTTTTTCTCCGTTAGCTTTCATCTCTACCAATGACTTTGTGGTAACTCTTTTATATTCTTTTTTTGCTACTGACATTGTTTTTATTTTTCTGCTTGTAAAAATAAGCATTTATTCTCTTGATTTAGTTTAAAAACAAAACATACGTTTAGATATTTTTTATAGTATAATGCTCGTTAAGCTTCTGTTAATTATAATTTATCATCTTACTTTTTTTTATAATTTCACTATCTAAAATTAACTATCATGCAAAAAATAATTACTTTTCTTATTGTTTTAGTTCTTACTACAGTTGTTAATGCTCAAGAAAAAAATAATAAAAAAGCAATACGAAAAACCATCGAAACGCTGTTTGAAGGTTTACATAATGGGGATAGCACACTGATAAGTAAAACACTACATTCAACAATTAAAATTCAAACAACATTTACTAACAAAAAAGGAATTAAAAACTTAATTACAACGACTAAAAATAAATTTTTAACTGGAGTAGCCAATAAAAAACCTGGAGATATTTATTTTGAGAAATTATTATCGTGGGATGTTAAAATTGATGGAAATTTAGCTTCAGTTTGGACTCCCTATGAGTTCTATTTAAATGGGAAATTTAGTCATTGTGGCGCAAATTCATTTCAGTTATTTAATAATAACGGAACTTGGGAAATTATTTATTTGGTAGACAGTAGGCATAAAAATAAATCCGAGTAAATTAATTTTCATTCACACTATTCATACAACCTAAATACGTGAAAAATAGCTTATATTTGACATAATGAATCAAACTAATAACACTAATACTTTATCTCCAAATAAATGGGTTGATAACTATGCTGATTATTTATTTAATTATGCTGTTACTCGTGTAAATGACTCAAATATTGCTAAAGATTTAGTACAAGAAACTTTTTTTGCGGGATTAAAATCTGCTAAAAATTTTCAAGGAAAATCCACTGAAAGAACTTGGTTAGTCTCTATTATAAAAAGGAAAATAATTGATCATTATCGAAAAATAAATTCTAAAAAAGGAAAAGCTGAAATTAGAATGAATTTTTATGATAGTGGTGATAACGAAGGTAATTGGATAGAAGAAAGAGTTCCACAATCATGGAACAATGAAGCTGAAAAAAGCATTGAAAATAGAGAGTTAAAATCTCAAATAGATCTTTGTATTGACAATCTTCCAGAAAAATATGCAATGGTTTTCAGAATGAAAACTATTCAAGAATTTGAGACAGAAGAAATTTGTAAGGAACTAGATATCACTCCGTCAAACCTATGGGTTATCATTCACAGAGCGAGAACTCAGCTAAGAAAATGCATGGAAGAAAACTGGTTTAATAAGTAAAAACAATGTTTAAAAAATTTAAAATAACATGTGATGAAGCAACTGCTATATGTGATAAAGCACAGTATGGTGAAGCATCCTTATATGAAAAATTACAACTTAATTGGCATATAGTAATTTGTAAAATTTGTGCTCTATATTCTAAGCAGAACAGAAAAATGTCTCAAATTTTTAAAATGAAAGCCAATGATTGTAAAAACGAAACCAAGTGTTTATCAAATATGGATAAAGAAGCACTAAAAGAACAATTAAGTAATTTTAATTAACGATTTTGGTTTTTATAAAAAACCAATTTTTAATTTTTTGTTAGATTGAAACGGAGTTTATTGTAATGATAAATTCCGTTTTTTTATTTTTGTAAAACTAAATATATATAAATGCATTTTTTACCTGAATCTATTGACAATTATGTTGTAAATCACTCTCAACAAGAACCTAAAATATTACAAGAACTAAATAAAGAAACCTGGCAAAAAGTATTAAATCCTCGTATGTTAAGTGGCGGATTTCAAGGTAGAGTATTATCAATGATTTCAAAATTAATTCAACCTAAATTAATTTTAGAAATTGGAACTTACACAGGGTATTCTGCTTTATCCTTAGCAGAAGGACTAACTAAAGATGGTGTATTATATACTATTGATAAGAATGAAGAATTAGAAGAACTACAATATAAATACTTTCAAAAATCAGATTATAAAAATCAGATTAAGCAATTAATCGGTAATGCTATAGATATAATACCTACTATAAATCAAAAATTTGATTTAGTTTTCATAGATGCTGATAAATCTAATTATTTAAATTATTTTGATTTAATTATCGAAAAAATGAATAAAGGCGGAGTTATTTTATCAGACAATGTACTTTGGAGTGGTAAAGTTGTAGAAAAGCTAAACCCTAAAGATAACGACACCAAAGTTCTTTTAGAATATAATAGAGTTTTAAATGATGATTCTCGCCTAGAAACTGTTTTATTACCTATTAGAGACGGATTAACTATCAGTAGAGTTAAATAAAAAGTTACAGATTTCTTTTTATTGGCCCAGTAAAGTCATCAATATTATCTTTAACTTCATTTACTTCTTTATTAATATCTTTTACAAAATCAGTATCAATTCCTTGATTTTTGGCACTCTCATTAATTTCTTTTTTAATATCATTGGTAGCGTCTTTAACTTGACGTATACCTTTCCCTAATCCTCTTGCTATTTCAGGAATCTTATCAGCTCCAAATAACATTACAACAATTAATAAGATTATAAAAACCTCTGGTCCTCCAATAAATAAAAATACTATATCCATTGCTGCAAAGATAGTTTAAAATTGAGTTTCAAATACTTTTATATATTATTAGCTTTATTTGTTTTTACAATTGCTTGTTCGTTTTTCCAATCAATCCATTTTTGACCTTTTAATCTGCGCATTAAATTATCATAATTACGCATTATAAAAACATTATAAATTGCTTTTCCTAAATTTTTCGGATTACGAGCAATCGCACGTAAACTCATAGAAAAACCTGGTGTTAAATAACGCATATAATGCCAATAACCCTCTGGCATATATAATACATTTCCATGCTCTAAGTTTGTTATATGGCCTTTTGCTTTTTTTAAAGCAGGCCATTTGTTAAAATCAGGATCAGCAAAATTGATATCTTCTCTAGTAATTAAAGAATGAGGTATTTTGTATAAATACTTATTCTGTTTCTGATCAAATAAGATAACTTCTTTTTTTCCTTCAAAATGAAAATGGAAAATATTTGCTAAATCAATATCATAATGCATAAAAGTATATGAATCTGTACCACCAAAAAACAACATTGGTAAACCTTTCATTAAGCGTAGTCCAAAATCAGGAAATTTAAAGTCCTTTTGTAAAATGGGTACTTCTTTTAAAACATTCCATAAGAAAATACGAAATTTTGTAGGCTCACGTTTTAGTAAGTCTACATATTCACTCATTTTCATAGTAGCATGTGGCTCGTTAAACCCGTCTTTGTAATCAACAGGTCTATCATCGTATAAAGGTACAGTTTTATCACCTGCAACTTCTTTCATATAATCTAAAGACCATTTAGAGTATGCTGGCCAATCTTCAATAAAACGTTCAATAACCACGGGTTTCTGTGGTTTGAAATAATTCTTAATAAAGTCTTCTTTAGTAATCTTTTTAACTCTATCAATTTTTTGTAATTGTAATCCCATGCATTCAATTTTTCGAAAAGCAAAGTTAATAAATTGTTACTTTTCTTTTTTTAATAAATAGCTAAAAAAAACACTCATCTAAAAAAGATGAGTGTTTTTGTGCTTATTTTAACTAATATTATTGTCTACGTAGTTCTAAAGCTTCTTGTTTTTTCTGCTCATTACGATCAATTTTATGATCAGGTCTTGTCCATTTTGGTTTTTCACCTAAAGCTTCAAAAGCTGAATCTTTAGCTTCTACCGATTGAGGTTGTACCTTTTTTGTAAATGGTTTTTGAGGATTTAATCCTAGCATTTCAAACATTTTCATGTCTTCATCTACATCAGGATTTGGAGTAGTTAATAATTTATCTCCTGCAAAAATTGAATTTGCTCCTGCAAAGAAACACATTGCTTGCCCTTCCCTACTCATTTGTGTTCTACCAGCAGATAAACGTACTTGAGTTTCTGGTAAAACAATACGTGTAGTTGCTACCATCCTTATCATTTCCCATATTTCAACAGGCTTTTCATTTTCAAGAGGAGTTCCTTCAACAGCTACTAATGCATTAATTGGTGTAGATTCTGGTTGAGGATCTAAAGTTGATAATGCTACTAACATTCCAGCTCTATCTTCTGCAGATTCTCCCATTCCAATAATTCCTCCTGAACAAACAGTTACATTCGTTTTACGAACATTATCAATAGTATCTAATCTGTCTTGATAACCACGTGTAGAAATTACTTCTTTATAATATTCTTCAGATGAATCTAAATTGTGGTTGTATGCATATAATCCCGCTTCTGCTAAACGTTGTGCTTGATTTTCGGTAACCATTCCTAAAGTACAGCAAACCTCCATATCAAGCTTGTTAATAGTACGAACCATTTCTAATACTTGATCAAATTCAGGTCCGTCTTTAACGTTTCTCCAAGAAGCTCCCATACAAACACGAGAACTACCACTTGCTTTAGCTCGAAGAGCTTGTGCTTTTACGTGAGATACTTTCATTAAATCATTACCGTCAATATCAGTATGATAACGTGCAGCTTGCGGACAATACCCACAATCTTCAGAACATCCACCAGTTTTTATTGATAATAACGTAGAAACTTGTACTACGTTTGGATCATGACTTTTTCTATGAATTGTTGCAGCTTCGTATAAAAGCTCCATCATAGGTTTGTTATATATTTCAAGAATTTCTTCTTTCGTCCAATTATGTCTTACTTCGCTCATAAATTCGAGTTGTTTGTGTGGGTAAAAATAAGGATATTATTTAGATAGTAATACAGAAACTGCATTTCCTCCAAAACCTACAGCATTTACCAAAATTTTATTGATTTTTTTTGGTTGATTTTGTTTTTCTGCAAAAGGAACTTCTATGGTTTTTTGATGTTGTAACATCATAACAGCAAGCTCTAAACTAAGTAAGCCAGAGGTTGCGAAAGTATGACCAACTTTCCATTTATTAGTTGTTAAAAAAGGAATATCATTTCCGAAAATTTTATGTATTGCGTTAATTTCCGAAGAGTCGCCTTTTATAGTTCCTGGAGCATGCATAACAATAACATCAACTTCATCAGTAGAAATATTACCTAAAGCGATTTTCATAGATTTTTGAAAACATTCTGCATTTGCTGTTACAGAAGTGTTATGCTTTAAAACTTCAGTAGCATAACCTACTCCTGTTATTTGAGCAACTGCATTTTTTTGCATTCCTTTTTCTAAACAAAAAACAG
Organism: uncultured Tenacibaculum sp.; assembly: GCA_964498665.1. Lineage (GTDB taxonomy): Bacteria > Bacteroidota > Bacteroidia > Flavobacteriales > Flavobacteriaceae > Polaribacter. Next base: position 5,584 of record CAZCHR010000006.1, on the reverse strand, counting down.
CTGCTGCTTCACCTAAAACCATCGTGTTTTTGGTTTTAGTCATATCAAAAGCTTTACAAGGGTATTCATCAGTTTCTTTAGAGTATACTTTTATAGCTTGCATTTGAGCAATTGTAAAATCAGTTAAAGAAGCTTCGCTTGCGCCAACCATAAATTTATCCGACATCCCTGATTGTAACCAAGCAATTCCATTTAATAAAGAATGTAATCCCGTAGAACAAGTTATTGAATGTGAAATTTCAGGACCATTAGACTGTAAATCGTGTGCAATCCAAGATGAAATATTTCCTAAAGTTGTAGTTGGCGAGCTTAATGTTGATGATTTTCCTGTTTCTAAAAACTCTTTGTGATATTTTTCAAATAATGAGGTTGCTCCACGAGATGAACCAATATTAATCCCGAAATTATCTTCTGATTTCCAATTGGTTTTATCTATCGCTTTTCGAGCTGCAAAAAGTGTGTATAAAACAGTATTGTCTAAATTTTTATACTTATTATCTGAATTTTTAATTTCATCAATTATCAGTTTGTCTTCGTTAGTAAGTTTTGAAACCCACGTATTTTCTTTTTTTGTTAAAAAATGATTGCTATTTAGGTAATTTTTCCAAACTATATCTGGATTACTTCCTAAAGCTGATACTGAAGCAAAAGATGTTATTGATATTGGTTCTTTCAAAATGAAAAAGTTTTAGCAAAAATAAGCGTAAAATCAACGATTATAAAGAAAATAAAATATTTATATTGTCATCAAAAAAAATGATTTATGAATGAACAACAAGAGAAAAGTTGGTTTAGTAGAAATTGGATGTGGGCTGTACCAGTTGGAGGTTGTGGATGCGGTTGTTTACTACTCGTATTGTTGTTTGTTTTTGGTATTGGAGCTGCAATTTTTGGTATATCTAATATGATAAGTAATAGTGAGCCTGTAGAATATGCTATTGAAAAAGCTACAACAAACGATATAGTTGTAGTTATTTTAGGTGACCCTATAAAGAAACACGGTATTCCTTCTGGAAATATTTCATTAGATAACAATGATGGTGAAGTTGATTTTACAATTCCGTTAAAAGGAAATAAAGGCAAAGGTACGCTCGTTGTAAAAGGAATTAGAGTAGATGGTAAATGGGTTTATGAAGATTTGTATGTTCGTATAAAAGAAACTCAAGAGGAAATTAATTTATTGGAAAATACAAAGGCTCTAGAAAGCATCTAGAACCTTTTTAATAGTAGTATAGATTTTATTTAATTGCTCTTTTGTAATTACATACGGAGGTTGAATGTAAATTGTATTTCCTAATGGACGTAGAAAAACACCTTCATTCATGAATTGCTTTAGTAATTGATCTCTTAATCCTCCATAACGATTTGCACTTGTTTTTAAGTCAATCGCTAAAATCACTCCTTTACATCTTGTATTTGTTATCTTCTGATGATTTTCAATTTCTTTTAAAAAAGTTTTATGAGCGTTAGAAATAAATGCAATATTCTTTTTGATTTCTTCTGATTGTAATAACTCAATACTCGCTAATGCAGTACTACATGCTATAGGATTTGCAGAATAGGTATGGCAATGAAAAAAACCTTTAGCAATATCATTACTTAAAAAAGCAGCATAAATTTTCTCAGTACAAGAAGTAATTGCCATAGGAACTAAACCAGCGGTTAAAGCTTTACTTAAACAAATAATATCTGGTTTTGTATCAATTTGATCTGAGGCAAAATTAGTTCCTGTTTTGCCAAGTCCTGTCATTACTTCATCAGCAATATTTAAAATATTATGCTCTTTACAAAATTTTAAAATTATATTTAAATCTTCAGCTTTATGAATTTTCATTCCTGCAGCTCCTTGAACTAATGGTTCGTATATAAAACCTGCAACATTATTTTCTGAAACAATTTGTTTTAATTGTTTAATAATGGCTTGATTGTTTTCTCCATTAGGAATAGGGATACGTTTTATATCCATTAAAAAATCTTCGAAAGGACCATTGTAAACTGATAAACCAGAAACAGACATTGCTCCAAAAGTATCTCCATGAAATCCGTTTTCAAAAGCGATAAAGATGCTGCGTTTTTCTCCAATATTAAAATAGTATTGTAAAGCCATTTTAATTCCTGCTTCTACAGCTGTTGAACCATTATCATTAAAGAAAATTCTGTTTTGATTTTCAGGAAGAATTTTAATAAGCTCTTCAGATAGTTTTACAGCAGGTTCATGCGTAAAATCACTAAACATTATTTGATCTAATGTTTGCATTTGTTTGTAAACACGACTTGTAATGTAATCATTACAATGTCCAAACATACAAGTATACCAAGATGATATTGCATCGATATATTCATTACCATTTTCATCAGTTAAAATACATCCTTTAGCTTTTACAATACCTAAGCTTTCAGGGTGCGTTTGATGTTGTTTTAATGGGTGCCACAAATGTTTTTTATCTCTTTCTTGTAAGCTCATAATATTAAAGTTGAATATTTTTAGTTACCCAGTTGTGATCAGATACTTTTTCTGCAATTAATAATTCTTCTTTGTTAGTTGTAAGTTCCGATAATTTTTCACCTTTTCTATCCCAAAAAGCACTTCTACCAGCAGAATTAATGTTCCAATGTTTACCACAAAAATTAGACATTAGAGTGTTGAAATTATATTTTTTACTGTAACTACTTAAAATTCCGTGTCCGTCTTCAATTCCATTTTCGGAAAAGAAAATACTAGGTATGTAAATGTCGCAATCATTTTTAAATGCATTTTCTGCATGTTGTTTATTGTTTATGTCAGCACAAATCGCAAATGATATTTTTGATTGTTTAATGTTTAATATAGGATTATAATTAAAAGAGCTAACGAAAAACAAATCCTCTCCTTTGTGTAAAAATTGCTTTGTGTAAATTAAAGAGCTGTTATTAGGTTGAAATATAAACGAACCAATATGTAAATTTTGTTTAATTAAAATAGGAGCGCCGACAATAATAGTAATATTATGATTAGATGATATTTCTTTTAAAGAAAGAAGACGAGCATCGTGCTCTTTAAAGGATAAGTTTAAAGCCTCTTCTCTGCAATATCCAGATAAAGACATTTCAGGAAAAACAATTAAATCAACGTTATGTTTTGATACTACTTCAATTGTTTGAAGGTGTTTTTTTAAGTTGTTTTCAATATCACCAACTTTAACTTCTATTTGAGCGGATGCGATTTTCATTAATTAAAGTTTTTCGCTAAATAATTCAGCATATTCTTTAATTACATTTTTATCAAAATAAGGTTCTTCATCAATGCGTCCAATGACAGGAACGTTTGTCATTTTCGTAATTATTTCTTCTGTTGTTTTGTGTTTTTCTCCAGAGAAAATTATAGAAACGTCGAAGCCTTTTTCTTGCAGTAATTTTACAGTAAGTAAAGTGTGGTTTATGCTTCCTAAGTAGTGGCGAGAAACAACAATTATTTTATAATCTGGTTTGATAAGATCTAAAATAGTTTCTGAATTATTTAACGGGACTAATAAGCCACCAGCACCTTCAATAACTAAGTTGTTTTTAGTTGAAGGTTCTATTATATTATTTATATTAATTACAACTTTATCAATTTCAGCAGCAGCATGTGGACTCATCGGTGTTTTTAGTGCATATGAATTGGGGTGAAAAACTGATTTTGTATTCGAAATCAATTTTTTAACCTTTTGAGTATCACAATTATCTAATTCACCTGCTTGTACAGGTTTCCAGTAATCAGCTTTTAAAGCTTCCGTAACAATTGCAGCAGCAACTGTTTTTCCTACTTCAGTAGAAATTCCGGTTATGAAATATTTTTTCATTTAAAAATTGTTTTGCAATCGTTACAAATTAGTTTTCGTTTTTCAAAAAAAGGAAAAAGCATAAAGAAAAAACTAGAACGTTGAGGTGGAGCAACTAATATTTTTGTTGAATTACAGTTTTTACAGTGAATATCATTTCCGTTTTTATACTTTTTATATACTCTAATTTCATTATAAATAATAATAGCTTTTTCTAAATTATCATTATGTACAAGGAGTTTAACACCTCCAATTGCCTGACTTAATAAAGGATCAGTGTCTATAGTTTTTTCATCCATTAACATGGTTTTAAAACCTTCAGAGTCTAATTTAGCTTTTACAACTTGAGCTTCGGTAGAATACTCAAAAACAGCCAAAATAGTATAGTCATCTCTCATTTGTATCAATTGTTTGTTAAACAAATGTAGCAAGGTTCTCTAAAATATGAGTTATTTCTTTAGTTGAATTATAACTATGCAAACAAAAACGTAATCTTTCTTCTCCTTTGGTTACAGTCGGAGATAAAATAGGTTTTACATCAAAACCTTTGTTGTTTAGTTTTTTTGCCATTGATTTTACTCTCTCATTTCCTGGAATTATACAACAATGAATAGCGGAATTACTTTCAATAAAATTTAAGTTTAACTTTTTTACTTCTTGTCTAAAGAAGTAAATATTTTTTTGAAGATATTCACTTGATTGTTTCTTAGTAAGCTCTTTGTAGGCAAATTTAATAGTAGCTAAAGAATGTGAAGATAAACCGGTGGTATAAATAAAGCTTCTTGCAAAGTTTACTAAGTATTGCTGTAGCTCTTTACTTCCTAAAACAACAGCTCCATGACAACCGAGAGCTTTTCCGAAAGTAATAATTCTAGCAAAAACGTCATTTTCTAATTTTAATTTTTGCACTAATCCTTTGTTAAAAACACCAACAGCATGAGCTTCATCAACAATTAAATAAGCATTATTTTTTTTAATGATTTGCGACATGGTTATTAAATCAGGAGAGTCTCCATCCATAGAAAAAACAGATTCTGTAACTATGTAAATATCTGTATCGTTGTATTGATGTTTTTTTAGAAGTTTTTTTAAATCTTCTAAATTGTTATGTTTAAATTTATATGCTTTTGCGTTTGATAATTTAATTCCGTCTCTAATAGAAGCATGAATTAATTCATCATACAAAATAATATCACCACGCTGAGGTATCGATGAGAAAAAACCAATATTGGCATCATAACCTGAATTGAATATTAAAGAAGCATCAGAATTATGAAATTCAGACAATTCCTTCTCTACTTCATAATATAATTTATGATTTCCAGAAAGTAAACGAGATCCGGTAGCACCATTTTGCTTTAGCTTATTAGCAATTAAAAATTGGTGAGTGTTTTCAAAAATCTCCTCAGATTTTGCAAATCCTAAATAATCATTAGAAGAAAAATCTATTAAATTATTATCCTCACCAAGGTTTCTTAAAGATTTACTTTCTTTACGACTTATTATTTTACTTCTAAGTTTTTCCGGAAATTGCATAGTGTAAAAATAAAAAAAAGACTTACATTATTGTAAGTCTTTTTTGCTCCTCTTCTTGGACTCGAACCAAGGACCCTCTGATTAACAGTCAGATGCTCTAACCAACTGAGCTAAAGAGGAATGTTCTTATAGAACAAATATGTATGCTGTAGAAATTATCGGCTTCTACGTTGCCTTCTGCATTTTTGCTCCTCCTCTTGGACTCGAACCAAGGACCCTCTGATTAACAGTCAGATGCTCTAACCAAC
>CAZCHR010000005.1:0-34968 GCA_964498665.1 uncultured Tenacibaculum sp. | reverse complement strand
TTAGCATATCTTCAAAATTTTCTCAGTATTTAATAATGGGAGGTTTAGTTTTAGGTGCAGCATCTAGCTTAGGATATTGGGTGTTGGCTGCAGGAGTCGTATTAATGGCTATGGCAACTTTATTTAGTTTTATCACATTACCTGTAGAATACGATGCAAGTAATCGTGCTTTAGCATGGTTAGAAAACAAACACATTGTAACACGAGAGGAATTAGCAGGATCTAAAGACGCTTTAAAATGGGCTGCCAGAACTTATTTAGTTGCTGCCTTAGGTTCTTTAGCTATGCTAGCATACTGGGTTATGAAACTAATGGCTAGTAGAGACTAACCTCTACACATAAATTACACAAAAGCTTCAGGTATTCCTGAAGCTTTTTTTGTTTTAGAGCAAACCTCATCTATAAAAAAAGCGTCTATGTGTATATAGAAATCCAATATCTATTCGTCGGAAATTTACCCCACTTCATCAGATTTTGATTTCTTAACAACATTTAATAACGCACTTTTGTAGTGTAAAACAAAAAAGATATGAAAACTCTTATTACTACTTTTATTTTATTCCTTTTCGGAGTTACAACAGCATTTAGTCAATTAAATATTAATGGTAAAATTGTAGATGAACAAAACCTTGCATTACCCTACGTTAATGTAATCTTATATAAAATAGGAAATGAAGAAAATCCTTCAGGAGCTATAACTGATGACAATGGAAATTATCGATTTAAAAATATTGTAAAAGGAAATTATAAAATTACCATTTCTAGCATCGGATTTAAAACTGAAAACATAAACGAGTTTGAATTAAACGTTAATAAAGTTTTTAATATTACTTTAAAAGAAGATAGTCAAACGTTAGATGAAGTCGTAATAAAATCTAAAAGACCTGTTATTAAACAAACTGCTGAAAAATTAATTGTTGATTTAGAAAAAACAGAAATGTTAAACTCAAATTTACAAGATGTTATGCGAAAAGTACCTGGAGTTTTAGTAACCTATAACGGAATTACTATTGCCGGAAAAAGTGGTATACGAATCCTTATCAATGGAAAAACCACAGAATATATGGATGTTGATACTTTATTACGTGATTTTCCTGCAGATAACATTGCTAAAGTTGAAGTTGTTGAACAACCAGGTGCTGAATATGACGCTTCAGGATCAGGTGCTATTATTAATATTATTTTAAAGAAAAATGTTCGACTAGGAACTCACGGAAGCATAACAGGTTGGATTGGTGAAGATGAAGGCTTCGAATATGGAACTAGAGCTTCCATAGCCAGTTATAAAAACAAATTAAATTGGCAAACAAGTATTAGTCATTCTAAACCTACCTGGAGAGATGATTTATTTTTAGTAAGAACTGTAACAGATCCTGTTACTTTACAAGAAAACACTTATGACCAAACAACTATTTCTCCATACGCTCCAAATAACTTAAGTTTTAGCGGAAATATTGATTATTACATCAATGACAATAACTCTTTTGGTATTGGTGGACGTTGGAATAAAAGAACTTCTGATAGGATAACAACAAGTAAAACAATAATTACTGAAGCAAACAACATTAGTACTTTATTTTCTGAGAATAGTTTCGATAGAGACGGAACCAATTTTAACATCAACCCTTATTATGAATATAAATCTGACACAGATAAATTATTAATCGATTTTAATTACATAAATTATAATAACGATAATACAAATACTTTATACGATATCCCTGGAAGTACACGTACATTTACAGATAGAAAATATATACAAGATGGAAAATATACTATTAAAACCTATAAAGTAGATTACAGTAAAAGTTTTTCAGACAACTTTAAACTAAGTGTAGGTAGTAAATACGCAATGGTAAATACTGATAATGACCTACAATCATTTTCAGAAGATCAAGCTACAAATACTTTTGTTTTAAATCCAGAAACTACAAGTCAATTCTTAATTGATGAAACCATTTTTTCTGTATATTCTAAAATAAATGCAACTTCAGGAAAATGGTCTTTTTCCGGAGGTTTACGTTATGAAGATAGTAATACAAACGGAACTTCTCATTTTATAGATAGCAACAACCAACCAACCACAAAAATTAAAAAAAGACCAATTAGTAAATTATTCCCAAGTGCTTCAGTAAGTCGAAAACTAACAGAAAAAATTGGAGCTAGTTTATCATATAGTTACAGAATTAGAAGACCTTCCTATAACAGCTTAAATTCTTTTCAAGAGTTTTTAGATCCATTCTCTGCTGAAGAAGGAAACCCTAATTTAAAACCTGCTTTTACAAACAACTATCAATTTAATTTAACCTACGAAGGACAGCCTTTTTTTACTGTTGGGTGTAGTAAAACTAATGATGTTATTTTCGACTTGATAAAACAAAATAACACTACTGCTCAGATAAGACAACAAGCTGTAAACGTAAAAGATTTTACGAATTGGAACTTTAGATTATTTGCTCCATTAAATTTCACAAAAGGTTTAGAAGGTTATACTGGGTTTATTCTTACAAACCCTAATTACACTTCTAAATTACACGACATCAACTTATCTAAATGGAATTTATATTGGTTTATTCAAGCTAGTTATAAATTACCTTGGGATGTTAATTTTGAAATGAGTGGGAATTACGGAACCGGAGCTTTAGAAGGGCAAATAGAAGTAGATTGGTTAGCTGGTTTAGACTTTTCTTTTGGGAAGAAATTTCTAGACAAAAAATTAAAAGTGAATCTTGGCTTTAATAAAATGTTAAATAGAGGTTTTAACGGAACTATTGATTATGGAGACGGAACTGCTAAAGTAGAAAGTAATGGTTCACGTCAAAACATCCAATTACGATTCGTATATAGTTTTGGTTCTAAATTCGGAAAGAAAAAATCGAAACGTAATTCATCAAGAGACGAAGAAAACAGAATAGACGATAATAATTAATTTCTTTTACATTTGCTTTTATTAAGACATCATAGGTTTTATTTCTTGTGATGTCTAACCTAAACCTCTATGAATACTAAACTTAACAAATCTGATTGGATTTTAATTGTAATTGTTTATTCTCTTACAATAATTGTTAACTCACTAGATTATTATAAAGAGGGTAATCTTTTGAAAGAGTATTTCGTTGATTTCTCTGTAGCAACAATAACTTCTTTATGCGTTGTTTTACTTTTTATGTATTGGTTAATACCTACTTTTTTAGTTAAGCAAGAAAAGTATTTTCATCTTATTTTCTTCGGTCTTATTATTTTATTTACTGCAGGAGTTATTGATTATACTGCAAGTTTTTGGAGTGGAGAAAATGATTGGAAAAAATACCCTAAAGGGTTAGATTTTGTTTTAAGGTGTATCTTTAGAGTTACAGACGATGCAGGTTTACTTTTAGGAATTCTTTTAACTAAAAAATTCTACGAAGGTAAAACCGAATTTTCAAAAATAGAAAAACAACAAAAAGAAAACGAATTAAAACTATTACGCTCACAAATAGATCCTCATTTTTTATTCAACAATTTAAATACATTAGATAGTTTAATAGATTCTGATTCTGAAAAAGCCAAAGAATATATTAATAGATTGTCGTTAATTTATCGTTATCTAATTCAGACAAAAGATGCTGAAGTAATGGAGCTTTCTAAAGAACTTCTGTTTGCAGAAAACTACAGATTCTTAATCGAAACTCGTTTTGGAAATGATTACAATATTTCTATTAAAAAGAATGAAAATGTAAAAGATAAATTTATACCAACGGGAGCTATACAAACTTTATTAGAAAACGTTGTAAAACACAACAAACCTTTTAATAATATTTCTATAAAAGCTGAAATAATAATTGGCGATAATATTTTAAAAATTACCAATTCAAAATCTAAAACAGAATCTAAAAATGAATCTTTAGGAACTGGATTGAAAAATTTAAAAGCTAGATATAAATTAATTTCTGACAAGAAAGTAACAATTTTAAACTCTGAAAAAGAATTTACAGTTTATATCCCTATAATTAACTTAAGTAATTAAAATTATTATGAATATTTTAATTTTAGAAGACGAAATACCAGCATATCAAAAATTAATTAATTATTTGACAGCTATTTTTGGTGAAAATTTTTCGCACAACTCTGCTCGCTCAAATGCTGATGGAAAAAAGTTATTGCTAGAAAATAAATACGATTTTATCTTATCTGACATTCAGTTATTAGACGGTATTTCTTTCGATTTATTTGATGAAGTCACTATCGATTGCCCTATCATTTTTTGTTCCGCTCATGATGAATATTTATTTAAAGCTTTTAATACAAACGGAATTGCTTATATATTAAAACCTTATTCTAAATCCGACTTTAATAAAGCTATAGAAAAATACCAATCTTTATTTAACCAAGGGAATTACAGTAAACTAAATTCTGATACTTTATCAAATTTAAAAACTGCTTTAAAAGAAGAAAACACATCATATAAAAAACGTTTTGTAATTAAAAAAGCAAAAGGAATTCAATTATTAAACGTAACAGAAATAAGTCTTATAGAAGCTTCTGGAGATTTTTGTATTGCTACAGACACTACTGGAAAAAGGCATACAATTTCACAAACTTTAAGAAATATCTTTCAGCAATTAAATCCTGCCAAATTTTTTAAAATAAACAGAAGCGAAATAATCAGTATTGATTATATCGAAAACATTGAAAGTCATTTTAAAAACAGACTTTTAATAACAATGAAAGGTGTAAAAGAAAAACCAATGACAAGTTCTTCTACAACTTCAGATTTTAGAAAATGGTTGGAGAATTAGATTAGAGAAAAAAGAATCAAGACTAAAGACTATTTTCTCATAATTATTTTAATTCTAGGTAAATTATTATTCTAAACTTCTTAAATAGTACTAAAAGTTAGCAAATAAGTTTAGACCTGATTGAAATGGCATCCTTTTTATAAATTCTTATACAATCGTCATTACGAGGAACTAAGTAAACTTCGCTATAACAAAACATAAAAAGATACAATGAAAAGCAAGAAATAACTTCAAGTAAAAAACCTTCTTGATTTCTCAAAAAGGTTTTCTCATTTCTATTGTCTTATTTCTCTATTCTAAAAAGAATTAATCATTTAACTTCAAAACAGCCATAAATGCTTCTTGTGGTATTTCTACATTACCAACTTGACGCATTCTCTTCTTTCCTTTTTTCTGCTTTTCTAATAATTTACGCTTTCTAGAAATATCTCCTCCATAACATTTTGCAGTTACATCTTTACGTAAGGCTTTTGTAGTTTCACGAGCTATAATTTTAGCTCCAATTGCTGCCTGAATAGGAATATCAAACTGCTGACGCGGAATTAAAGTCTTTAATTTTTCAACAATCTTTTTACCTATTGTATATGCATTATCTGCATGTAATAAAGCAGAAAGAGCATCTACAGGTTGCCCGTTTAATAAAATATCTACACGAACTAATTTTGATGTACGCATTCCTATAGGCGTATAATCAAAAGAAGCGTATCCTTTTGAAACTGTTTTTAAACGGTCGTAAAAATCAAAAACAATTTCTGCCAAAGGCATATCAAAAATTAGTTCAACTCTTTCAGTTGTTAAATATGTTTGATTTACTATCTCTCCTCTCTTTTCAATACAAAGTGACATTACTTGTCCTACAAAATCAGATTTTGTAATGATTGATGCTTTTATAAAAGGTTCTTCTACTCTATCTAATCTTGATGGATCTGGTAAATCTGTTGGATTGTTTAATAATACAATTTCTTCAGGGTTCTTTTTTGTATATGCATGATAACTAACGTTAGGTACCGTTGTTATTACTGTCATATTAAACTCACGCTCTAAACGTTCTTGAATAATTTCCATATGTAACATTCCTAAGAATCCACATCGAAAACCAAAACCTAAAGCTGCTGAACTTTCTGGTTGAAATACTAAAGAAGCATCATTTAATTGTAACTTTTCCATAGAATTACGAAGCTCTTCGTAATCTTCTGTATCTACAGGATAAATACCAGCAAAAACCATTGGTTTTACATCTTCAAAACCATCAATATTATCTGTAGTTGGATTTTCAAAATCTGTAATAGTATCACCTACTTTTACTTCTTTTGCTGCTTTAATCCCTGTAATTAAATATCCTACATCACCTGTTTTAACTTCTTTTTTAACTTCTTGCTCTAGTTTTAAAGTACCAACCTCATCAGCTCCGTAATCTTTACCTGTTGCCATGAACTTAATTCGCTGATTCTTCTTTATAGAACCATCAATTACTCTAAAGTAGGTTTCAATTCCTCTGTAAGAATTATAAACAGAATCAAAAATTAATGCTTTTAATGGAGCATCAGGATTTCCTTCAGGAGCTGGAACTTTATTTATAATTGCCTCTAAGATATTATCTACTCCAAAACCTGTCTTACCACTTGCGTGAATTACATCTTCTGGATCGCAACCCAATAAGTCAACTATATCATCTGTTACCTCTTCTGGATTTGCCGATGGTAAATCTACCTTATTTAACACCGGAATAATCTCCAAATCATTCTCTAGTGCTAAATATAAATTTGAAATTGTTTGTGCTTGTATACTTTGTGCTGCATCAACAATCAACAAAGCACCTTCACAAGCTGCAATAGAACGAGAAACTTCGTAAGAAAAATCTACGTGACCTGGAGTATCAATTAAATTAAGAATATATTTCTCTCCATTTAACTCATAATCCATTTGAATAGCATGCGATTTTATGGTAATACCACGTTCTCGCTCTAAATCCATATTATCTAAAAGCTGGTTTTGCTTTTCACGTTCAGTAACTGCTCCTGTAAAGTCTAATAACCTATCAGCAAGCGTACTTTTACCGTGATCAATATGTGCTATAATACAAAAATTCCTAATATTCTTCATCCGTCTTAATAACTTGTAATGGCCGACAAAGATACGTTATTTAAAAGCCTAAGCAAATTAAAATTCTGTCTGTCATTTTATTCAAAAAGGAATATCATCAATAAAGCAATTATACAGTACTAGAAAAATAAATATCATATATATTCAATGCTTTTTTTTCCTTTTCACCCCCCAAAAAGTCACTTTAACAAAAACTAAAGACCTGTAGAACAAAATCTTAAATTATATTTGAATTATCGGTTCATAAAAACATTTTGTAATTTAATTGTTACAAAAGCGACCACTAACAATAATATAAAAACTTTACCTTATGAAGAATTTCAAAAATGTATTACTAATCCTAAGTTTAGGACTTTTTTTAATTAGCTGTTCATCTTCCTCTGAACCTGAAATTATACCACCAGATGGTAATGGAAATGGTACATCTGCTAAAACAACTTATGATAAGGATGTAAAAACAATAATTAACAATAGTTGTGCAACTTCTGCTTGTCATGATTCAACAAACCCAGCATCTGGTTTAAAACTAACAAATTATGCAGAAGTTAAAAATGCAGCTGAAAATGGTGCTTTAATTAGTAGAATGAATAGTTCTAGTAACCCTATGCCAGCTTCAGGAAGATTATCAAGTTCAACTAGAGCAATTATGGATAAATGGAAAACTGACGGATTTTTAGAAAATTAAAACCAACGTTAATATGAGATTATTATTTTTATTTCTAATATTTTCACAAGTAGTTAATGCACAAAAGTATTTTACAAGAACAGGTTTAACAGAGTTTAAAGCATCGATAGATGCTTTTGAACCTGTTGAAGCAAAAAACAATAGTTGTTCTGTAATTTTAAACACAAATACTGGTGATATTGCAGCCCTTATTCCTATCAATGCTTTTAAATTTAAAATAGCTTTAATGCAAGAGCATTTTAATGAAAACTATATGGATTCTGATAAATTCCCTAAAGCTACTTTTAAAGGAAAAGTTGAAAACTTTAATAAAAACAACTTAGATACTAAAAAAAAACATCAAATTAAAGGGATATTAACTATTAGAAATATTAGTAAAAACATCGATATTTCAGCTACTTTTCATAGAATTGATACTAAAACAATTATCAAATCTAATTTTAAAGTTAAACCTGAAGATTTCGGAATAGAAATACCTAGTGTTGTTAGAAAAAAAATAGCTAAAACCATTAATATTTCTTTAAACTATGAACTTACAGAAAAAAAATAAATGGATTTTAATATTCATACTTGTTTTATCCGTAACTTTATTTTCAACCTATAACTACATATACAAATCACATAAATTAACTGAAGAGTTACCTACTGAGTTTAAAGGAACATCAAGTGATTTTATAAATTTAGCAAAAAATAGCGATTGGGTAAATAAAGCTGTAGAAATAAAAGGACAGATAACTTCTAAAGATTCACTAGGTTTAATTCTTAACAATAATATTTATTGTCAATTAAGACAAACAAAAAACATCGATAAACTAACAAAAAGCCAAACTATAACGATTAAAGGTATTGTAATTGGATATGATGATTTGTTAGATGAATTAAAACTAAATCAATGTATTATTAAAAACTAAATTCAATGCTAAAAAAACTATCAATACTACTTACACTTTTAATTACATTTACAATAAATGCTCAAGACGACTTACTCGATGAGTTAAAAAATGAATCTACAGAAAGTACGCAATTCGAGCTCCCTGCTTTTAAAGCAATGCAAATTGGTAATTTACAATCAACAAAAATCGCTAACAAAAAAGACTTATACCTAATTGTTTCACACAGATTTGGTCCTTTTTCTGATGGAGTTGATGAGTTTTTTGGTTTAGATGGAGCTAATACCAAAATTCAGTTTACATATAGTTTTTGGGACGGCGTTCAACTTAGTCTTAGTAGAGATTCTTTCGAAAAAACATATTCTGGATCCGCTAAAATTAGATTAAAAAAACAATCTTCAACATTTCCTTTAAATATTGTTGCTTATGGTTCGACGGACATTGCTTCTCAATTAAAAACACAATTTAACCCAGGATTAAGATTTAAAGATAGAATTAGCATTACAGCACAAATACTAGCATCAAGAAGAATTTCTAAGAATATATCACTATTAATTGCTCCAACTTTTGTTCGTCAAAATAACTTGCAAAAGTTTAATGGCACAGGAGATTTAAATCTAAACCAATTTATTGTTGGTATGGGTGGTAGAGTTAAAATAAGTAAACGTATGAGTATAAATGCAGATTATACAATTAGTGTAAATCGTCATAAAAACTCAATTTTCTCAAACCCATTAACTCTTGGATTAGATATAGAAACTGGAGGTCATGTTTTTCAATTAGTTTTTACTAATTCTAGAGCGAGTAATGATTCTGGTTTTTTAACTAGAACAGAAGGGAAATGGCTAAACGATGTTGCTTTCGGTTTTAATGTAGTTAGAGTTTTCTAACTTAGAATAACTAAAAAATAAATTAAAGGAATCAATAATTGATTCCTTTTTTTATTCAATAAAAATAAAAAAGTAAATTTGCAGCATGGTAAAAATTGGAGATATTGAACTTCCTGATTTCCCGCTACTTTTAGCACCGATGGAAGATGTAAGTGACCCACCATTTAGAGCTTTATGCAAAGAGAATGGTGCAGATGTAGTATATACTGAATTTATTTCTTCGGAAGGTTTAATTCGTGACGCTGCTAAAAGTGTTATGAAATTAGATATTTACGAAAAAGAACGCCCTGTTGGAATTCAAATTTTCGGAGCTAATTTAGACTCAATGCTAAAAACGGTAGAGATTGTAGAAAAATCGAAACCAGATATTATTGATATAAATTTTGGCTGTCCTGTTAAAAAAGTAGTTTCGAAAGGAGCTGGTGCAGGTATATTAAAAGATATAGATTTAATGGTGAAGCTTACCGAAGAAATGGTAAAACACACTAAGTTACCCGTTACAGTAAAAACACGTTTAGGTTGGGATCATGATTCTATTAGAATTGTGGAAGTTGCTGAACGCTTACAAGATGTTGGTTGTGCTGCAATTTCTATACATGGTCGTACTCGTGCACAAATGTATAAAGGTGAAGCAGATTGGAAACCTATCGCAGAAGTTAAAAATAATCAAAGAATGCATATCCCTGTTTTTGGTAATGGTGATGTAACATCTCCTGAAAAAGCTATGGAAATGCGCGATGTATATGGATTAGATGGCTGTATGATTGGTAGAGCTTCTATTGGATATCCTTGGTTTTTTAATGAGGTAAAACATTATTTTAAAACAGGTGAATATTTAGCTAAACCAACAATTGCTCAACGTGTAGAAATGGCGCGTCGTCATTTACAAATGTCTATTGACTGGAAAGGACCTGTTTTAGGCGTTTTTGAAACTAGAAGACATTATACTAATTACTTTAAAGGAATTCCACACTTTAAAGAATATCGAATGAAAATGGTTACTTCTGATGATGCAAAAGATGTATTTGCTGCTTTTGATGAAGTTGAACAGAAATTTGGTAACGCTATTATTCCTGATATAAAATAAATTTTATTTTTCAATAAAATTTTCAGAAATTCTACTACTTGCAATTTTAGCAGCTACATATCCTAGCACTGAAATTGTAAGTATTACTATAAATAAATTAAGCCACTTAAATTCTACAGGATAAGGTAAACTTTGTGTTATCATAAATAATCCGAAACGCTGCTGAATTAACACTAAAACCACTCCTATCAGTAAACCTACACACATCCCAACAAGTGTTAATAAAAAGCCTTGAAAAACAAATATCTTTTTGATTTCACTGACACTTGCTCCTAAGTTAAATAAAGTTTTTAAATTATTTTTCTTATCAATAATCATCATAATTATTGATCCGATTACATTAAATAATGCAATCGCAACAATTAAAGTAAATATTAAATACGATATAAAACCTTCGGTATTAAGTACTTTATAATACAGTGAATTTAATTGATTTCGTGTCTGCACTTTATATTTATCACCCAAAATTCTTTGTAAATCAATTTGAAAATCAGTTAAATTAACATTCTTATTCAAACCTAATTCAATACTAGAAATCTGATTTTCTTTATAATTAAGTAAATCTTGCGCTAAAGCAACATCAGTAAAAATATACTTATTTTGAAAATCTTCTGATCCTGAATAGACTCCAACAATCTGTACAGCCCTTCTCCGAAATGCATTACTAGGATTTATAAATCCTTTTCCTGGTTTTGGCACTAGAATTTGTAAAGGTTCTCCAAAATTCATAATCCCTAAAGACAATTTATACGATATTCCGTAACCTATAACAGCAGTGTTCTTAAATTCAGGATCTAACCAAGTACCAACACTTAATATAGAATCTGCAGGAATAATTTTATTGTAATTTTGATCAACACCTTTTATATATGCTATATTTTTTTTGTCTTTATAACTTAAAAAAACACGTTCTTCAACAACTTTTGATATACTAGCTATCTTTTCAGTCTCTATAAGTTTATTGTGAATATCATTTGAATACTCAAACGATTTTCCTTTTACAATACTAACTTTTATATCTGGATCTGAATTACCAAGTAATGATTCACTAAAATTTCTTAATCCTGAAAAACCTGAAAGAATTACAAACAATGCTAAGGCACCTACAAGTACACCAAAAACTGCAATAAACGTAATAATGTTAATTGCATTGGCACTTGTTTTAGAAAACAAATATCGCTTAGCTATGTAATATGAAAAGTTCAATGATTAATAAATCAGTTAGCAATGTAAACAAAATTTATTAACGTTTTTGACGGCGTGGTAATACATCTGGGGTTTTAATAGGATCTACATCTTCACCTTTTAAAGATTTATCAATCTCCTCTATATAATCTAAACTATCATCTCCAAAAAATAACAATTCAGGCATTCTTCGTAGTTGATTTCTTGTTCTTTTTGCTAACTCGTGACGGATTAAAGGTGTATTAGATATTACTCCTTCAACAACTTCTGTTCTTTTTTCTGAAGGAAAAACACTTAAGTATACTTTAGCAACTCCTAAATCAGCAGTAACAGAAACTTTAGAAACTGATATAATCACCCCTTTCATTCCATCTTGTGCTGCACGTTGCAATACATCTACCAAATCCTGTTGCAAAACCCCTGCAATCTTTCGTTGTCTATTTGTTTCTTCCATAGTGCAAATTTAGGGATAAAATTACGGAGTGTAAACTTTATTTTTAACTCTGGTAATTACTAATTAAGACTTAATTTTAATTTCTTTTTTCATTTTTAACTTACTTCAATATTATTAACAAAAAGTAAACGATATTAAATTTGAATTAATGACTTAAAATATTGTTCTTTTTTCTTAAAAAAGTATCTTTATCGCATGAATAAAATTGAACATATAGGAATTGCCGTTAAAAACTTAGATGAATCGAATACTTTATTCGCTTCTCTTTTTGGTGAACCTCATTATAAAATTGAAGAAGTAGCTAGCGAAGGTGTAAAAACCTCTTTCTTTAAATCAGGACCTAATAAAATAGAATTACTAGAAGCTACTAAACCTGAAAGTCCTATCGCTAAATTTATAGAAAAGAAAGGTGAAGGAATACATCATATTGCCTTTGCTGTTGATGATATCATTTCTGAAATAAAACGATTAAAAGAAGAAGGTTTTACTGTTCTAAATGAAACTCCTAAAAAAGGAGCTGACAATAAATTAGTCGCTTTTTTACACCCAAAAACTACAAACGGAGTTTTAATTGAATTATGTCAAGAAATCGAATAAATCATCGGTTTTCAAAATAGTAAATATTTGTATCTTGCAAAGCATTAAAACCTATATTAAATAATGACAAATTCTTTTGATTCTTTTCAAAAACGACGCTTACAATCTTCATACGTATCTGTTGTAGTTAGTATTGCATTAGTGTTATTTATGATTGGTGTTTTGGGATTAATCTTATTAAAATCAACTAAAGTTGCCAATCATTTTAAAGAAAAAGTAGTAATGACTTTGTTTTTAAAAGATGATGTTACAAAAAAACAAATAACAACTTTTAAAGAAGCGCTAAAAAAAGAAGCACATACAAATAAAGTTGTATACATTACAAAAGAACAAGCTGCAAAAGCATATAAAAAAGATTTAGGTGAAGATTTTTTAAAATTCCTGGGAGACAATCCGCTTAAAAATGGAATTGATTTATATTTAAAAGCTGATTATGTTACTCCAAAAAAGATGCAGGAAATTGAAAAATCTCTTGAAAAAAACAAATTTATAGCCGAGGTAAATTATGATAAACCATTAGTAGAATTGTTAACCAAAAACATAAAAAAAATTAGCTTTTGGTTATTAGTTTTAAGCGGTTTCTTTGGTTTGGTTGCTATTATTTTAATTAATAGTTCTATTCGATTATCAATCTATTCAAAAAGATTTAATATTAAAACTATGCAAATGGTTGGGGCAACTAAAAGTTTTATTCGCAGACCTTTTATTTGGCAAAGTATAAAGTTAGGTTTACTCGGTGCATTTATTGCTCTAAGTGGTTTAGCTATTTTAATTTATTATGTTGCTGAATACATACCTTCATTAGAATTATTATCAGATTATATAACATTAGGATATGTAATTGGAGGTGTAATCTTTATTGCATTTTTTATAACTTGGATAAGTACATTTTTTGCAACGCAACGCTTTTTAAACTTACAAACTAACGATTTGTATTACTAAAATTTTTATGAAAAAAAACAATTCATCAAAACAAGAGTTCTTGTTCGGTAAACGAAATTACATCATCATGTTAATTGGTATAACTGTTATTGCTTTAGGCTTTATTTTAATGGCAGGTGGCGGTAGCGATGACCCAAACGTATTTAACTCAGAAATATATAGCTGGCGTAGAATTCGTTTAGCGCCAACACTTGTAATTATCGGATTAGGTATAGAAATATATGCTATTTTTGCCAATCCTAAAAAATAAGCATGGATTTATTAGAAGCTATTATCCTTGGTATTATACAAGGTCTTACCGAGTTCTTACCTGTATCATCAAGCGGTCATTTAGAATTAGCTAAAGCTATTTTAGGTGACACTTCTGTACCTGAAGAAAGTTTAACATTTACTGTTGTATTACACTTTGCTACAGCATTAAGTACTTTGGTTGTGTTTAGAAAAGAAGTTATTGATATTTTCAAAGGGTTATTCCAATTTAAATGGAATGAAGAAATGAAATTTTCTTTAAAAATTATCCTTTCTATGATTCCAGCAGTAGTTGTTGGATTACTTTTCGAAGAACAATTAGAGTCCTTTTTTGGAGGTAAAATATTATTTGTAGGTATTATGTTATTAGTAACAGCTGTATTGCTTTTATTAGCTGATAAAGCTAAAAACACATCTAAAGACATCTCTTTTTCTAACTCAGTAATTATTGGTATCTCTCAAGGAATAGCAATGTTACCTGGTATTTCTAGATCGGGGGCAACCATATCAACCTCTGTTTTATTAGGTATAGATCGTACCAAAGCTGCTCGTTTTTCATTTTTGATGGTAGTACCTCTTATCTTCGGAAAAATAGCCAAGGATTTATTAAGTGGAGATATCAATTTTCAATCATCAGAAATTGCACCTATATCTGCTGGATTTATCGCTGCATTTTTAGCTGGTTTAGTTGCTTGCAACTGGATGATTGCTTTAGTTAAAAAAAGTAAATTATCTTACTTTTCAATTTATTGTGCCGTTGTAGGTTTAATTGCTATCGGATATTCTTTATTAAGCTAATATGAAAACAGCTGACGATTACAAAAACGGACAAGTTTTATTAATTGATAAACCTTTAGAGTGGACATCTTTCCAGGTAGTAAACAAACTACGTTGGCACATTCGCAAACGTTTTGATATTAAAAAAATTAAAGTAGGGCACGCAGGAACATTAGATCCATTAGCTACTGGTTTACTTATTATTTGCACTGGTAAACAAACCAAAAACATTAACGAATACCAAGGTCAAATTAAAGAATACACAGGCACATTTGTTTTAGGTGCAACAACACCTAGTTATGACTTAGAAACTGAAGTAAACGAGACTTTTCCCACCGAACATATTACAGAAGAACTACTACATAAAACAACTGAACAATTTACTGGTAAGATTCAACAAAAACCACCTATTTTTTCTGCAATAAAAAAAGATGGCAAGCGATTATACGAACTAGCTAGAAAAGGTGAAACTACCGAAATTAAAGCTCGCGAAGTAGAAGTTAACACTTTTGAAATCACTAAAATTGATTTACCAAAAGTAGAGTTTAGAATTGTTTGTAGTAAAGGAACTTACATCCGTTCTATTGCGAATGATTATGGAGAAGCTTTAAATTCCGGAGCACATTTATCTGTTTTAAGAAGAACAAAAATTGGGGAGTATTCAGTTAATAATGCGTTAAATGTTGACGAATTTATAAAATCGTTAGAAGTGGAATAGTTTTTGCTTTATTGTGCTAAAATTATTTTACTACTATGAAAAAACTACTACTATTAACAGCAGTAATACTACTCTTTAACTTTAAAACAAGCGCTCAAGAAAAACGTCCTTTTTTTACAGGAGCTTTAAATTTTACTTTCGCTTTAAATGAAAATTACGTTCTATTTGAACCAGATGATGACGAAGAACTCTTAGAGTTTTCTGCATTAATGACTCGTTTTGGTTTAGGATATCAATTTGATAAAAAATGGGCTGGAATTATTAATATAGGATACGACCATCATACAAGATTTGATATAAATGCAATACCTATGTTTGGTACATTACGCTATAATATTTCAGAAGATGGCTATGACACCTTTTTTACACAAGCTAGTTATGGGAATTTATGGCGACCTTCTAATAAATACGAAAACGGAAAATACTATGCTTTTGGTATTGGCGCACAAATTGGAGGCTCAAAAAGATGGCACGTAGTTATTCATCTAGATTTTCACAGAAAAAAAATTAGTAATTTTAAAAATGGAAATCTAGATAGTGTATCCTTTGGTATTGGATTTAGCTTTTTTTAAAAATAGTCTAAATTGATTATTTATTAAGAAAATTAACTTTGCCTAAAAAATATTTTAAAATCTATATTAAAATCTGAAAATAAATAATAAAAAACACTAAGTACTATAAATGTGATAATCAACAAAGCTATTGTGCTTTGTTGATTGCTCTTTTTAGCTTCAATTCTAATTTTCTCTTTTAATTTTTCAAGCTCTTCTTTTGATATTTTTTTAAAGCTGAGTTCAGAGTTTGAATTACCTAATCTTATATTTTTTTTATAGTTTTTTCTTTTATCTATTAAATTTTGAGTGTTTTTTTGCAATACTTTATTTACTGCATTCATATGCCCCGTTCCAGCCATAATAATTTTTATTTATTTGACGCAGAATAACAAATTTGTTACAAAAATCGATTATACCAACTGTCTGTAATTGGAACTTCCCAATAATTTTCTAATTCAAATTTTGATTGAATTAGATTATCAAAAATTATTGTTTTTCCGGTTACAGCTTTGTTTTTTATTAATTTTTTAAAGTCTTTCAACTCCTTATATTGTGTGTATTCACCTTGCTTAAAACACACATTCATTTTATCTAACAACTCAACATCGTATTCTTGTTGTAACTGTAAAATAAATGCCACTTGAGCATCAATATCAGTATTTTTTAACTCAGAATTTTCTTCTGCTAGAAAAACAATAAAGCGATTATGTAAAAACTGAAACGAAGCCTTAAAACCTGTATCATCAGCTTTCCATTCCTCAATAAAAGTTTGTAATTTTTCTTTTAAACCATCAATTTCTTGAGGATAAAATTTTCTGCTAGAAGGATAAATCCAAACTTTTGCTTCTTCTGATAAAGTACTGTAATCAACAAACATAATAACGTTTTCGGTTCGGCAAATATACAGAAAACAAATCCCCTTTTTGACGCTGATCAAAAAGGGGATTTATATTATCTTTTTTATTTAATTATATAAACGAAATAATATCTTTCTGAACATCATTTCCTTTATCTTTATTATACCAAACTTGTAAGTCTTTTTTAAATTCTCCATCTAAACTTCCATGTTCATTTTTATAATCAACAACCATTTTAGTTGCCGTTGTAGGTCTTGGACCCCAAGTAGAAATCACTTCATTTTCTTTATCTAAAGCTATTAACTTAGGTATTGATCTACCTCCGTTTGTTAAAAATTCATCCATTAACTCAAGGTTTTCATCTCTTAAAACCAATTTTAAATTAATATTCGGATTCTGTTCAGCAATTTTATGAATAACAGGTAAGTTTTGAGCTGCATCACCACACCATCCTTCTGTTAAAACTAACCATGTTTGCGGCTCTTTTAGGTCTTTAAGTTTAGCGATAGTTTCTTCGGTAAGTTTAATTGTTTTATCTAAACGCTTCATTCGTTTGTCATTTAACAAACTATAATTTAATAAATCATCTGACTGATTTGGACCTGTAGATTTTCCTTTATCTAATAAATCTTTAACAAGAGTTCTATATTCTGGATAAGAAATTGCTTTTTCTAAACTGTTTTTTATTGTTTCTTTCATCTTCTTTATTCTAAAAATTACACAACATTTGTATATCTTAAAATGATAAGTTCTATTATTAAGAAAAAACATTTTAATCGATTACAATAGACGAGAAAATTTAATAATACTTACACTTCTTCTAATTGTTGACTTTCTAGCATTTTTAAATTGCTAATAATATCTTTAGTCATTGATTTTAAATCGAATTTATGCTGCCAACCCCAATCTTTTCTAGCTTGAGAATCGTCAATAATCTGTGGCCAACTATCAGCAATCTCTTGTCTAAAATCTGGTTTATACGTAATTGTAAAATTTGGAATATACTTTTTAATTTCTGTAGCAATTTCTTTAGGTGTGAAACTAATTGCTGCTAAATTATAAGATGTTCTTGTTTTAATTGTATTTGTATCTGCTTGCATTAACTGAATAGTTGCATCAACAGCATCATCCATATACATCATAGGTAAACGTGTGTTTTCTGATAAAAAACATTCAAATTCACCCTTTTTTATAGCATCAAAATAAATATCAACAGCATAATCAGTTGTTCCTCCTCCAGGTAAAGTTTTCCAACTAATAATACCTGGATAACGAATACTTCTTACATCAACTCCGTACTTAGTATGATAATAATTACACCAATGTTCACCAGCAACTTTACTTATACCATAAACAGTTGATGGCTCCATAACTGTTTGTTGTGGTGTATTAATTTTTGGTGATGTTGGACCAAATGAAGCCATTGAACTAGGCCAATATATTTTTTGAATATGTTTTTCTCTAGCCAACTCTAAAACAGCTAATAAAGAAGTCATATTTAAATCCCAACCTTTTAATGGATATTTTTCTGCTGTTGCTGATAACATAGCAGCCATTAAATAAACTTGATTAATTTTATATTTCTGAATTACTTTTAAGATGCTTTCTTTATCAGTTGCATCTATTATTTCGAAAGGTCCTGAATTCATCATTTCTGTACCTCCCTCTCTAATATCTGAAGCAATTATGTTTTCATTTCCATATATAGAACGTAGTTTTTGAGTTAACTCAGTTCCAATTTGCCCACAGGCTCCTAAAATTAATATCGTATCATTCATTTTTAAAAATATTCAAAAAGGTCGATTTACAAAGTTATTAAATTTAATAATTCGCAAAAAACATTTATCATTTTTTAACTATCTGTAAATTAAACATGTAAAAAACGAGTTACAAACTTATCACTTTAACTTTACATATAAACCATGTAAAATATGTATTTTTATCTCTTTAATTATTTCGTTTAATGAGATCTTATTTAATTGTTTTAGTTTCGTTTTTATTGACAGTAACTTCTTGTAAAAAAGAAAAAAAAGAAAGTAACGTTTCTCTACAAAAAAACGTAATGAATGTCGTTGCTAAACATACTCCTTTTTCTAAACTTGATGCTTCTTCTTTAAAAAAGATAAAAAAATGGAAAGAATATTTTATTATAGAAGATTTTATACATCAATTCGAAAAAACTTCTGCTACAGATGCTCTAAATAATGCTATCGAATTAAAGACTTTAACAAAACACCTTAAAGACAGTTTAAATATTGAAACATTAAAAACTCCTGCTTTTAGAGCTAGATTAAACGTTTTTGAAAACGAAGTTTTAAGACTAACTGATATGACATACATTCCTTCAATCACATCAAACCAAGTAAATAGTCAAGTTGCTAAAACACTAAATCTTTTTGGTAGCATGAATGATAAAATAAATACTGTTTATGCCAAAATTCGATTTGACAAAGACATTAAATTAGATAGCTTATTTACTATTGAATAGCATTAATTGCTTCATACACTAAACGACTTTCATAACCTCTATATAAAAGATAATCTGCTATTTTCTTTTTTCTTTTATAAATATTTTTCTCAGTTACTAATTTATCTTTTTTATTTACCAACTCATATAAAGTAATAATATAATCTTCTTCATTAATTTCTTTTAAAGCTGATTTAATATTATAAGTTGAAATATTTCGAAATTTCAATTCTCTTGTTATACGTTGCTTACCCCATTTTTTAATTCGGAATTTTCCTCTAGCAAAACTTTTTGCAAAACGTTCTTCATTTAAAAAGTTATGCTCTAACAGATGTAATAAAATATAATTTTTAGCTTCAGGAATCAAGTTATATGCGATTAACTTATCCTCAACTTCTTTATGACAGCGGTCTTGATATACACAATATTGCTCTATCTTTCTTTTAATTTCATCAACTGTAAAAACCTTTTTACTCATCATACTACGAAAATATAAAAAAGGGTTAAAAGCATATTGCTTTTAACCCTTTTAAAGTTAACAAAAAATCAATTTATAAGCTACGTAACCACATTTTAAATCTTGTAATTAAATAGAATAATATCGGTACTACAATTAAGGTTAAGAAAGTTGCAATTAACAATCCGTAAATTACGGTCCATGCTAACGGCCCCCAAAAAACTACGTTATCTCCACCAAAATAAATATTCGGGTTAAACTCACTAAACAAAGTAAAGAAGTTAATATTTAAACCTATTGCTAACGG
Source organism: uncultured Tenacibaculum sp. (assembly GCA_964498665.1). Classification (GTDB taxonomy): domain Bacteria; phylum Bacteroidota; class Bacteroidia; order Flavobacteriales; family Flavobacteriaceae; genus Polaribacter. Next base: position 14,971 of record CAZCHR010000005.1, on the reverse strand, counting down.
AATTAAACCTAAAATAGTGGTAATTGCTGTTAATAATACTGGGCGTAAACGTGCACGACCTGCTTTTACAATAGTTTCAAACAAATGCTCTTTACTTAAATAATCATCTTTAGAAACTCCTTCTACAATCTTTTTTCTATCAATTAATAACTGAGCGTAATCTAATAACACCACACCGTTATTTACTACAATACCTGCTAATGAAATAATACCAACCATTGTCATCATAATTACAAATGATGCTCCAGTAATTACCAATCCCCCGAAAACTCCAATAAAACTTAAGAAGATTGCTAACATTATAATTCCTGGTTTTGAAACTGAATTAAATTGAAAAATTAAAATGAAAAATATTAATGCTAACCCTGTAAAGAACGCACCTACTAAAAATTTCATTTGTTTATTTTGTTCTTCAATTTGCCCCGTATAATTTATCTTAATGTCTTTTGATAAACCTTTAAAGTTTTTCATTTCATTTTCTATTTCACCAACAACTGCTGCTGCATCTGTATAACCAGGTGATAATGCAGAGTAAACTGTAACTACTCTTTTTACTGCTTTATGCTTTATTGCACTAAATCCAGAACTATTTGTCTGTTTTGCTATTGCAGATACTGGAACTTCTTTAGTTTGACCATTAGATTGATCTTTAAATGTTATTTTTTGATTAAAAATAGCACTTGTATTATATCTGTCTTTTTTATTAAAACGGACATAAATATCATAATCCTCTCCATCTTCTTTATAAACTCCAGCCTTTGCTCCAAAAATAGAATTTCTTAATTGCTGACCTACTTGACCTGCACTTACCATTAACTCACCTGCCTTTTGACGATCTACAACAACTTGAATACTTGGTTTATCACGATTTACATCTATCTTCAATTCGTCAATTCCAGCGATACTTCTAGTATTAATATAATCTCGCATTCTTTCGGCAGTAGCAATTAATTCTTTATAATCATCACCTTGAATTTCAATATTAATAGGCGAACCTACTGGTGGACCATTAGCATCCTTTTCAACAGAAATTAAAACTCCAGGGTAAATTCCCACCAAAGCTTTTTGTACTTTTTGTCTTAAAACCTCACTATCTTTTCCTTTTCTATACTTAAACTCACGCATTGAAGCTGTAATCTTTCCTTTATGTGGCATTTCTGCTGAAGAACCCCCATCTGTTTGAGGATTTCCTGCACCTTCTCCAACTTGAGAAACAATACTTTCTACCATAAAATTACGATTACCATCCATATAGGCTTCATCGTTTAAAACAGTAGATACTTTTTGTTCAATTTGCTTAGTAATAGCGTTTGTTTTATCAATATCAGTTCCTTCAGGATATTCGATATAAACAATTATTTGATTTGGTTTATTGTCAGGAAAAAACTCAACTTTAGTTCTTTGAGATTTTAACGACATACCAAACATCATAAAAGCCATAATTAACAAAGCAAAAGTTCCTGTAATTAAAAAATAAGGCTTTCGTCCTGATAGCGCTTTTTTTAATTGTCTTTCATACCAAGCTTCTAAACGAGGTAATACTTTGTTTTGAAACCTGTTTGCCCATGGTCTTAAAAAGAACCTGTAAACCCATAACATTATTGATGTAAACAACATTAATGTTCCTAACGCTCTATATGTCCCTCCAAAAATAATTACCAATAATCCTAAAATAGCCATAACACTTGTAGTAATTACTATTTGCTTCATTGGCATATTTTCATCTTCAGTTTCCATAAACTGAGAAACTAAAACAGAATTAAAGAAAATAGCAACAAATAATGAAGAGCCTAAAACGGTAGATAATGTAATTGGCAATAAAATCATAAATTGCCCCATTACCCCTGGCCACATACCTAAAGGAACAAAAGCTGCGACTGTTGTTGCTGTTGAAATGATAATAGGAAATGCAATTTCACCAATACCTTTTTTAGCAGCTTCAATTCTACTCATACCTTCTTCATCCATTAAACGGTATACGTTTTCAACAACGACAATTCCGTTATCTACTAACATTCCAAGTCCCATAATTAATCCGAAAAGAATCATTGTATTTAATGTATATCCTAATAAATTAAGAATCATTAAAGACATAAACATTGACATTGGGATCGCGAATCCAACAAAAACTGCATTTTTAAACCCTAAAAAGAACATTAAAACCACAACTACTAAAACAACTCCAAAAATGATATTGTTTACTAAATCATCAACTTGTCCAATTGTTTTTGTTGATTGATCATTTGCTACAGTAACTTTTAAATCAGATGGAAAAAAATCTGCTTTTGCTTTATCAACTATTTTATAAATTTGATTCGCAGCAGCTACCATATTCTTTCCAGCACGTTTCTTTACATCTAGCATCACAACTTCATGACCAAACTCTCTTGCATAAGTTGTTTTATCCTTATCTTTAAAGGATATTTTTGCTACATCTTTTAAGTAAATAGAAATTCCTTTTTCTGTTTTTATAACAAAATTACCTAACTCAGAAGGCGTTTCAATCTCCCCTAAAATCCTAATTGTTCTTCTTTGTCCACTAGCTATTAAATTACCTGCAGACATTGTCATATTTCCGTTTTTAATAGCCTCAGTAATATCTCTAAAGCTTACTTGAGCCGCCATCATTTTATAAATATCTACAGCTACCTCTACTTCTTTATCTTGTGCACCTCTAATATCTACCTTTTTAATCTCAGATAAATCTTCGATTTCATCTTGTAAATACTCTCCAAATTCTTTTAATTTATATACTGGGTAATCACCTGAAATATTAATATTAAGAATCGGCACTTCTTCAGACATACTTAATTCAAAAATATTTGGTTCAACCTTAGCACCATTAAATGTTGGCCAATCCTCACCAGAGGTCTTAGAATCTACTTCATCTTTTACTTTTTGTTTTGCTTGATCTACAGTAATGTTTTCATCAAATTCAACAACCACAATCGAATAATCTTCTTGAGATGTTGATGTAATTTTAACCATATTACTTACCGTTTTTAATTTATCTTCCAACGGGTCTGTAATTAACTTTTCTATATCTTCTGCGGTATTACCTGGGTACACAGAACTAATATAAATTTTGGTCTCTTTAATTTCCGGAAAGTTTTCACGCGGCATACTAAAGTAGGCTGAAATACCTAAAAATAGTATTAAAACCATCATTACATATATGGTAGTTTTATTATTTATTGCCCATGATGACCAACCAAACTCTTTATTAACTTGCTTTTGTTCTTTTGTCATAATAGTAGCTATATATTTTTAATTTCTACTTTCTGTCCATCATTAACACTACGTGCTCCTTCACTTACAACTTCAGATCCTGCTGACATTGGTCTTAAAAAAACTTTTTTCTCTCCATTTTTTTCTGTTATAATTTTAGTACTTAAAACCTCAATAACATCACCTTGTGTTTTACCTGTTTTTATAATCGTTTTCTTTGCTACAGCATATTTATTATTCTTTTTACTATGTATTAAATATATGTATTGCTCTCCTTCTGCATTTTCTGAAATAATACTTTGAGGTATTAAAATTGCTTTGGTATTTGTATAATCGTTAATTTCTAATCTGGCTGTTAAATTTGGTTTAATATTTCCTTCTTTATTCGGAATTGAAACTTCAATTTTAAAAGCTCTATTACTTGGGTTAATAAAGTTACCTACTTGTCTTATTTTTGCTGTAACAGTTTTTCCTAAAACTGGAAAATAAACTTCAACATTTTTACCTATAGTTACGTTTTTAATATAACTCTCTGGCACTTCAGCTTCAACATACATATTATTAAGATTAACAATTCTAAAAACTTCTGACCCTTGCCCTGGAGCAATTACAGTTCCAGCTTCTTTCATTACATCATCTATTACACCTGAAAATGGTGCTCTTATAGAGGCTTTAGATAACTGACTTTTTAATTGATTAATTGTGTTTTTTTGCGCCTCGAAATTTGTTTTTGCTTGTAAATATTGAATTTCTGATCCAATTTTCTGATCCCATAAACGCTTTTGACGTTCGTATGTAGTTTTTGCTAAATCAGTTGTTGCTTCTAATTGAGCCAATTGACTACTAATACCTCCATCATCAATTGTAGCTAATAACTGTCCTTTTTTTACTCTTTGTCCTTCTTTAACATAAACTCTCCTTAAAATACCTGGCATTTCAGGATAAACTAAAACGTTTTGTTTCGTTTTTACATTACCTTGAAGCTCTAAATAATGATTAAAACCCTCTTCTTTTGTAACAATAGTTGTAATTAAAGGTAGCTTTTTAACCGTATCTAATTTAGAAATTGCAGAGTTTACTGCTTCTAAATTTTTATTTAAATCGTCTAACTTTATTGTTATTTCTTTTTTCTTTGTTCTTAATTCTTCAATGGTTCCTTTAGAAACTAAATCATCTACAGAAATTGATTCTTTCTTTCCACAAGAGATTAAAAGAATGATACTTATTGTTAATAGATATATCTTTTTCATTATTTGATTATTTTATTGAAATATTTAATGCGTTTTCTAACTTTACTTTTTTAGCAATAACGTTTAACATAGATTGTACGTAATTATTTTGCTGTGAATACAATTGGTTTTGGGCTTGTAATAAATCAAAACTAGTTGCTATTCCTTCTCTAAATTTAATTTGATTTTTATTTTCAATTCGTTCTGCTAAGTTTAAATTTTTCTTAGCTGTTTCGTAGTTTTCAATACTCATTTGATAATCGCTTTTTGCAACTTCAGCCTCTAAACTTAGCTTCTTTTCTGTTTCTTTTAGTCTTAAATTAGATGTTTCTAAAGCTATTTTAGCTTGTGCTGTTTTTGCTGCCCTACCAAAACTACTAAAGATTGGTATTTTTAAACTAACTCCCAGTAATGAAGAATTAAACCATTTTTGATTTCCATTAAAAAAAGTAAAAGAATTTGAATTTGCTGTAGTTGCTAAATTCACAAAAGCACTTAAACTAGGTAAAGCTTTACTTTGCTCTAACTTCATTAACAATCTTTTTGACTCTTTATCGTTTTGTGCAATTCTATAATCAACATGATTATTAATATTAAATACTTTAGATAATAGAGTTATATCTGTATTTTGAATAACCATATCATCTAAATTATCAGTTAAGATAAGTTTCTCATTAATTGGATTACCTAATGAAATATTTAACATTTGATATGCTATTGTTTTTAACCTTTTAGCATTTCTAATATTACTATCAATATTTCCTTTAATTATTTCAAATTGTTCTACTTGCTCTTCTTCTGCTAAACCATTTTTAAATCCTTGTTGAGCTCCATTAAGCAACCTGTCGTTTACTTTTTTATTTCTTTCTAAAATAGCGATAGTTTTTTCTGAAACAAGTACATTACCATAAGCATTAATAACTCCTTCTTTTATTGCCAAATCTGTTTTTTCTTTCGCTTGCTCAGAAATTTTCAAATATGTTTTTGCCGATTGTAAGCCTACTAAATAAGAACCATCAAACAATAATTGACTTAAAGTAACACTAGCATTAACATTTTGTTTAGTTCCAAATGTTAGTGGCAAAAAACCTTCAGGTACAGTTGGATTACTATTTGCGTTTAAACCGAAATATTGTTCTACCGTTTTAACAACAGAAGATGTATTATCAAAAGCTGCAGCTGGCAATAATGAAACCTGTTGTTTTAACCAATTTTGATAATCTACCGATGCATTTATTTGTGGTAAACCAATAGTTGTTGTTTCCCATTTTTTCTTTTTCGCAGCTGCAATATTATTTTTTGCTTCTTTTGCTTTAAAATTATTTTTTAAAGCAAAACTAATAGCATCTTGCATTGATAATCTCATTTGCTTTTCTTGAGCTTGTGTAATACTCACTAAAAGAAAAAAAGATATGCTATATATATAGTTTTTCATTTATGATAAATTATTTTGTAATTGTTTTTCTAATTCTTTTACTCCTGCTTCTGATGAAATTCCTCTTAAATGGTATTCTAAGTAGTTATCCATCAATAAATTCATTGAAAAGTTTTTTAAAGGAAATAATTCTTGATCTTTAATCCCCAACATTCCATTAAAATACATTCTAGCAGTAAAATCAACATTTATGCTAGCTCTAAACAAACCTTGTTCAATTCCTCTTGCTAGATTTTCTTTTATAGATTCCTGCATAAATTCAAATTGCTTCTGTTTTAAAGTTGAATATATTTTTGGGTAATACTTTTGTAATTGATATTGTGGAGATGATTTTTCATCCTTTAAATACGCCATTACGAATTGTTTAACCTCATAAAGCTCTTTAATAGGATTTTTTTGTTGCTCATGAATCAAATCTATCCCTGTACAAATTACACAAAAAATAGCTTCTGTAACTTCTTTAACTAAATCTGTTTTAGTCTTAAAATGCGTATAAATGGTTTTTTTAGAAACACCTATCTCTCCAGCTATATCATCCATAGTAACACTCTTAAACCCTAGATTTAAGAACATTTCTTTCGATTTTTCTAATATTTTATCTCTCATAATTCGATACAAAGATACGTTAGGAAACTTTAGAAACAAAAAAAGTTTCCTAAGTTTTATCTTTTTTTTAACATTCTCTTGACTATAAAATTTTTGTTTGTCTTATTTTTACAAAAAAATTTCAGATTTGGACATATTACAATATCAATCAGACTTTTTATCTTATTTAGAATCTCAGAAAATCACTAGAGATCCTAAAAACCTATATGAACCTATAGATTATATTTTACAATTAGGTGGTAAAAGAATTAGACCTATACTAACTCTTATTGCTTCACACATTTTTTGCGGAGAATACAAAGATGCATTACCAGCAGCATTAGCTGTTGAAGTATTTCACAACTTCACGTTAGTACATGACGATATAATGGATGATGCCCCTTTAAGAAGAGGTCATAAAACTGTTCATGAAAAATGGGATATTAATACAGGTATATTATCTGGTGATGCAATGCTAATTTTAGCTTATCAGTATTTTGAGAATTATCCTCCAACTGTTTTTCAAAAACTAGCGCAACTATTTAGCAAAACTGCTCTTGAAGTTTGTGACGGACAACAATTAGATGTTGATTTTGAAACTAGAAACGATGTAACTATCGAAGAATATATTAAGATGATTACCTTAAAAACATCTGTATTAGTTGCTGCAGCTTTAAAAATGGGTGCAATTGTTGCTGAAGCGGACGAAACAGAAGCTCAACATTTATATAACTACGGACTTAATCTTGGTATTGCTTTTCAATTACAAGATGATTATCTAGATACTTTTGGAGACCCTAAAACTTTTGGAAAACAAGTTGGTGGTGATATCATTGAAAACAAAAAAACTTTCCTTTACTTAAAGTCTTTAGAAGTAGCTAATAAAGAAGATCAGAAAAAACTATACACTCTTTACAATGAAGAACAAAAAAATATTTCTGAAAAAATAAAGGCTGTTTCTAGTATTTTTGAACGCAATAATATACCTAAACACACACACGAACTAATTGGCTATTACACAGATAAGTCTTTTGAGAGCTTAGACCTATTAAACATTAGTAATCAAGCTAAAGAAGGGCTACGTCTTTTTGGTAAAAATTTAATGAGTAGAAAAGTTTAAAAAAGTGTTGGTTAATTAAAAAAAGTTACTATTTTTGCAGTCCAAATTTAAGGGTCCTATAGCTCAGTTGGTTAGAGCACCTGACTCATAATCAGGGGGTCCATGGTTCGAGCCCATGTGGGACCACTTTTAAAATCAAGCACTTACAAATTTATTGTAGGTGCTTTTTTGTTTTGGGTCAAACATAGGTCAAACATTTTTATATTTTTGGAATTATGAAAAGTACAGCAGAACATCCTTTCTTATTTTTTGATGACTATTTTGAAAACCAAATTCAAAAGGACTTAAAAGAGTTTTATACTAACATTACAGAAGAACTTTACTTTAATAATATTGAAGAAATAGACAAAGTACATCATATTATTAAAGTTCCTAATATTCATCATAAAGAAGAAATCCAAGCTGACTATATTACCTTTTCTTTTGAAGGAAGTATAAAATCAAAACTTAACAGAGAAATCAATATTACCAAAAAATTTATTGAAAGTGAATTTCAAAAACGTTTTGTAGATAAAAAAGAAATTACAGCTTATGCTGATTTTTTAAGAATTAAACTAAAGCAAGTTTTAAATAAGAGTAGCTTAGAGTTTAATTTTCTAATTGAATATTTTGAACAAATTAGCAACTTAATAAATCACTTTTCAGCGAATAATAAGATAGAACTTAATTCAGGAAATACAAATAATCAAACACATGTAAATTCTTCTTTTAGTGTAAAATCTAACATTAAAAAAAGCATATTTTCAGACTTATATATGATAGCCGATGAATATGGAGTTATAGACTATGAAAAAATAAATGAAGATGATTTTATAAAAACCCTAACGGATAATAGTAATGATAATTCATTTATACAGTTTTACTGTAATAATTCTATGATGATACAATTTCTATTAGACATTCAACCATTATTTAATAACTTCAAAGCTAAAGATATTCAAGAATCCAAAAAACTTATAACCAAACAAGGTAAACATATTACTGTTCAAATATATGATACAGCCAAACAAAGGTTAAAGTTAAATTCTGAAATATCAATGATGTCTGACAGTATAAAAAACCTACTTAAAAAAGTGTAAGAAAACAATCTTACATCTTACCTGCACCTTACTTACAGTTCTAAAAAACAGGGTTTTAATCACTGTTTCTTTGTAGCACATTAACAAGGATGTGCACATCCATAATTTTTAAAAATTATGGAATTTATCCAGAAAGAAATTAAAGAATTAAAGAAACTTCTTTTAGCTCAAAACATTCAGCAAAAGGAAATTCTAACAGTAGATGATGCTATAATCTATTTACAACTATCAAAATCTTGTTTACACAAGATGACCAGTAATAAGGAAATTCCTTTTTATAAACCTGGTGGCAAAAAAATCTATTTCAAGAAATCAGAACTTGATGCATGGGTTTTTAAAGGTAAGATTACGTCTAATAATGAATTGGAATGTGATGTTGAAAATTACCTAAGTAGAACTAATAAAAATCTAACGCTATGATAGATTTTATTAGAATGAACTACAAGGAAAAAAGCGAAGTAGAATCTTTTATATGTGATTCTAAAAACTTTGAAGAATTAAGAGTTGTTTTGGAAAAACACTCAGGAGAAATAGAATACCCATACAAAACTAATTTAGGAGCTATGGAAGTAACTATTACTGAAAAAAACATAAGGGTAATGAACTCTTTGCATAAGTTTTATAATCAGCATAACAAAAAGGGTTACAGAAACCATAATGACTTCACTTACTCACAACTTACAGAAACCATTAATTTATTAAACAATGGGTTAATCAAGTTAGAAAAAGCCAGATTATCAAAGTTAGAATTTGGGCTAAATATTGAATTAGATTTCCCTGCTGAATTTATTGTTAGAGAGAACATTATGATGCATAAATATCAAACTCATAATCATAATAAAAAGTTTGAAGGCAAAGGAGAATTTAAACAATTTGACAGGTCAATTTATGACTTTAAGATTTATGATAAAGCAAAGCAATACAGTTTACCAAGTAATGTGTTGAGAATTGAGATAAAACATAGATGTAGTAAGAGCATTAATCCTCACGGAATTTTTAACATAAATGACTTAACATCTAAAGATAGTCTTCAAAGTTTGTTTGAAAACTTAATGATGAGATTTGAAGAGTTAACCATAATTGACAATTACAAAAACAGTAGTGCTATCTCTGAAGAAGTAAAAAAGAAGATTGGAATATATACAAGCTATAATCATTGGGAGTCACTAAAACCCTCATCCAATCTAAGAAATAAGGCTATAGTACAAAAAGCAGAGTTCAAACAATTATTAGAAGATAACAATTTGCTCAATACAAAGAATCTACTGCGTGATAAGCTCAATACAAAATTCCAGTACTTAATCAATAATTAAAAACATGACAAAATCCTTAATCTCTATATATGGATTTTGTCACACTCAAAATACAAATATGATGGCAAGCATAACAATAACTTTAAGAAATAAAGCTAATAAGCAAGAAGAATATCCAGTAATACTAAGAATTGTAAAAGACAGAAAATCAAAACTAATTTCTTTAGGAATGTCTTGTAAAAAGCAAGATTGGGACACAAAGAAAAATGAGTTTAAAAGAACTTATCCAAATGCATCTCAAAGAAATAGGCTGTTATTAAAACTTCAAGAAAAAGCATTAAAAATAATAGATGAATTTTCATTAGAAGATTTAGACTTCACACTTAATCAATTTGAACAAAGATTTAGAGGTAAAAAACAAAATGCAATGACTGTTTCTGAATTTTGGAAAGAGAAGATAGATGACCTTAATAAATCTGGAAGAACAGGAAATGCAAGAGCTTACAAAGATGTATATAATTCATTCTTTAAGTTTAATAAAAACACATCTCTAATGTTCAGAGAAATTACACCAAACTTGTTAGACAAATACGAGATATATTTAAGGAGCAATAATAATACTGATGGTGGTATAGGTGTAAAAATGAGAGAGATTAGAGCATTGTTTAATGATGCTATCAAAAAAGGTGTTGTGCAAGAAAAATACTATCCATTTAAAACCTACAAAGTTTCCAAACTAAAAGGTAAGGGAATAAAGAAAGCATTAAGCAGAGATGAAATGAGGTCAATGGAAACTATTGACACTAACAAGTATCCTCACCTTTTAGACACCAAAAACTATATGGTTTTTTGCTACTATATGGGAGGTATGAATTTTGTAGATATGATGAAATTAAAATGGGAGAATATCAAAGGGGATAGAATTTTATATATCCGCTCTAAAACTAAGGGTAGATTTTCGGTTAAAATGTTACAACCTATCATAGAAATAGTTGAGTATTATAAAACTCAAAACAGACCTACAAATTATGTGTTTCCAATATTATTAAAGGATAATTTAACACCTATACAGATTGAGAATAGAAAACATAAAACCTTAAAGAAATTCAATAAACAATTAAAGGAAATAGCAGAAATACAAGGTGTACATCAAAACGTAACTTCTTATGTCATAAGACACAGTTTTGCTACAAACTTAAAATTTGCTGGTATTTCAACTGATTTAATTGGTGAATCTATGGGGCATCATGATGTTAGTGTTACAAAAGCATATCTAAAAGAATTTGAGAATAAAGTAATTGATGATGCTATGCAGAAACTCTTAGAAGAACCTCAATTAAAATATGCTTCTTAAAACAGTATGAAAGACTCTCCATTTTGAGAGTCTTTTTCATTTATAAATGAATCTTTTCAAATAAATATTAACTTTTTTAAACATAAAAATTATGCAACTAAAACAAAGTAAACGCAGTAATGTAAAACTCCGCATAGGAATTTCTGGACCAAGTGGGTTTGGAAAAACAACAAGTGCCTTATTATTGGCACATGGGTTAACAAATGATTGGTCTAAAATAGCTGTGATTGACACAGAAAACAGTTCAGCTAGTTTGTACAGTCATTTAGGAAATTATAATGTACTGGATTTACAAGCTCCATTTTCTCCTGAAAGGTATATTGAAGCTATAGAAGTTTGTGAAAAGGCAGGAATTGAAGTCTGCATTTTGGATTCCATTACACATGAGTGGTCTGGAACTGGTGGCTGTTTACAAATACAAGAGCAACTAGGAGGTAGATTCCAAGATTGGGCAAAGGTTACTCCAAGGCATCAAGCATTTATTGATAAGATATTACAATCTAATTGCCACATTATTACAACCACAAGAAGAAAGATTGATTATTCTTTAGATGTAGGTTCTAATGGCAGAACTAAAGTAGTGAAGCATGGAACTAAAGAAATAACCAGAGAGGGTTTTGAGTATGAGCTGACTGTTAATTTTGAATTGATTAATGACAAACACCTTGTAAAAGTTTCAAAGGATAGGACAGGCTTATTTAATGGCAAACCAGAGTTTGTAATATCTTCTGCTACAGGTAAAAAACTATTGCAATGGAGTACTATTGAACCTTTAAGTAACAAACCTATATCAGATAGGATTCAAGAATGCCTTTCAGTTAGTCAATTAATGGAACTGTATAAACAAAACCCACAGTTTCAGCATTCACATAAGGAACAATTTATGAGTAAAAAGCAACAGCTTGAAAGTTTGGCTCAACCTCAAAACTTCAGTTCAAATGGAGTTGGCAATCATAATGCACATTAATTTGTTATTTTTAGCCCTGTGAATATTCTATTTCTTGACATAGATGGTGTATTGAATAGTAAGCAATGGCATAGTTCTGATAGCTGTAAAGCTCTTGGTAATTCTGTTAAACGCTACTTTGACCCTATTTGTGTAGAACATTTAAATAGTATAATTTCTGAAACAGGAGCAAGAGTTATTATCTCTTCATCTTGGAGAATTTTAAGAAGCTTACAGGACTTACAAGATTTATTTAAGTCTATTGGATTTGCAGGTAAAATATATGGTAAAACAGAAGTTTTATCAACCTTTGAACCTGATACTCCTTTGCTAAGAGGTAATGAAATAAAAAATTGGTTAGCTGATAACCAGAAACATTTCAAAACTCCTATTCAATATGTCATTTTAGATGACGAAGATGATTTTTTAGAGAGCCAAAATCCTAATTTCTTTCAAACCAATTCTGATATAGGTTTAGACAAGGAACTTACAGAAAAAATCATCACTTTCTTTAAGTAGCATTCTGCTGCCGTTTTACAATTTTTAAATTTTAACATCATGGAACTTGTACCAGTATCTAAGGATTTACATATCCTTAACAAAGTACCTGTAGATAAAGGAATTATTAATAATAGTTCCTCTTTATTACAGGTATCAAATAACCCAAAACAATTTCAACAAACCCCATTTATAGAGGCTAACACAAAAGAGGTTAGCCTTTCTTGTTTAAAGCAGGATTGTATTATTCCAGTCTTTGCAAAAGACAACGAAAAAACCATAGCACACCAAGAGTTTATTGATATTACAAATGAGTGTGTACATTCAACTTTTAATAGACATCAAATTAGCAAACCTGAAATTAGAATTAGCCACCAAATTAAAGGCAGGATTCCTGAAGCTATACATAAATCAGCCAAAGATTTGTTAGAACATGAAAGGACACAATATTTTGAAAGAATGGCTTTTATTATCCGAATACCAAGTATTACTGAAACCATTAATGGAAATACGCTATCCTTAATTGTTGGTGGAGTTAGAGCCTATAACAGAGAAAACCTGTATAGTAAAAAATCATTTGAAAAATTTCAAGTGTTTATAGGTTTCCAAAATATGGTGTGTTGTAATTTATGTATTTCTACAGATGGTTTTTCTGCTGAAATAAAAGTATCTAGCTATGCAGAATTGAAAGCCAAAATTTTGGAGTTATTACAGTCTTACAAAATGGAGCATCACTTTAAATCGATGCAAAATTTAACCCGATACCAACTTTCAGAAAAGCAATTTGCTCAATTAGTTGGTAGAGCTAAACTGTATCAGTTTTTACCCAAAAAAGAAAAGTTAGAAATACCTCAACTGCTTATTAATGATGGTCAAATTTCCACCATAGCCAAAGATTACTACCAAGATGAAAGGTTTTGTAAAAATGAAGATGGAAACATCAACCTTTGGAATATGTACAATTTGTTTACCTCAGCCAATAAGAGCAGCTACATTGACACTTTTTTAGATAGGAATGTAAATGCTTTTGATTTTACTAAAAGTATCTCAAAAGCTGTCAATAATGGTTCTTATCATTGGTTTTTGAGTTGAGTGATGCCCAATCTCTATTTTAGAGGTTGGGTTTCTTTTTCCAGTACCTCAATCTTAAAATTTGGATAACAAATAAGCAAGTCAAACCAACTAATAGCAAAGGGTATAGAACAACAAAAATGAAAGTATTTACTTCATAATATGACAACCCTAAAATGTTTGCTATATTGATTACAAAATCTGTACAATAAGCATAAACAAAATTCACAATATCCATCAACCTATCCATTCTTTAACTCTTTGATTTTTATTTGAATGCTTATACTTTTTATTAAAAGCACATAGATTAATACAGGAAATAGAATCACTAAAAAAATGATATTGGCTAAGCCATAATCCCCTGTATTATGTAATGACTTTATAATACCAAAATAAAAAGGGTCAATTTTAGAAGTATGATTTTGCAGTAAATGGGTATGATGCTTTTTACAGTAACCAGTATCTGTATGGCAATACCAACTGCACTTTTTAGGTGTTTTTACACTTGGATTAATAGCAGTTATTCCTTTCCTAACAAAACCTTTATTTGAGTTGTTAAGTCTTGAGTATTCGTTTACAAATACTATTATTAATAATGGTATCAGTAATATCAATATGTTAAAGACTAACTGTTTTCTCAAAATATTTATGTTGTGTACGCTATTTCAGGATATAAATCTGCAAAAAGCTCCCCAAATCTTTCATTAGGTTTATTTTCCTCTTTATTATATTTTTCTAATTTACTTTGAAATGTTCCTTTTTTATCTAACGAAATGATTTCACTAAAAAGCCCTTTATACTTTATGACTAATTCAATGTATTTCCAATACTCTGGATAATTATGAATAGCATAATTAAACAAAGCTATCCATCCTTTAAACTTAAAACCAACTATTTTATTTTCTAAACAACTTTCTATAACACAAAGAACTCTTTGTGATTTGTACTCAAATAAATTGTCTATTAGCCATTTAGAAGTGTTACTTGCCAATTTACATAGTAAAATTACTCTCTCTTGTTCATCAGTAGAACTATAATAGCTCTTTAATAAAGTCTCATCTTTTTTTAAAAATTGATAACCATTTTTGAAGAATAGTTTTAAACACTGCTCTTTGGAATAAATAGATTCATTGTTGAACAGATACCAACAAATACTATTACCTTCTTTATCTT
>CAZCHR010000004.1:0-35350 GCA_964498665.1 uncultured Tenacibaculum sp. | reverse complement strand
TTACCACAAGGTACTTATACAATAACAGCAACTGGTACTAATGGTTGTACAACTGTTGTTAATGAAACGATTAATCAGAATTCTGATATTGACATTTCAGGAGCAGTTACAGTAAGTTCATTTGGCTGTACAAATGGTAATACAACGAATAATGCCAATATATCTGTAAATACAGTAGGTGTTGGAGGTACAGGCTCTTTTGTAAGAGCAATATTTGTTTATGATAACGGTACACCTGCAGACCCTACTGATGATATAACACAAGATAGTGGAGTATTTGATTATACAATAACAAATGAAGCTGGAGGACAAGTAACTGTAACTGTATATGATACTAATGATTGTTCTGACAGTGAAACTAGAACAATTACCTCTTTTGCTAAAATAACAGATATAGATATCACAGTACAGAGTGATCTTAATTGTGTTGATGGTGAGAATATTATTGCCCTTTTTGCTTCAACAAGAGCTATAGCTAATTTTGAATATAGATTATACAATAATGCTAGTGGAGCATTATTAGAACCAGAAAGAACTACAGATGGAGATTTTGTTACAGCTCTAGGCCCAGGAGTTTATAGAATTGAGGTAGAAAATACTGATACAAATTGTGTGTTTACGAAATATCATACAGTAAATGAAGCACCTAAATTTGAGTTGATAGTAAATAATATTCAAAGAGCTTGTTTTAATGGTACAGCAGGTGTTGATTTAAGTTTCAACCCAACTTCACCATATACGGGTAATTATACATATGAAGTTTTTCAAGTTGGAGGAACAACTACAGGTATAACTGGTAACGGAAATGGTACTGCAGCGGTAACTGTTAATGGTTTAGCAGCAGGAAACTATTATATTTCTATTGATATGGGAGCTAATCTTCCTCGTTGTACTGCTCGTTCTAACGATTTTGAAATTGTACAACCAAAAACCGATTTAAAGATATCAGAAGAATTAACATTCTTAAAATGTAATAGAGCAGACTCTGGAGAAGTTAAATTAACAGCAACAGGAGGTTGGGGAGTAAATGAATTTGAATTAGTAAGAATAGTTGGAGCAACAAGAACTACTATTCAAGCTTTTGATGCTAATAATAGTATTGGAGGTTTAATAGCAGGTAATTATGAAGCTACAGTAAGAGATGCTAATAATTGTAGAGCAACATTAACATTCCAATTAGATGCAGGTATTCCAATAACAGGAACATTTACAGTAACACCAAATCAATGTATTGGTGATAGCGCTGCTTCTATAACTGCAACACCAGATCCTGCTACAGGTCAATTACAAGCAGCGCCATTAAGATATTCTTATATATTAGAATATCCAAACGGAGATAGAACAACAAGTCAAGCATCAAGTACATTTAACAATTTACGAGCAGGTAATGGTTATCATGTTTTAATATTCGATGGATATTCTTGTGATGGTAGAGTAGGACCAATAGATATTATAGATCCAACAAAAACAACAGCAACTGCTAGTATTATTTCTGATATTACTTGTAATACACCACAAGCAGTTGTAGAGGTTGTAGGTTCACAAGGTACAGGACCATATATGTATAGTACAGACGGAATAAACTTCGTAGCAGCAAATGCAGCTCCAAATCACAGGTTTAATTTAGATGCAGGACAACATAAAATTTATGTTAGAGACAGTAATTTATGTATATCAGAGCCTACACCAATAGGTGTTAATCCATATATACCATTAACTGCTACTTTAAATGACGAATTTGCTTTTATAACTTGTAATAGAGATGCTAACGCAGTATTATCTGCAGTAGCTGAAAATGGATTCGGTAATTATGAATATCAATTAGTAGATGAAAGTGGTGTAGAAATAAGGACTTGGCAAACATCAAATACATTTTCAAGATTAGACTTTGGTACTTATCAAATTAATGTAAGAAGTACCAATGCAGCAGGTGTTACATGTTATGAAGCTACAAGAGAAGATAGAATTACTCAACCATTAGAGTTGACAGGTAGAGCTTTAGTAAGGCAAAATGTAACTTGTTTTGGTGGTAATACAGGTATTATAACTGCTCAAGGTTTCGAAGGAAGTGGTAGTTATGAGTATAATTTACTTCCAGTAATTCCTAATCCAGTATATCCTCCAAATAAGTTTGTTGATAATGGAGTATTCGAAAATTTACCAGCAGGTTTCTATGATATAACAGTTAAAGATAAAGTAGGATGTACTATTTTACCTTCTATTAGAGTAGAAATTACTGAACCACAAAAATTATCAATTAATGCAAGTATAACTCAAGAACAAAACTGTAAAAATGATGATACTCCAGAGATAACAGTTAATGTAGAAGGAGGTACTGCACCATATTATATTAGTATTAATGGTCGTGAGATACGAACACCTTTTAATCAAAATACTATAATACTTAACAATACTAATGCTCAGGTTGTTGGAGGTATACAAGGAGGTGATGTTTATGTAATTAAAGTAAGAGGAGATGTTATTGGATGTGAAACGAAGTCAACACCACCTTTAACAACAAAACAACCGGTAGATTTATCTTTTGAAGCAAAATTTAAATATACTTGTGAATCAGGTAATGAGATAGAAGTATTTGTAGATGATAAATACAAGAACTCAATGTCTTATTCTTTATATGATGGAGGTGATAATTTATATGGTACAATTACTTATCCTGAATCTAAATTTATTAATGTACCAGAAGGTAATGGGTATTATGTTATAGCAACGAACTCAGTAACATCTTGTGTTGAAGATTCTAGAAGTAATCCAATAGATATTGAAGATGTTCAAGCTCTTGCTATGACTATTGACAAATCTCAAAAAAACAAATTAATAGTAAATGTAACTGGAGGTTTAGAAGATTACTATTATAGTTTTGATGGAGGACAAACTTGGCAAACAGAAAATTGGATTACAATTTATCAAACTCAAGATTACGATATTGTAGTTAAAGATTCTAGAAATGGAGATGGTGATGGTTGTTCTATTAGTATAACTACAGAAGGAGTTTATGTAACAATAAAAGTTCTTAACTTATTTACACCAGATGGTGATGGAACAAACGATAATTGGTATCCTTTAGAAGTTGAAGATTATCATGATTTAAAAGTGTATATTTATGATAGATATGCTCGTAAGATTCAGACGTACCAAGGAGTGCTTCCTCAAGGAGAAGGATGGGATGGTACTTATGATGGTAAACCATTGCCTGCAGGAGATTACTGGTATACAATTTACTATAAAGAGCTATCAGGAGAAGAAAAGAAATTAATGGGTCACTTTACATTATATAGATAAGAATGAGAAAAATATTAACCATAATAAGCATCATAATTTGTAGTGTAAAATTAAATGCACAGGAGGTAAATTTACCTCAGTATATAAGCCATATGGCAGATAACCCATTTTTAATATCTCCAAGTTACGCAGGTATAGGTTCTGAATTTCAGGTTCGATTAAATGGAGTAAGTCAATGGATTGGTGTTAAAGGAGCACCAGATACACAATCGTTGGTTGTTGAAGCTCGTTTAGCTGATAGATTTGGAGGAGGTATAACTGTTTTTAATGATAAAAATGGGTTTACATCTCAAAAAGGAGCTAAATTATCTTTAGCAAGTCATTTAATATTAAGTGATTTTCATGATAGTTTCTTATCTTTTGGTTTAAGTTATAACTTTACACAGTTTAATATAGATACATCTCAAAATAATTCAGGGCAATCTGTTCCAAGTAGAGCTTTATCAAGTTCTAATTTTGATGTAGGTATGTTATTCCGTTATGAAAAGTTTAGTATTAGTTTAAATGCAAATAATATATTAGATAAAAAAATTGATATTTTTGCATTTAGCGAACCTCAAGCGTTAAGAAGATTTACGATGTTTACATCTTATGTTTTAGCAAAAATTAGTGATAAGGTAGAAATTGAACCATCAATGTTTGTTGAATATTATGAGGCAGATAAAAGATCTAGAACAGACCTTAACGTTAAGGTAAGAAAAGGTATTAGAGATGGTTATGTATGGGGAGGTTTAAGTTATACATTCTTAAATGATCAATTTTTTCAGCCAAATGCTATAGCTCCATTGTTAGGTATAAAAAAGAACAATCTTTATCTATCTTATGGTTTTAGTATTAATATGAATGAAATACAAGATTTTAATTATGGAACTCATATGATTACACTAGGACTTGATTATGATAGAAGACCAAGTTTGGCAAGATGTACTCAAAAAATGATGATGTTTTAAAAAATCATAATAATATAATTAAATCCTCAAGCTAAAACTTGAGGATTTTCTTTTTCTTTGCACTAATGGAAAATAAGAATCAAAATTCAACAAACTTAAATAAGTTTATTAGTAGTACAGGTATTTGTTCTCGTAGAGATGCAGAAAAATTTATTATAGCAGGTAGAGTAACAATAAATAAAAGTACAGCACAATTAGGTAATAGAGTTTTTGAAGGAGATGAAGTCAGAGTTGATGGACGCTTATTAAAATCTAAACCTAAAACGTTATATATTGCTCTTAACAAGCCAGTAGGTATAGTTTGTACAACAGATAGTAAAGAAAGAAAAAATATAGTAAAATTTATAGGGCATCCAGAACGATTATTTCCAATAGGAAGATTAGATAAACCGTCTGAAGGTTTAATTTTTTTAACTAATGATGGTGATATTGTAAATAAAATATTAAGAGCAGGAAACAATCATGAAAAAGAATATATTGTTTCAGTTGATAAAAAAATTACAGATATTTTTATAGATAAGATGAGTAATGGAATTCCAATTTTAGGAACTGTAACTCAAAAATGTAAAGTAGAAAAAATAACAGATTTTGTTTTTAAAATTGTATTAACACAAGGCTTAAATCGTCAAATACGTAGAATGTGTGAATATCTTGGTTATGAAGTAACCAAATTAAAACGCGAACGTATTATGAATGTTTCTTTGGGGAGTTTAAAAACAGGAGACTGGAGAGATTTAACTGAAGAAGAGATGAAGGTAATAAACAAAATGATTTCTAATTCTTCTAAAACAGAAGAAGCATCTGTTGTTATAGAAAATAAAAAGCCCAAAAAAACAAAAAAGAAAGAGATTCCTAAATCAAATGATTTTAATAAGAAAAGCGCTGCTTTCAGAAAAAATTCTCCAAAATCAAAAAGAAATTCTACATCAAACCAAAAATTTGAAAGAAAAAGGAAGTAAATTGTATAAAAATTTTACTCCTTTTTTTAATCATAATTATTTATGATTCTTTTAATTTTTCAATTATTAAATAAGCGTATCTTTGCCAACTATGCAATTTGATTTAAAAATAACCGACCCAAAAAGTAAAGCCCGTGCAGGTGTAATAACTACAGATCACGGTCCTATTGAAACTCCAATATTTATGCCTGTAGGTACTGTAGGTACTGTGAAAGGAGTGCATCAAACAGAATTAAAAAATGAGATTAATCCTGATATTATTTTAGGAAATACATACCATTTGTACTTACGACCTAAATTAGATACTCTAGAAAAGGCAGGAGGTTTACATAAATTTATGAATTGGGATCGTAATATTTTAACAGATAGTGGTGGTTATCAAGTATACTCATTATCTGGTAGAAGAAAAATTAATGAAGAAGGAGTAAAATTTAAAAGTCATATTGATGGTTCTACACATTTCTTTACACCAGAAAATGTAATGGAAACCCAACGTACTATTGGTGCTGATATAATTATGGCATTTGATGAATGTACACCATATCCTTGTGATTATAACTATGCTAAGCGTTCAATGCATATGACTCATAGGTGGTTAAATCGTTGTATGAATCACTTAGAGAAATTACCTTATAAATATGGATATGAACAAACTTTTTTTCCAATAGTTCAAGGTAGTACATATAAAGATTTAAGAAAACAATCGGCAGAATATATTGCAAATGCAGGTGCTCAAGGAAACGCAATTGGAGGTCTTTCAGTTGGTGAACCAGCAGAAGAGTTGTATGCAATGACAGAAATTGTTACCGAAATCTTACCAGAAGATAAACCACGTTATTTAATGGGAGTTGGTACACCAATTAATATTTTAGAGAATATTGCTTTAGGTGTTGATATGTTTGATTGTGTAATGCCAACACGTAATGCACGTAATGGAATGTTATTTACCGCTTACGGATCAATCAATATTAAAAATAAAAAATGGGAAAATGATTTTTCTCCTATTGATAATATGGGCATTACTTGGGTAGATACCATGTACTCAAAAGCATATTTACGTCATCTTTTTGCTGCAAAAGAAATGTTAGGAAAACAAATAGCATCAATTCATAATTTAGGATTCTATTTATGGTTAACAAGAGAAGCTAGAAAACATATTTTAGCAGGTGATTTTGTAGAATGGAAAGATAAAATGGTAAAACAAATGAACAATCGGTTGTAAAAAATACTTTTTTTGAAAAAACTTGATTGGTACATATTAAAGCGTTATTTGGTAACATTTTTGTTTACCTTGTTAATACTTATACCTATTGCAGTAGCTATTGATATTGCTGAGAAAATTGATAAATTTTTACGTCACGATAATTTAACTTTTACTGAAGTTGCTATAGATTATTATAAAAATTTTATAATTTACTATGCAAATACTTTTATGCCATTGGCATTATTTATTGCTGTAATATTATTTACATCTAGGTTAGCTAATAACACTGAAATTATAGCAATAAATAGTTCTCAAATATCTTTAACACGCTTTTTATATCCTTAT
The DNA here is from genome assembly GCA_964498665.1 of uncultured Tenacibaculum sp. Taxonomy (GTDB): domain Bacteria; phylum Bacteroidota; class Bacteroidia; order Flavobacteriales; family Flavobacteriaceae; genus Polaribacter. The sequence goes on along the minus strand of CAZCHR010000004.1, from coordinate 28,592 downwards.
TTTATTGGTGCTACAATAATTTGTTCTGTAGCATTGGGAATGAATCATTTTTTTGTGCCTTCAAGTAGTAAAACAAGAAAAGCTTTTGAAAAAAAATACCTTTCTAAAAAGAAATATACAGATCGTTCTGTTAGAGAGTTTAGTTTACAATTAAATGATAGTACATATATTTATATTCAAAATTTTGATTTAAAAAGAAACTCAGGATATAACTTTTCAACAGATATTTATGATGGAATTCAATTAAAATATAAGTTAACAGCTGATAATATTAATTGGAATGAAAAAGACAGTACTTTCAAATTATATACTTGGAAAGAACGTAAAATTTTTAAAGATAGAGATAGTATATTCTCTGGAAATAGTTTAGATACAACTTTTGCTTTTACACCAAAAGATTTCAATTATAAAAATATTCAAGCTCAAGAAATGAGATCTCCTGAATTAATAGATTTTATTGAAGTATCTAGACAAAGAGGTGTTAAAAACTTAAACGTCTATCTTGTAGAATTATATAAACGTACAAGTTTACCAATAGCATGTTATATATTAACTATCATAGCTGTTGCATTAGCGCATAAGAAAAGAAGGGGAGGTATTGGTTTAAACTTAGCATTAGGTATTTCTGTGATGTTTGTTTATGTTTTCTTTTTAAAAGTAGCAGAAGTTTTAGGTGGAGTAGCAGGAGCTAACCCGTTATTAAACGTATGGATTCCAAATATCGTTTTTGGGTTTTATGCTATTTATCTATATATAAATGCAAGGAAATAAACTTAAAAATTATCTCCATTTACACTTTATAGTTTTCATTTGGGGATTTACAGCTATACTTGGAGCATTAATATCTATTGATGCTGTACCACTTGTATGGTATAGAATGCTATTAGCAGTAGTTTTTATTGCCCTTTACTTTGTGGTTAAAAAGAAAACATTTAAAGTAGACAAAAAGGCACTCTTAAAATTTGCTGTTTCGGGTGTAATAATAGCTATACATTGGGTTACATTTTTTAAAGCAATAAAAGTATCTAACGTTTCAGTGGCTTTGGTAACAATGAGTACAGGAGCATTTTTTGCTTCACTTATAGAACCACTATTTTTTAAAAGAAAAATAAAATCGATTGAAATTATATTAGGGTTATTAGTAATAGTAGGGTTATATATAATTTTTAATTTCGAAAGTCAATATAGTTTAGGTATTATTTACGCATTAATATCTGCTTTTTTATCAGCATTATTTGCTGTTTTAAACGGACTTTTTATAAAGACACACGACGCAAACACAATTTCTTTTTACCAGCTGTTATTTGGTGTTTTAGGGCTAACAGTTTACATGTTGTTTATACAAGAATTTACTATTGAATTTTTTCAATTATCATCATCAGATTGGATGTATTTATTAATTTTAAGTAGCTTTTGTACAGCATATGCATTTATAGCTTCGGTTCAAGTAATGAAATACTTAACGCCATATACGGTAATGCTAACGATAAACTTAGAACCAGTTTATGCAATAATTTTAGCGTTGATAATTTTTGGCGAAAAAGAACAAATGAATCCTGAGTTTTATTACGGAGCATTCATTGTTTTATTTGTAGTATTATTAAATGGAATACTTAAAAACGTTTCAACAATAAAAAAAAAGTCAAAAAAAAATAGTATTTTAAGAATTAGTAGCAAGGTAAACTGTACAATTTTTTAGTATGTTTGCTATTACAAACGACTAACGATAAAATTAGAAAATCAAACTATAGATAATGGAATATTTAGATTTTGAAATGCCAATAAAAGAATTAGAAGATCAATTGGCAAAATGTTTTGATATAGGAAAAGAAAGTGAGGTTGATGTAACAGAAACCTGTAAGAAAATAGAAAAAAAGCTAGAAAAGGCTAAAAAAGAGATATACAAAAACTTAACATCTTGGCAACGTGTACAATTATCACGTCACCCAAATCGTCCATATACACTAGATTATATTAATGCTATTTGTGGTAACACTTTTATGGAGTTACATGGAGATCGTAGTGTAAAAGATGATAAAGCTATGATTGGCGGTTTAGGTAAAATAGGCGATCAATCGTTTATGTTTATCGGCCAACAAAAGGGATATAATACTAAAACACGTCAGTACCGTAATTTTGGTATGGCGAACCCAGAAGGATATCGTAAAGCTTTACGTTTAATGAAAATGGCTGAAAAGTTTGGTATCCCTGTAGTTACTTTATTAGATACTCCAGGTGCATATCCAGGTTTAGAAGCTGAAGAACGTGGACAAGGAGAGGCAATTGCTCGCAATATTCTTGAAATGACACGTTTAAAAACACCAGTAATTACTATTGTAATTGGTGAAGGAGCTTCAGGAGGAGCAATTGGTATTGGAGTAGGAGATAGAGTATATATGATGGAGAACACATGGTATACGGTTATTTCACCAGAATCATGTTCATCTATTTTATGGCGTAGTTGGGAGTTTAAAGAACAAGCAGCTGAAGCTTTAAAGCTTACAGGAGAAGATATGAAGAAGTTGGAATTAATTGACGGAATTATAGAAGAACCAGCAGGAGGAGCACACTCAGATAGAGAAGGAGCTTACAAAGCAGTACAAGATCAAATTTTAAAAGCTTTTGACGAATTAAAAGATTTAAATGAAACAGATTTAGTAGCTCAACGTATGGATAAATACGCTAATATGGGGGTTTACCAGGAGTAATTTTTATGAAAAATATATTCGTTTATTATTTAGCTATTGGTTTGCCTTTGTTATTTTTAGCCTTAGGTAGTTTTTTAGTATTTTAAATCCTTATGTCTTTACAATACTATTATTAATATATATAACTATTTATAGAGCCATAGTGGACATTGATAGATTAATAGTTAAAGGATTAATTACTAAATCAAATAGATATAAACTTTTAAATTCATTTTTTTATAGAAGAAAGTATTTTAAAGAATTATATTTTAAGAAATAAAAAACTCGCCAGAATTGGCGAGTTTTTTATTTAAGGTATATTTAAATATTTATGAGTTTGTAAAGAAATTCGCCATTTAGGATTTTTCATTACATAATCTATAATAAGTGGTGTCATTTTTTCTTTTTTACTCCATTCAGGTTGTAAAAAGAGTTGACATTTTTTTTCAACTTTTTCAGCTTGTTCTTCAGCAAATTGAAAATCATTTTTATTATGAATAATCATTTTCAATTCGTCAGCTTCTTTATAACATTTTTTTATAGGTAGCTTTGTTTTTTTTGGTGATAAACAAAACCAATCCCATACTCCAGAAAATTCGTAAGCTCCCGAGGTTTCAATATGAGTTTTCATACCCTTATCTTGAAGCTCTTTTGTAATATAATCTAAACTCCACATTAGAGGTTCTCCACCAGTAACAACTACTGTTTTAGCATACTTTTTAGCATTGTCAACAATAATGTCTGTTTTTGTTGGTGGATGTAAATTGGCATCCCAACTTTCTTTAACATCACACCAATGGCAACCAACATCGCAACCACCAATTCTTATAAAATAAGCGGCGGTTCCTGTATGAGATCCTTCACCTTGTATTGTATAAAACTCTTCCATTAAAGGAAGCATTTCACCTTTATCAATTAACTCTTGCGTCTTTAAATCCATCTACTTTTACAGCTATTACGTCTATTTCAATTTTAGCACCTACTAATAAATCGGCTGCAAAGGTAGTTCTTGCAGGCTTATTTTTAGGAAAATATTAGCGAAAAATTGTATTAAAATCTTTAAAGTCGTTTAGGTCGCTTAAAATAACAGTACATTTTACAACGTGTTCTAAGTCAGAACCATGATGTTCTAATACCTTTTTTATATTTTGTAAAGCTTGTTCAGTTTGTGTAATAATTGTATTTCCTGCAAGTTCTTTAGTTTTTGGATTAATTCCAACTTGACCTGCTAAATAAAGAGTGCTACCAGCTTCCACTGCATCTGAAAAAGGAGCATTTTTTTTACGCTCTAATTTAGATTTATGAAAAATTAAATCTGGCTTTTCTAAACTAATTGTACAAGAAACAAAAGCAATAAGTATGAATGAAAAAATAAAACGAAAATATTTCATAATAAGACTATTAACTAAGATTTTAGGTAAATTTAATAAATACTTGTTAAATTAAATTGGGTGAATTTTTGAAATGGTAATTTTAATAGTATTTTTATCAAAATTTTATTAAAAAATGAGTAAAACGGAAGAGTTTTTCAATTATATAAACGAAGGCTATAAAGCTAAAGGTGATTTTATAACACTAGGAGCAGGTATGTTAGGAGAAGAAACCGTAACGAATGCATTGGTAAATATTCCTTTAAAAACTTTAAATCGTCATGGACTTATAGCTGGGGCAACTGGTACAGGTAAAACTAAGACATTGCAGGTGTTAGCTGAGAACATGTCTGAAAAAGGAATTCCGGTTTTACTTATGGATGTAAAAGGAGATTTAAGTGGATTAGCAAAACCAAGTCCTGGTCATGTTAAAATTGATGAACGTCACGAAAAAATAGGAATTCCGTTTAATTCAACGAAGTTTCCTATTGAGATTTTATCAATATCTGAACAGGATGGAGTGCGTTTACGAGCAACCGTTTCTGAATTCGGACCTGTGTTGTTATCTCGTATTTTAGATTTAACAGATACGCAATCGGGTATTGTAGCGATTATTTTTAAATATTGTGATGATAATAAATTGCCATTATTAGATTTAAAAGATTTTAAGAAAATTCTTCAGTTTGTTACTAATGAAGGTAAGGAAGAAATTCAAGAAGAGTATGGACGAATTTCTACCGCAAGTACTGGAGCAATCCTTAGAAAAATTATAGAAATAGAACAACAAGGGGGAGATTTATTTTTTGGAGAAAAATCTTTTGAAGTTGATGATTTAACTAGGATTGATGAAAATGGTAGAGGTTTAATATCTGTTTTACGTTTAACTGATATTCAAGATAAACCAAAATTGTTTTCAACTTTTATGTTACAGTTATTAGCCGAGGTTTATGAGACATTCCCGGAGCAAGGAGATAGTGGTCGCCCAGAGTTGGTAATTTTTATAGATGAAGCACATTTGGTCTTTGATGAAGCGTCAAAAGCGTTATTAAGCCAAATAGAAAGTATTGTTAAATTAATACGTTCTAAAGGTATCGGATTGTATTTTGTAACTCAAAACCCTAAAGATGTTCCAGAAGATGTTTTAGCACAGTTAGGTATGAAAATTCAGCATGCTTTACGTGCGTTTACAGCAAAAGATAGAAAGGCAATTAAGTTAGCTGCTGAAAATTATCCCGATTCTGAATATTACGATACTAAAGAAGTATTAACGCAATTAGGAATTGGTGAGGCATTAGTTTCTGTGTTAAATGAAAAAGGAATTCCAACTCCATTAGCAAGAACAATGTTACGTGCACCAATGAGTAGAATGGATGTGTTAACAGAAAAAGAGATTAAGCAAGTTTTAGATAATTCTAGATTGATTCCTAAGTATAATGAAACAGTTGATAGAGAAAGTGCTTACGAAATTTTGAACGGAAAAATTGATAAAATTAATAAAGAAAAAACTGAAGAAGCTCGCAAAAAAGAAGAAGAAAAAACTAAAAGAAGATCATCATCTACAAGAAGTAGAAGTACAAGACAAAACCCTATAATAAAAGTATTAACAAGCGCAACTTTTATAAGAGCCGCTTTTGGAATTTTAAAAAAGGTTTTATAAAATATAAAAACAATTTAAGGTATTATAATAAAAAAGTAAATAGATGAAAAACATAATGAAACCTCTCGCAATAGTAATAATATCAATATTATTTATTCAATGTGGTAATAGTAAATTTGATATAGCAAAAGGTAAAGTAGGAAGTTTAACAACAAAAACAACCATGCAAGAAATAGATGGAATTTTTAAGCAAGATTCTGTTGTTAAAATATTAAGTGAAGGAATTAAAGGGAGTAATATTTTTCAAGAAGATGATAAATATGAAATTTATGAAAAAGGAGGAAAACATTTATTAACAATTATACCTCAAGAGCAATTAGATTCTGTATCTACTATTAAAAGTATTGAAATTTTTGATGATCGTTTTAAAACAAAATCAGGTTTAAATATTAAATCAACTTTTCAAGAAATTAACGCTAATAATACTATTAATAAAGTAGAATCATCACTTTCATCAGCAACACTGTTTATTGATAATTTAAACGCTACAATTGCTATTGATAAACAAGACTTAGGTTTAAAAGATTTTAGTATTCAAAAGGTAACAAAAGAACAAATACCAGATTTGGCTAAGATAAAATCATTAACCATTTGGTTTAACTAATATTTAAAAACCGAAACATTGATTTGTTTCGGTTTTTTAGTTTTTTTATTATATAATAATTTAGGTTAAATTAAGAAGTAATAAAACTTTTATCTTTTCTAAAATTGCTACAAATTCTATTTCATTATTCTTTATAAAGTGCCTATCTTTAGCATTTGTAAATAGTCACTTTTTTAATGGAATTATACAAAAAAAATCAGCTTAAAGTATATAACTCTTTATCTAAAAATAAAGAAATTTTTAAAACTGTAACCGAAGGACGTGTAGGAATGTATGTTTGTGGACCAACAGTTTATAGTAATGCACATCTAGGAAACGTAAGAACTTTTATGTTTTTCGATGTTGTTTATCGTTACTTACTTCACTTAGGTTATAAAGTACGTTATGTGCGTAATATTACCGATGCAGGTCATTTAGAAAATGATGCAGATGAAGGTGAAGATAGAATTTCAAAAAAAGCACGCTTAGAAGAAATAGAACCGATGGAAGTCGTACAACGTTATACGGTAGATTTTCATGAGGTTTTAAAAAATTACAATTTCTTACCACCAAGTATAGAGCCAACAGCAACTGGTCATATTGTTGAACAAATTGAAATGATTAAAGAAATCATGGATAAAGGTTTTGCATATGAGGTAAACGGATCAGTTTATTTTGATGTTTTAAAATATAATGAAACAGGTAATTATGGTATCCTTTCTGGTAGAAAAATAGAAGATGCAATTCATAATACAAGAACATTAGACGGACAATCTGATAAGAAAAATCCACAAGATTTTGCACTTTGGAAAAAAGCTGATGAGCGTCATATTATGCGTTGGCCTTCTCCTTGGAGTGATGGTTTTCCTGGTTGGCATTTAGAATGTTCTGTAATGAGTACAAAATATTTAGGAGAACAATTTGATATTCATGGAGGTGGAATGGATTTAAAATTTCCGCATCACGAATGCGAAATTGCACAATCGCAAACTTGTAGTGGTGTAACACCAGTAAATTACTGGATGCATACCAACATGTTATTGTTAAACAGTCAAAAAATGGCTAAATCAACTGGGAACTATATTTTACCTAATGAAATTTTAACAGGAGAAAATAATGTGTTACCTAAAGCATTTTCAGCAAGCGTAGTTCGTTTCTTTAATATGCAAGCTAATTATCGTAGTATTTTAGATTTTTCAGGAGAAGCTCTTGAAGCATCAGAAAAAGGGCATACTAAATTAATGGAAGCTGTAAATTTCTTAGATAAAATAGAAGTAGCTAAAACATCAACCTTTGATGTTCAAAAATGGAAAAAAGATTGTTATGCTGCAATGAATGATGATTTTAATACACCAATTTTAATATCTCATTTATTCGAAGCTGTAAAAACAATCAATCAAATTAAAGAAGATAAAGCAAGTTTATCAGCTGATGATTTAGCTGATTTTAAAACTACACTTAATGCTTTTGTTTTTGATGTTTTAGGATTGATGAACGAAACATCTGAAGGAAATAATTCTGATAAACTAAGCGGTGTTGTAGAAATGCTAATTCAAATGCGTAAACAAGCAAGAGAAGACAAAAATTGGGCATTATCTGATGAAATTCGCGATAAGTTATTGGTTTTAGGAATTCAGTTAAAAGATGGTAGAGAAGGAACTAGTTTTTCAATCAATTAACACATGATTTTTCAAACAGAAAGACTTATTATTAAGTCTATAAAATCATCGAATAAAGATGAATTTATAGAACTTATAACTGCTGAAGAAATTATTAAAGCAATTCCTCAAGAAAAACCTTCAGAAGAAGATATTGCTTTTAAATTTCAGAGAGCACTTTCTTTTGATGGAGATATAATAAAAAACAGAATAAGTATTTTAGGAGTTTTTGAAAAAGATAAAACCGAACTAATTGGGATTGCTGCTTTTTTAACTAATAATGAAGGAGACAAAGAATTAGGTTATCGTTTTAGGAAACCTTTTTGGGGTAAAGGATATGCTACAGAAGTGGCTAAAGAGATGATTAATTATTCTTTTAAAGTTTTAAAATTAGAAAAAATTACTGCAGATGTTTGGGTAGAAAATGTAGCGTCCAATAAAGTGTTAAGTAAGTTTTTAAAACCAGTAAAAGAATTTTATAATGAAAATGATGATTGTATTGATAGAAGGTATGAATTATTAAGAAAGGATTGGAATTAAATTGAAAAAAATATTAACATATCCATTTATATTATTGGTTCGATTTTATCAAAATGCAATATCACCATTTACACCAGCCACGTGTAGGTATTCACCAACATGTTCTAGCTATACCATAGAAGCTTTACAAAAACACGGATTGTTTTATGGTGGTTGGTTGGCTACAAAAAGAATATTTAGTTGTCATCCATGGGGTGGAAGTGGGTATGATCCCGTACCTGAGAAAAAAAAATAATAGATAAACGTCATTACGAGTAAAGAATGACGAAGTAATCTCAATATAAAGATTGCTTTATTACATTCGCAATGACAAATTAAAATTAAATAAGAATAGATGAATTTTTTATCAATAGTTTGGGATTTAAACCCAGAAATTATTAAAATAGATGGTTTTGGAATTCGTTGGTACAGTTTAATGTTTGTAGCAGCGTTTGTTTTAGGATTACATTTAATGAAGAAAATTTATATAAATGATAATATTTCAGTTGAAAAATTAGATCCTTTATTTATGTACGTATTTGTTTCTATGTTGATAGGGATGCGTTTAGGTGATGTTTTCTTTTATAGTTGGGATTATTACCAAAATCATTTATTAGAAATATTTTTACCAATAAAAGAAAGTGCTAATGATTCCTTATTTGGAGTTATTAAAGGATGGAAATTTACTGGATTTACAGGTTTTGCAAGTCATGGAGCGGCAATAGGTATTCCTGTAGCGATGTATTTTTATGCTAAGAAGCATTTAAACAAGCCTTGGTTATTTATTTTAGATAGATTAGGTATTATGGTTGCCATAGCAGGATTTTTTATCCGTTTAGGTAATTTCTTTAACTCTGAGATTTACGGAAAGCCAACCGGTAATAGTTTTGGAGTAATTTTTAAAAGAGCTGGAGAAAAAGTACCATGTCACCCAACACAGTTATACGAAGCATTTAGCTATTTAGGATTGTTTTTTGCTTTATGGTATTTCTATTGGAAAACTGATAAAAAGAATCAAACTGGTTTCTTATTCGGGCTGTTTATGGTGGTGTTATGGTCGTTACGTTTTTTTATAGAATTTTTAAAGAAGGCACAAGTAGAAGGAAGAGAAGATTGGGTATTTAATTCTTTAAATACAGGTCAAGTATTAAGTATTCCGTTAGTGTTAATTGGTTTTTGGTTAATGTTTAGGAAAACAGAATAAAAACATTAAGAAAAAGTGATTTTTATAAGTTCTACTTCTGTGTATCCCTAGTTTGAATAAAGAAATGACAGAAGATGATGAAAAGATAGAATCTCTTTTAACACAGATTGAAAAGGAATTTAAAAGTAATCAACATTTTAAAACGACAATTATTTGTTTTGCAGGATTATTAGGTGAAAATAGAAATCCTGAGTATTGGTTTGAAGATAGAAAAATACTACAGTCAAACGGATTTGTAAATATGATAAATCAAGAAGATTGTATTGAAATTATTTATCAAATAATTAAACAATTTTTTTTGATGAAGTTTTTAATGTTTGTTCAAATCATTATCCAACACGAAAAGAATTTTATATAAATGCTAAAAGATAATGCTATTAGATTCCAATTAATAATTTTTTGATTATCTTTTATAAAAAAAGAAAAGAGTAATATGTTTACGAAGATAAAAAAAATAAAAATTAAGATAATTCTCAAAAATAATGTAAATAAATTTTTTTCAAACTTCATGTTGTAATAATCTTACTTGTATTTTTTAAGAATACCTTCTCTTTCTCCAATAATTAAAACCAAAACCAAATATAGCTAATAAACTCAGTGGTAAACCAATATTAAAAAATTGCCAAAAACGTTTTTCAGCGTAGGCTTTTTGTTTATCTAAAAGATTAATTTGAATGGTTTTATTACGTAATTGAATTAAGCCAGAATCATCTAATAAATAATCAATAGTATTAATTAAAAACTCTTTGTTTCCAAATTGTTGCCCCGTCCATTTATCTAAAGATAAATCATGAGGTTTTCCCTTTAAAATTTGGTTTTTTCCAATATCACCATCAGCAATTACAACCATTTTGTTTGATTTACTTTCTGCCTTAAAAAAGGAAGTTTCAAAAGGTTTTACTCTGTTTTTATAAGCAGAATTAAAGTTACCTTCTAATAATACGGCAAGTAATTGTGAACCACTCGCATATTCTTTTTCTTTAGGTTCTTTAGCAATATCTTGTAGTTCTACAAAAGTTGGTGTTCCTATTTTTTTAGTTAAAACAGAAGTAACCAATAAAGGTGTTTTTTTAATATTGTTTTTTAAAGTATCAATTTGAGTAGTAAAACGAAAACGCACTGGATTTACATTCTTGGTAATTGGATGATTCGGATTTCCGTTAGTTAAAGGGTGATAAAACCAATTTAAATGTTGAAACTGCGTTTGATTACCTGTATTTCCTGTAGCTAAAGGAATTTTAGCGCTGTATAAATCTTGTATTAAATGATTGTTTATTCGAACACCATAACTAAACAATAAGTCAGTTAAATTTAAATCACGAGGAAAAGAAAGCATTTTTCCTTCGTTATATAAACTATCGGTATCAGCATAATTATTATCAATCATCCACAAACTTTTTCCTCCATTGGTGATAAATTGATCTAAAGTAAATTTTTCTTGATCTGTAAAACGTTCGGTAGGTTTAGCAATAATGGCTAAATCGTATTTTGTTAAATCTTTAAGTGTTTTTTTAGGATTGCTTTTAACACTGTCTAAAGTAAATTTAGCTAAATGATATTTTTTACCAACTTCACTTAAAAGACTATATAAGTTAATGTCTTGCAGTTCTCCATTACCTGAAATTACAGCAATTTTTTGTTTTTTTTCTTTAGTTATGTTACGTAAAGCGTTAGCAAATGAAAATTCTAATTTTTCAATCGCATTTTGTAATTGTTCTTCTTGTGTTTTAGCAACTGAATTTGGTAATAAAGAAACTAATTCTGTCTGTTTTCCAGAAACAATTTCTGCCCAAGGAAAAATAATAGCTTCCGATAGTTTTCCATCTTCTTCAACAGTTAATTGACTTGGCATCATTCCTCTTTTTACCAATCGTTTACGAATGTTGTCTGGATTGATAAATCGAAACCTAATATTTGAATTTTCAGCTTTTAATTCCTCTAAAAATTGACGAGTTTCTATTTGTAATCTTTTAAATTCTGAAGGGAAATCTCCCTCTAAATAGATATTTATAAAAATATCATTATCAAGTTTATTTAATAAGCTTATGCTTGTTTCAGAAATTGTATAACGTTTATCTTGTGTAAGATCAAAACGTTTATGAATTGAATTAGCTAAGTAATTAATTACTAATAAACCAATAAAAACAAATGCGATGTGCTGTAGCTTCTTATTCATTTTTTAATTGTTGTTTAGTGATGAATAAAAAGAAAAAAGTAACAGATATAAAGTAAATAACATCACGAGTATCTACAACACCACGACTTATACTTTTAAAATGTTCGTTTATGCCGAATAGTTGTAATGTGTAACCAGAATTGCCTAATGAACTGCTTATAGCATCAAATCCGTAGAATAAAATAAAAGTAATGAACACACCAATAATAAAAGCTACAATTTGATTTTTAGAAAGTGTTGATGTAAATAATCCAACAGCGGTAAAAGTTGCAGCTAAAAAAAGTAACCCTAAATAAGAGCCAATAGTACTTCCTAAATCTAAATTACCAATAGGATTTCCTAATTGATAAACTGTATAAACGTAAGTTAAAGTTGGTGTTAACGCTATTAATACCAAAAGTAATGATGCTGAAAATTTACCTAAAACAATTTGCCAATCGGTAAGTGGTTTTGTTTTTAATATTTCAATAGTTCCGCTATTAAATTCGTCAGCAAAACTTTTCATGGTAATTGCTGGAATTAAAAATAAAAATAACCAAGGTGTTAAATAAAAGAATGAGTTTAAGTCTGAGAATCCAGCATTTAAAATATTTAAGTTGTCTTTAAAAATCCATAAATATAGTCCGTTTATAAGTAAAAATACTCCAATAACTAAATAGGCTATGGGAGAGGAGAAAAATGAGTTAAATTCTTTTTTTAGTATTGGAAACATATAGTTAAGAGTAGTTATTTGTTTTTTTCAATTTTGAAAATTTGATTGTATTCAAAATTTTCACACTTTCTTTCAGGTTGATATTTAAAATGATACTTTTCTAACAACGCTATAGAAGCAATATTATTTTTATGAGTATAAGCTTCAATTGTTTTTAGATTTATTTTATGAAAACCAAAATCTAAAACTGTTTTTAAAGCTTCGCTCATAAAACCTTTTTGTTGATAATTTGGATTTAATTCGTAGCCAATTTCAGCATAATTATCTTGAATTGATATTTTATGATATACAATGGTTCCGATAATTTTTTTTTCAAATTCTATTGCCCAAAAAATACGGTTTTCTTTTACAAATTCATCTAAACAAGTTTGAATAAAAGCATCAGCATCATTTAGGTTTTTAGGTGTTTTTCGAGTTATTAGCTTATTAATTTCTTTATTTGATCGAAGTCTAAAAATAGTTTTCCTATCGCTAAAAGATAATTCACGTAAAAGTAATCTTTCAGTTGCTAAATTAGGAAAAGCATTAAAAGTGAATTCCATTATGGTAAACTTACAATTTTGTCAACACTCCAAGCTAAAGGTTTATCATTAAATAATACTTTGGTTTGTGCCCAAACACCTTTAAATAAATCAGAGTTTCTATAGTTTTCTAAATCTTGCTCAGTATCCCAGTAGCTGTAAGTAAAAAATATATCAGAATTAGTTTTGTCTCTATATAATTCTAATAAATTACATCCAGGTGATTTTCGAATAAACTCTTTTTTAGCATTGAAATTTGCTAAGAATTCTTCAATTTTTTCCGGGTGAAAGCTCATTTTTACAATTCGTACAAACATAAAATTAATTTATAGTGGTAAACTCAGGAGTAATAACAGTTTTAAATTCAATAGTAATGGTATCTCTATATTCTAATCCTAATAAATTAGAAGCACCACCAACAGTATTTAGATTACTTCGATAAATAGCAATTTCTAAAAAACCTGCTGAATTAAAAATAGCTAATTTTTCTCCATCTGATTGATTGTTGTTAGTACTCGAATCAGATTGATTCACAATCTCATTATAACGATTATATACCTTATCAAAGGTGTATCTACTTGCTCTAATTGTAAATTCACGTCCTTTACCAATAGTACTGAACATTTTCTTATTAATATTAGTAATTACATTTCCGTAGTTATCAATATAAATAACTCCACCAACAATAATATTTTGTTCTTGGTTTATTTTTGGTTGAATTTCAACTATTTGTTTATATTCATCAGTTTCTTTACCAATAACATTTAAACTTCCTCCACGAGCAATATGTGATGCAACCTGTACAAAAACATCTAAAACAGGAAAACTACTTTTAATGTGATTATGAATATTAATTTCAACAATTTTAGTTGGTTTTATTTCAGAAGCAATCATTGAAATTATTCCGTTGTCAGGGCATATAAAATAATGATTGTCAAGTTCTAAGGCGATGTGTTTGTTTGTGTCACTTAATTCAGAATCAACACCAATAATATGAATTGTTTTTTCAGTAAAACTCTTATACGCATTCTTTAATATATAAGCGGTTTCTGTGATGTTAAAAGGAGATATATGATGAGTGATATCTACAATATTAACGTTTGGTAATTCTGAATAAATAGCTCCTTTTACAGCTCCTACAAAGTGGTCTTTTGTTCCAAAATCGGTAGTTAATGTAATTAGAGACATTAATTTATTAAGGTGTTAATTAATTTGTTGAAAAAATATATTGAATTTAAAGCAAAACTACATAATTCAATAAAAATAATCATTATTTTTAAACTATATAATCTTAAAACTTACATCCATTTGAACGAACGTATAATTGAATTAACAGAAATCAACCCAAATGATTTTTTTGGTGCTCAGAATAGTACAATTACTCAATTGAAAACATATTTTCCTAAAGTAAAAATTGTAGCAAGAGGGAATAAATTAAAAATATATGGAGAATCCGAGCTCTTAGATGAATTTGAAAAACGTTTAGAAATGCTTATTAAATACTTTAATAAGTATAATAAGCTTGATGAAAATAGCATAGAACGTATTTTAACTTCTACAGGAAAAGAAGAAGAAATAAGAAAATCAGGTAAAGTTGATGGTGTTTTGGTACACGGTGTTAACGGTAAACTAATTAAAGCACAAACTGCAAATCAACGTAAAATGGTTGATTTAATGGAGAAAAACGATATGCTTTTTGCAGTAGGTCCAGCAGGTACAGGTAAAACTTATACCGCAGTTGCTTTAGCTGTAAAAGCTTTAAAAGATAAAGAAGTTCGTCGTATTATTTTAACAAGACCAGCGGTTGAGTCAGGTGAAAATTTAGGATTTCTTCCGGGTGATTTAAAAGAAAAATTAGATCCATACATGCAACCTCTTTATGATGGATTACGAGATATGATTCCGCATGAAAAATTAGAGTCTTATATCGAGAAAGGAATCATTCAAATTGCTCCTTTAGCGTTTATGCGTGGGCGTACATTAGATAACGCTTTTGTTATTTTAGATGAAGCGCAAAATACAACCCATAATCAGATGAAAATGTTTTTAACTCGTATGGGTAAACATGCTAAATTTATTATTACAGGAGATCCTGGTCAAATAGATTTACCACGTAAGCAAGTATCAGGGTTAAAAGAATCGTTATTAGCTTTAAAAGGTATAAAAGGAATTGCACAAGTTTACCTAGATGATAAAGATGTAATTCGCCATAGATTGGTAAAAAGTATTATTAAGGCATATAAGAGCATTGAAACAGAGTAATTTTAATGGAGTATAAAAAAGACTATTTAGAAAGAGAAATAGAAAAAATAACTGATTTTCTTAAGAAATTATTAAATGAATCTATAGAAGAAGGAAGCAGTTTGGAAGAAATTGATGAATCATTTAAAGGAAGGTTTGGGTTTTATTTTTTTAATATAGAAAATGATAAACTTTCAGTATTACTTGAAAAAGAAGATGTTCTTGTTTTAAAAAAAGTATTAGATTTTATAAATGGATTAAAATTAAAAGGTGATTTGAATAAAGAAAAAAGACTGTTGCTCATAAAAATTATTGATGACAAACAGGGGATATTTAGTTTTGAAAGAATGCTGTAACAATGTTTAATATTTCTTCATTTTTAGAAAGTTATAAAAAGAATAAATAACCTATTTTTGCAAGCGACAACAACACAACAATATAATAATGAATACAATTAACGAGACTAACTTTCAGTTTTCAAAACAGAAATCAGTTTATAAAGGTAAAGTAAGAGAAGTTTATAATATAGATGATGAAGTGTTAGTAATGATTGCTTCAGACAGACTTTCTGCTTTTGATGTTATTTTACCACGTCAAATTCCTTTTAAGGGACAAATTTTAAATCAAATAGCAACAAAAATGATGAACGATACTTCAGATATTGTTCCGAATTGGTTAGTTGCAAACCCTGATGAAAACGTAGCAATTGGTCATTTATGTGAGCCATTTAAAGTAGAAATGGTTATTCGTGGTTATATGTCTGGTCATGCAGCACGTGAATATAAAGCAGGTAAAAGAGTTTTATGTGGAGTAGCAATGGCTGAAGGAATGAAAGAAAACGATAAGTTTCCAGAACCAATAATTACACCTTCTACCAAAGCTGACAATGGAGATCATGATGAAGATATTACGCGTGAAGAAATTTTATCAAAAGGAATTGTTTCTGAAGCAGATTATACAGTTTTAGAAAACTATACAAGGGCTTTGTTTAAAAGAGGAACTGAAATTGCTGCTAAACGCGGATTAATTTTAGTGGATACTAAATATGAGTTTGGTAAAACTAAAGATGGTAAAATTGTATTAATTGATGAAATTCATACACCAGATTCTTCTCGTTATTTTTACGCAGATGGTTATCAAGAGCGTCAAGAAAAAGGAGAAGCACAAAAACAATTATCGAAAGAATTTGTACGTCAGTGGTTAATTGAAAGCGGATTTCAAGGAAAAGAAGGGCAGCAAATACCAGAAATGTCTGATGATAAAATAATCGAAATTTCTAATAGGTATATAGAATTGTACGAACAAATTACAGGAGAAACATTTGTAAAAGCAAATACTGAAAATGTATTAGCTCGTATCGAAAAAAATGTAGTTGAGTTTTTAAATGGATAACAAAAAAATAAGTATTCGTCCAATATTAAATTTAACATCAGAAATTCCTGTCGAAAATTTTCAGAATACTACAGTACGTCCGATTTTAAAATTACAGCACGAACTTATTTTACAGTTTTTTGTTTTTTTCTGCAACAAGCAAAAAGTTAATATTTTAAATACAGAAAAATCAAAATTTAATTCAGTTGTAAATACAATAATCAAAAATAATAATACGCTTAAAAATCAGTTTTTAGGATTAATTATAGGTCAATTTACAGTAAACGAGTTTTCTTTTTATAAAGAGAACGACTCAGAAATAAATAAAAGAATTTTAACAATGATTGGTCAACGAATTAAAGACAGTCAATCAGAAATTAAAAAATTTTAAACCAAACAACAATGATAATAGAACCAAGAACTAGAGGATTTATTTGCTTAACATCGCACCCAACAGGTTGTGCACAAAATGTTAAAAATCAAATAGAATATATAAAATCAAAAGGGAAAATAGACGGAGCTAAAAAAGTATTAGTTATCGGTTCTTCAACAGGTTTTGGATTAGCATCTAGAATTTCAAGTGCATTTGGTTCAGATGCTGCAACAATTGGAGTTTTCTTTGATAAACCAGCAAGTGAGGGTAGACCAGCATCACCAGGGTTTTATAATACAGCAGCTTTCGAACAAGAAGCTAATGCAGCAGGTTTATATGCAAAAAGTATTAATGGAGACGCATTTTCAAACGAAATTAAAGAACAAGTAATCAACTTAATCAAAGAAGATTTAGGTCAGATTGATTTAGTGATTTACAGTTTAGCATCACCAGTTAGAACTAACCCTAACGATGGTAAGCGTTATAAATCAGTTTTAAAACCAATAGGAGAAGTTTTTTCTAATAAAACAGTAGATTTTCATACAGGTAAAGTATCAGAAATTTCTATCAATCCAGCTGAAGGAGAAGATGTTGCTAATACGGTAACTGTAATGGGAGGTGAAGATTGGAAAATGTGGATGGATGCTTTACAAGATGCAAACGTTTTGTCAGAAGGAATTAAAACAGTGGCGTATTCTTATATTGGACCTGAAGTTACTAAACCTGTATACAGAAATGGAACAATTGGAGCTGCAAAAGATCACTTAGAAGCAACAGCTTTTACGATTACTGATGATCTAAAACCGTTAGGAGGAAATGCATATGTTTCAGTAAATAAAGCGTTGGTAACACAAGCAAGTTCTGCAATACCTGTAATTCCATTATATATATCGTTATTATATAAAATAATGAAAGCAAAAGGAATTCACGAAGGTTGTATCGAGCAGATTCAACGTTTGTATAGCGAACGTTTATTTGGTGGAGATTTAGCTTTAGATGATAAAGGGAGAATTAGAATTGACGATTGGGAAATGCGTGAAGATGTACAATCTGAAATTTCTAAATTATGGGAAGAAGCGACTACTGAAAACTTATCTGAATTAGGTGATTTAAAAGGATATAGTGATGATTTCTTTAATTTATTCGGGTTTAAAGTTGATGGAGTTGATTATGATGCTGATGTAAACGAAATGGTTTCGGTGCCGAGTATTCAATAAGGATTTATAAAAAGTATAATAATAGCCTCATAGAATTTCTATGAGGTTTTTTAGTTATATTTCAGTTTTAAAATAATATGAAAGCAGCTTCAGTAAAAATAATAAAAGACGAATTACAACATCTTGAACCAAAAGAATTGGGAGAGTTGTGTTTAAAATTAGCTCGATTCAAAAAAGAGAACAAAGAATTGCTAACTTATTTATTATTTGAAGCTCATAATGAAGAGGAATACATAAACGGAGTTAAACTAGAAATAGACGAGTTGTTTGATGATGTAAATACCAAAAGTTTCTTTTATATCAGAAAAAGTGTACGAAAAATACTCACAACAACTAAAAAATATATCCGCTATTCTAAAAAGAAAGAAACAGAAATAGAATTGTTATTGTATTTCTGTATCAAGCTGAAAAACTTTAAGCCATCCATAAAAAGAAGCCCAAGAATACAAAATGTATTGGCAACTCAAATTAAGTTAATGAAAAAAGCAATTGGAACTTTACACGAAGATTTACAATTCGATTATAATGAAAGAATTTTAGAACTCGATTTATAATTAGGAGTTTAAATTTGTTGGTAGCTCAAATACTTCAAGATCAAAATATTTTATAGATGCTAATAAGTGATCAAAAATATCAGCGATTATATATTCATAGTTCTTCCATTCTTTATCAGCACTAAAAGCATAAATTTCAATTGGTAATCCTTGAGTTGTAGGTGCTAATTGACGTACCATAATCATCATTTCCTTATTAATTGCAGGATGTACTTCAATATAAGCCTGAGCATATTTTCTAAAAACACCTATATTAGTTAGGTTTCTACCGTTTAAAAGTAAGTTTTTATCAATATTATATTCGCTATTAAATTGATGAATCTTTTCTTGACGATTACTCAAGTACGATTCAATTAATTGAATAGATTTTAATTTATTAATTTCTTCATCAGATAAATGTTTAATACTGTTCATTTTAATATTTAACGCTCTTTTGATTCTCCTACCTTTAGAGTTTACCATACCTCTCCAATTTTTAAAAGAATCAGAAATCAATGCATAGGTAGGAATTGTAGTAATCGTTTTATCGAAATTTTGAACTTTTACGGTAGCTAAAGATATTTCAGTAACATCACCATCGGCTCCAAATTTTTCAAACGTAACCCAATCACCAATACGTACCATATCATTTACAGATACTTGAATGCTAGCAACAAATCCTAAAATAGTATCTCTAAAAACCAAAATAATAATTGCAGAAGCTGCACCTAAAGCAGTAAAAAATTTCCAAATAGATTGATTGGTAATAATTGCAAATGAAAGGATAAATCCAGTTAACCAAGCAAAAATCATAAACACCTGAATATAACTATCAATAGGTTTATCTTTAAACCGAGGAAGTGTTTTAAGGTAATCTTTTATTGAGTTTAAAATACTTCTAACAATTTTAATAGTTAGTACAATACTTATTATTTGAACAGATTTAGTAATTAAGTTTCTTAAATATTCAAAATCATAAAATAGAACAGGGATTAATTCAAAAAATAAAAATACAGGAATAAGATGCGCAACATTTGTTGGTACTTTATTAGTGATTAAAATATCATCAAAATTTGTTTTCGAAGTTTTTGCAATTCTGACAGATAATGCTCTAAATATTTTCCTAACAATTATATCAATAAGATATATAATTATTAAAGAGATAATAAGTAGTATAAATATATTTAAGTACTTAGATGTATTGGTTGATAATCCAAAATCTACTAGGTAATTATAAAAAAATGTTCGTTAAAATCCATATGAATATAATATAAAGCAAAGCTATTAATTATTATTTTAGATAGGCGGTTACAAAGCGTGTTATTTAAAATCCATTTACCTTAAAAATCTCTTAAAATTGATTGATTAAAAATATAGCGTCATTTTTTTTGTAACTTATACCGATAAAACAAAACGATTAACAATGCCAACTTATAATTTAAAAATTAACGGAAAATCAGTTTCTGTAAATGCAGATGAAGACACACCATTATTATGGGTGTTGCGTGATGAACTAAATATGGTAGGAACCAAATTTGGTTGCGGAATTAGTCAGTGTGGTGCATGTACTGTACATGCAGACGGATTAGCGATTAGAAGTTGCCAACTGCAAGTGTCAATGGCAGAAGATATAGATATTACAACAATTGAAGGTCTATCTGAAAAAGGAGATCATCCTTTACAACAAGCTTGGGAAGAAGTTGATGTTCCGCAATGCGGATATTGTCAAGCGGGTCAAATTATGACGGCGGCTTCGTTTTTAAAAGAAAATCCAAATCCTAACACACAAGAAATTCGTGAAGCAATGAATGGTAATTTGTGTAGATGTGCTTCGTACAACAGAATAGAAAAAGCAGTAGCAATTGCAGCTGAAAAAATATCTTAAAAAATTGAATGATGAGCACTAAAGAAAACAAATTAACATTTAGTAGAAGAAATTTTTTAAGAACATCACTACTTGCAAGTGGAGGTATTATGGTTGGGTTTAACTTATTTACAGCATGTAAACCTAATGTAAAACCATCAGTAGATGTTGAAAATTTAAATTTCAACGATTTTAATGCCTTTATTAAAATTGCAGATAATGGTTATGTAACCATTTATTCACCGAATCCAGAAATTGATCAAGGAATAAAAACATCAATGCCAATGATTATTGCTGAAGAGCTAGATGTTGATTGGGATAAAGTACATGTTGCTCAAGCATCATTAAATACCAAAGAGTATAAACGTCAATTAGCAGGAGGTAGTCAATCTATTCGTTTTGGTTGGGATGCACTAAGAAAAACAGGTGCAACAACAAAACAAATGTTGGTAAATGCTGCGGCTGTTAAATGGAGTGTTGATGCTTCAACCTGTAAAGCTTCAAAAGGAGAAATCACGAATGCAAAAGGAGAAACTTTAGGTTATGGAGAAGTGGTTAAAGAAGCTGCTGCTCTAGAAGTTCCAGAAAATGTAACTTTAAAAAAGCCATCTGAGTTTACTATAATTGGTTCAAATGCAGTTAATGTAGATTTAAAAAAGATTGTAACTGGTAAACCTTTGTTCGGACTAGACTATAAAGCAGAAGGAATGTTATATGCTTCTGTATTACGTCCTCCGGCATTTGGACAAAAGCTAAAATCCTTTGACGCTTCTGAAGCTAAAAAAGTAAAAGGAGTTATTGATATTATTACTATTGGAGAAAAAGCTAGAAAATTTTTAGATGCAGGAAAGTTCAATTGGACATTTATAATGTCTGATTCAGATAAGGTTGTAGTCATAGCAGAAAATACTTGGGCTGCTTTTAAAGGAAAAAAAGCAATAAAAGCTATTTGGGAAAGTGCTGATGAATTAGAAAGTACAGATGCTCAAGATAAAATATTAAATAAGATTTTAGAAGGAAAAGATTTTGATATCCGTCGAGAAGATGGAGATATCAAAAAAGCATTTTCTGAAGCAGATAAGGTAATTGAAAAAACA
Organism: uncultured Tenacibaculum sp.; assembly: GCA_964498665.1. Classification (GTDB taxonomy): domain Bacteria; phylum Bacteroidota; class Bacteroidia; order Flavobacteriales; family Flavobacteriaceae; genus Polaribacter. Next base: position 6,809 of record CAZCHR010000004.1, on the reverse strand, counting down.
TACCATTCTCCTTTTTTACCACATAATTGTATGGAACCAATGAACTTTTATGCAAATGTAACTCCAGAAAAAGTACATTTAGTTGGTCCCGTTCAAACACCAGAATATGCAGCTTTAGCAGTTGTTGATATGTTAGATCGAGATATCAATCAAATTCAAGTTGATATGACTAGAATGGGAGGTGGGTTTGGTCGTCGATTATACGGTGATTTTGTATACGAAGCAGCAGAAATTTCGAATGCAATTAAGAAACCTGTAAAAGTGGTGTCGAGTAGAGAATATGATATGACTACTGGTATTTATCGTCCAGCAATTAAATATCGAATTGCGGCATCAATAAAAAATGGAGAGATTACAGGATATCATTTAAAAGAGGCTGCTATAAATAGTAATATGTACGGATTAATTCCGCATTTTTTTCCTGCTGGATGTATTCCTAATTATAAAGTGTCTACTAAGAATTATAAAAGTAATGTCACAACAGGTGCGTGGAGAGCGCCCTATACGAATTTCTTAGCATTTGCCGAACAAGCATTTTTTGATGAAATGGCAGAAGAACTTGGTAAAGATGCTGTTCAACTACGTATAGAGTTATTACAAAATGTTAAAAGTTCTACTGATAAAAAAATAGAATATTCAGGTAAGCGAATGGAAGACACTATAAAACTTGCTGCCGAAAAAGGAGGGTGGGGTAAAAGTAAAGAAGGAGTTTATCAAGGTTTTTCAGCTTATTACAGTCATAATACCCATGTGGCGGAAGTAGCTGAAGTAGAGTTGAAAAATGGTTTGCCTTTAGTAACTAAAGTAATTGCTGCAGTAGATTGCGGAATTGTAGTAAATCCAACAGGAGTCATTAATCAAATTCAAGGTGGAGTTATAGACGGTATTGGACATGCAATGTATGGAGATTTAACTTTTAAAGGAGGTAAGCCTTCTAGTAAAAATTTCGATAGCTATCGATTAATCAGAATGAATGAAACTCCAAAAGTTGAAGTCCATTTTATTGAAAATGAATTGTCCCCAACAGGTTTAGGAGAACCAGGGTTACCACCAGCTGGAGGGGCGGTAGCAAATGCAATTTATAAAGCTTTAGGTAAGCGATTATATAGTCAACCATTTAATACTTATTTAAAGTAAAAAGATAGTTTGAAATTGAAATTTATATACTTAAGCCTCATTGAATTAATTAGATGAGGCTTTTTTTATTGTATTGATAAGTATTCAAAATAATTTTGATAATTATTGTTTTTTATGACAATAATTTTACGAATATTTAAAATCGTTTATAAATTATAATTGTTTTGTATTTATTATTGAATAATCAATAATGAAAAAAATAAATTTGAGAGATTTAACAACACGCTAACAATATAATCAATGAAAATAAATAAAGTTTTAGTCGCAAATCGAGGAGAGGTAGCTATTCGAGTATTTAGAGCCTGTGTAGAAATAGGAATTAAAACAGTCGGAATTTATACCTATGAAGATAGATATTCTTTACATCGTTATAAAGCTGATGAATGTTATCAAATAGGAAATGATGATGATCCGCTTAAACCATATTTAAATATAGACGCTATTATAAAAGTAGCAAAAGAAAATCAAGTAGATGCAATTCATCCAGGTTATGGGTTTTTATCTGAAAATGCTGAGTTTGCTCAAAAATGTGAGGAGAGTGATATAATTTTTATTGGGCCTAAAGTATCAGTTTTAAAAGCTTTAGGAGATGAAATAAAAGCAAAAGAGGTTGCAGTAGCTAATAACGTACCTATTATACAAAGTAGTAATGTTGATTTAGATTCTATTGAAAAAGCAATTGCAGAAGCTGAAAATATAGGATTTCCAGTAATGCTAAAAGCAGCTTCAGGAGGTGGAGGAAGAGGAATGCGTGTTATTAGAAATGAAAAAGATTTAAAAAAAGCATTTCCAGAAGTTAAAAGAGAAGCATTAAATGCGTTTGGAGATGATACTGTTTTTTAGAAAAATATGTTGAAAACCCGAAACATATAGAGATTCAAGTAGTAGCAGATGCTTATGGTAATACAGTACATTTATTTGAGAGAGATTGTTCGGTTCAAAGACGTTATCAAAAAGTAATAGAATTTACACCATCATTTGGATTGTCAGAAAATATTAAAAGTAATTTGTATAAATACGCTGTCGATATATGTAAGGCGGTTAATTATAATAATATAGGTACAGTAGAATTTTTGGTAGATGAAGATGATAGTATTTATTTTATTGAAGTAAATCCGCGAATTCAAGTAGAGCACACGGTAACAGAAATGGTTACTAATATCGATTTAGTAAAGACTCAAATTTTTATAGCTGGAGGTTATAAATTAGCTGATAAACAAATTAAAATAGCTTCTCAAGAATCAATAAACATTTCAGGTTACGCTATACAATGTAGAATAACTACTGAAGATCCAGCAAATGATTTTAAACCTGATTTTGGAACTGTAACTACATACAGAAGTGCATCTGGTTTTGGAATTCGATTAGATGCAGGTAGTATTTATCAAGGAGTAAAAATATCTCCATTTTTCGATTCAATGCTAGTTAAAGTTTCTGGAAGAAGTAGAACTTTAGATGGTGCCTGTAGAAAAGTTAGGAGAGCTTTAGCTGAATTTAGAATTCGAGGAGTAAAAACAAATATTGCTTTTGTAGATAATATTTTAAAACACGATACTTTTAGACAAGGAAAAGTAACAGTTAATTTTATAAAAAACGAACCATCACTTTTTAAATTTACTGAACCAAGAAATAGAGCGAATAAGTTGTTAAGCTTTTTAGGAGAAACAATAGTTAATGGTAATCCAGATGTAAAAAAGGTAAATCCAAATCAAACATTTGTAAAACCTATAGTTCCTGAGTTTTCTAAATTAAATGAATATCCAAAAGGAACAAAAAATCTATTAACAGAATTAGGGCCAGAAAAATTTGCGCAATGGTTAAAAAATGAAAAGAAAATTCATTTTACTGATACCACAATGCGAGATGCGCATCAAAGTTTATTAGCAACTAGAATGCGAACCACTGATATGTTAAAAGTAGCAGAAGGATATGCTAAAAACAATCCTGATATTTTTAGTATGGAAGTATGGGGAGGTGCTACATTCGATGTTTGTTTACGTTTTTTACAAGAAAACCCTTGGGAGCGTTTAGCTTTATTGCGAAAAGCAATGCCTAATGTATTATTACAAATGCTAATTCGTGGATCAAATGGAGTAGGTTATACGGCTTACCCAGATAACTTAATAGAAAAATTTGTTGAGAAATCGTGGGAAACAGGAGTAGATGTTTTTAGAATTTTTGATTCATTAAATTGGATGAAATCTATTGCACCTTGTATTGAGCACGTTCGTAATAAAACACAAGGATTAGCTGAAGCATCTATTTGTTATACAGGTGATATTTTAAACCCAGAGAAAACAAAATATTCTTTAAAATATTATATACAATTAGCAAAAGATATTGAAAACGCAGGAGCACACATTTTAGGTGTAAAAGATATGGCAGGTTTGTTAAAGCCACAAGCAGCATATGAATTAATATCAGCATTAAAATCAGAAATAAATATTCCTATTCATTTACATACACATGATATATCTTCTGTACAATCGGCAATGTATTTAAAAGCAATTGAGGCAGGAGTAGATGTAGTTGATGTTGCTTTAGGAGGATTGTCAGGATTAATATCTCAACCAAACTTTAATTCAATTGTTGAGATGTTGAGGTTTAATGAACGAGAAAATTCGTTAAATACTAAAAGTTTAGCGGAATATTCTGATTATTGGGAGACTGTTCGTAGCTATTATTATCCTTTCGAAAGTGGATTAAAATCAGGAACAGGAGAAGTGTATAATCATGAAATTCCAGGAGGTCAGTATTCAAATTTAAAAGGACAAGCGATTGCTTTAGGTTTAGAAGACAAGTTTCCTGAAGTAACTAAAATGTATGGAGAAGTAAATAACATGTTTGGAGACATTGTAAAAGTAACACCAAGTTCTAAAGTAGTTGGTGATATGGCGCAATATATGATTAGTAATCAATTAACTGTTCAAGATGTTATGCAGCGTGGAGATACCATATCATTCCCTCAATCTGTTATTAGTTTCTTTAAAGGAGATTTGGGTCAGCAAGTAGGTGGGTTCCCAAGTAAGTTGCAAAAGATAGTTTTAAAAAATCAAAAACCTTATACCGATCGCCCTAATGCACATCTTGAACCGATAGATTTTGAGAAAGAATTTACATCTTTTAAAAAAACATTTAAAAAGGTATGGGGAGAGGATTAGAAATTACTGACTTTTTATCTTTTAAATTATATCCAAAAGTATTTGTTGATGCATATAACAAACACGTTAAATATGGTAACGTAATGAATATACCAACCAAAAACTTTTTCTTCGGTATGGATATAGGTGAGGAGATTATGATCGACTTAGAACTGGGTAAAAGAATGTTAATATCATTAATGCAAAAAAGCGCACCAGATGAAAACGGAAACGTAAGTATTTTCTTTAAAATCAATGGACAAATGCGTAATGTAATTATTAAAGATAATTCTATAAAGGTTGATAAAAAAGAGAATAAAAAAACAGATGAATCTGATGTCAATCAAATTGGAGCTCCATTACAAGGTTTATTATCTAATGTTCTTGTAAAAAAAGGAGATACAGTTAAAGAAAATCAACCATTATTTATTATTGAAGCGATGAAAATGGAAACAACAGTAACAGCTATAAAATCAGGTGTTGTTGATAAAGTTGAGTTGAAAAAAGGAGATTTAGTAAATACGAATGATCTTATTTTAAATATGAAATAATAGTGTTTGATAAACGCTGAAAAAATGGTATTTTTGCAGCCTACAAAAATCAAAAGTAAGAATGACAAAAGATTTATTTGATAGAATTAAAGGAGATAAAGGACCTTTAGGAAAATGGGCAGATAAAGCTGAAGGATATTATGTGTTTCCTAAATTAGAAGGACCAATTTCTAATCGTATGTCTTTCAATAATAAGAAAGTAATTACTTGGAGTATAAATGATTATTTAGGATTAGCAAATCACCCAGAAGTTTTAAAAGTAGATGGAGAATCTGCTGCTTCAGATGGGTTAGCTTATCCAATGGGAGCTAGAATGATGTCTGGGCATACTAAATATCATGAGCAATTAGAACAAGAATGCGCTGAATTTGTTGGTAAAGAAGCTTCATATTTAGTGAATTTTGGATACCAAGGTATGGTATCTGCTATTGATGCTTTAGTAAATAAAGATGATATCATTGTATATGATATGGATACACATGCCTGTATTATCGATGGTGTTCGTTTACACGCAGGTAAACGTTTCGTGTATCGCCATAATGATATAGAAAGTTGTGAGAAAAACTTGATGCGTGCTACTAAAATGGCAGAAAAAACAGGTGGAGGAATTTTATTAGTTTCAGAAGGTGTTTTTGGTATGCGAGGAGAGCAAGGTCGTTTAGCTGAGATAGTTGCTTTAAAAGAAAAATATAATTTCCGTTTGTTAGTTGATGATGCTCACGGATTCGGAACACTAGGAGAAGGTGGTAGAGGTACAGGTTATGAACAAGGAGTTCAAGATGGTATCGATGTATATTTCGCAACTTTTGCAAAATCTATGGCTGGTATTGGAGCTTTCTTTGCAGGAGATAAAGATGTTGTTCAATATTTACAATATAATATGAGATCTCAAATGTTTGCGAAATCGTTACCAATGCCAATGGTAAAAGGAGCGTTAAAACGTTTAGATATGATTCGTACAATGCCAGAGTTAAAAGATAACTTATGGAAAATTACTAATGCGTTACAATCAGGTCTACGAAATGCAGGTTTCGATTTAGGAACTACTCAAACATGTATTACTCCTGTGTTTTTAAAAGGAGAAATACCAGAAGCAATGGCAATGGTAAACGATTTACGTGAAAACCATGGTGTTTTTTGTTCTATTGTTGTATACCCTGTAATTCCAAAAGGGTTAATAATTTTAAGGCTAATTCCTACAGCACGCCATACAATAGAAGATGTTAATGAAACTATTGAGTCGTTTACAGCAATACGAGAAAAATTAGAAGATGGTACTTATAAAAAGGTTGCTGAATCTATTATGGCTGAGTAAAAAATAAAGTTAATAGTTAAAACTCATGAATATTTATTCATGAGTTTTTTGTTTTGTAGAAGAATCTAAATATTTTTGGAATCCTTTTTGAGTGATAAAAATTAATGAAAAAGATATTACACATATATATACTATTTTTTGTTTCTGCCTTAAGCGGTCAGATAAAAGACAGTTTGCCAAATTTTAACGACGAATATTTTTTATTTAAAGAAGGAGATAGCTTAATGATTACTTTAAATGAAATATCAATACTTCCAAAACATAAATATAAAATAGCTTCAGATGTTAATTACTATTATTGGTTAAAAAGAAAGGTTTTCAAAGCGTATCCATATGCAGTTCTTGCATCAAAAAGAATTGATAGCGTTAATGTTCGTTTAGATAAAATTAAATCTCGAAGTAAAAAACGAAAATATGTAAAACGAATTCAAAAATATTTAGAAGAAGAGTTGACAAAGCCGTTAAAAAAATTAACGAGAACTGAAGGACGAATCCTTTTAAAATTAATCCACCGTCAAACAGGAAAAACGGCTTTTAATAATATACGAGAATTAAGGAGTGGATGGAAAGCCTTCTGGTATAATGCTACTGCTAATGTTTTTAAATTATCATTAAAGTCAGAATATCTTCCGGAATTTGTAAATGAAGATTATTTAGTAGAAGATA
>CAZCHR010000003.1:0-51502 GCA_964498665.1 uncultured Tenacibaculum sp. | reverse complement strand
TAAATTATAACTTTTAAGCTTAACTGACTGTCCATGCTAATGTAGCAACTCCACTATTTCATTTATCACAAGAAAAGAATGAAATTTTAGATAGAACTTTTATTTTAAAAAAACTTTGGGGGAATGACGATTTTTTTAATGCAAGAAGTATGGATGTTTTCATTTCTAAACTAAGAAAAAAATTAAAAAAAGATTCGAACATACAAATTATTAATGTTAGAGGTTATGGATATAAATTGATTTGTTAAAACCTTTTCTAATCCTTTTTTTTATGTAATTTTACCGTCTTGAAATTCACAAATTATGCACGTAGCAATTGCCGGAAATATTGGAGCAGGTAAAACAACACTAACCAAATTATTAGCAAAACATTATAATTGGGAACCTCATTTTGAATCGGTTGATGAAAACCCTTATTTAGATGATTTTTATGGTGAAATGGAACGTTGGTCATTTAATCTTCAAGTATTTTTCTTGAATAGCCGTTTTCGTCAAGTTTTAGAACTTAGAAAGTCAGGAAAAAAAATAATTCAAGACCGTACTATTTACGAAGATGCTCATATTTTTGCTCCGAATTTACATGCAATGGGTTTAATGACAAATAGAGACTTTAGCAACTATTCTTCTTTATTTGAATTAATGGAAAACTTAGTTACTCCACCAGACTTATTAATTTATTTACGTGCAGATATTTCTACTTTAGTTGGTCAAATTCATAAAAGAGGTAGAGAGTATGAAAATTCAATTAGTATAGATTATTTAAGCAGATTAAACGAACGTTACGAAGCATTTATATCTCAATACACAAAAGGAAAATTATTAATTATAGATGTTGATAATCTAGATTTTGTTGAGAAACAAGAAGATCTAGGCTCTATTATTGATAAAATTGACGCTCAAATAAACGGGTTATTTTAATCCTCGTTTAAATTCACTTAACAAAATAGCAGTTGCAGTAGCTACATTTAAACTCTCGGTTTGTTGAATATCTCCAAACCTAGGTATGGTTAATTTATGTTTTACAATTTCTGATATTTCTTTTGAAATTCCATTTGCTTCATTACCCATAACTAAAATTGCTTTTTCTGGTAAAGACGAATTATAAACATTATCTCCATCCATATCAGCTGTATAAGTGAGTAATTTTGTATTATTTAAAAACATTGGTAAATCAACATATGATATGTTTACTCTTGTTAATGAGCCCATTGTAGATTGCACTACTTTTTGATTATAACAATCTACAGTATTTTTTGAACAAATTAATTCCGTAACTCCAAACCAATCACATAAGCGAATAATAGTTCCTAAATTTCCTGGATCATTAATTTCATCTAGAGCAACAATAAAATTATCTTCGTTTATTTTTTTAGAGTCTGGGATTTTAAAGAGTCCTAAAACTTTATTAGAGTTTTTTAAAGCGCTTATTTTCTTTAATTCATTTTCAGAAATAAGCGTATAATTAATGTTTTCGGGTATTTTGAAAGATACATCTGTTAAAAAAACATGAAAGACTTCTAAAGGTGAATTTAATAATTCATTTACAACTTTTATGCCTTCAGCTACAAATAAATTATGCTTCAGTCTATACTTTTTTTGTTGTAAACTAGTTATTAACTTTAGGTTGCTTTTAGATAAACTCATTAAATCTTTTTTAACACTTTAAAACCACTAAAAAATAGTATTTTTGATATTTAAATACGGGCGTAAAGTTAATGAAAAAACTTTCTTTTTTCTTTTTATTAGTAGTCTTATTCAATTCGTGTAGTACAATAAAACACGTTAAAGAAAATGAATTGCTACTAACAAAAAACACTGTTTTTATTGATAGTATAAAAAATACTAGCGAAAATATCAACGAATTACTTTTACAACGTCCTAATGCTAAAGCTTTAGGAATGCCTCTTTCATTATATTTTTACAACCTAGGGAACCCTAATGGTTCAAAATCACCTAAAGAATGGGGTGAAAATAATCCAAAAACATATCGTTTTTTTAAAGATATTTTTTCAGAGAAGCAAAGTATATCAGCAGCAAAAACATTTATAGGTTTTAATAATTGGTTTTTAAAAAATGGGCAAGCTCCCGTTGTTATAAATGATATAAAAACAAAAAGAACTGTTGATAATTTAAACGCTTATTTTCAAAATGAGGGCTATTTTAGAGTGAAAGTATCTTCAGAAAAAGATACACTTAAGAATAAAAAAGGAGCTGTTATTTATAATATTTCAAAAGGAAGTCCTTCTTATTTAGACTCTATTAAAACCAATATTTCATCTCCTATACTTAATGCCATTTATCAAAAAACAAAAGGAAAAAGTTATTTAAAAACAGGTGAACAATATAAAGATAAAAATTTCATAAACGAAGCTAATAGAATTGTTAAACTTTTTAGAAACAAAGGAATTTATCATTTTAACGAAAACTATATTTCTTTTGAAAATGATACTTTAACTGATTATAAAAAAACAAGTGTAGATATTGATATATCTGATAGAGTTGTTCCTTTTCAAGTTCAGAAAATAAAAAAAGTAAATATCTATACAGATTATACATACAACAAAAGAAATGAAGCACATAATGATTCAGTGAATTTTAATGGAGTTGATTTTTTAGCACACAACAGATTAAGGTATAATCCAAAATACTTATCACAGTCTATTTTTATAAAACCTAACACTGTATATAGTGATTCTTTAAAAAATTTAACACGTACACATTTAAGAGATTTAAAAAATTTTAAATCTACTTCTATAAGATATAAAGAAGTTGGTGAAAATGAATTGGAAGCTAATATCTTTTTAACTCCAATTGAAAAATATACATTAGGAATCGATTCAGAACTTTCACGCTCTAACATTCGTAATTTCGATGTTTCTTTAAAATTTTCTTTAACGAATAGAAATACTTTTAAAGGTGCCGAAATATTCAAACTCTCTACTTTTGGCTCTTATTTTAACTCAAATAATGGTCCTGGTTGGGAAGTTGGAGCTGACCTTTCATTAGAAGTACCTCGTTTCATGGCTCCTTTTGGCTTTCATAAATTGGTGCCAAAAAGAATGTTTCCACGAACTAAATTTCACACAGGTATTGGAATTCAAAAAAATATAGGATTAGACAGACAAAATATTTCTGTTGGTGTTGAATATAAATGGAATTTTAATAAGCGTAAGTCGATACAATTAGAATTATTAAATGCTCAATATATTAGAAATTTAAATGTAGATAATTATTTCTCGGTATATAGTTCTCAATACAATAACCTAGTAAATGTAAAAAGCGCAGCAAATGCACAAAATTTAAACTACACTTTACCGAGTAATTCTCCAAATAACTCTAGTGGTATCGTAAATTTCATGCAAAGCATTAAAAACGATAATACATTTGCTATATCAAACCCTATCGAATATCAGGATAATCTTAATATTCTTAATCGTTATAATATTCTTACTTCAGATTTTTTAATTCCTGAAATAGCTTATAGTTTTACATACAATAATCAAGAAAATATTAAAGATCCTAGTTTTTCTTTTTTTAAACTTAGAATTGCTAATTCAGGTAATATTATGGGATTACTATCTAAACAAAAAAACTTAAAAGATCAAAAAACAGTTTTCAAAATCCCTATTGCACAATATTTTAAAACAGATATTGAATATAAAAAGTATTGGAATTTAGGAAGCAATACAATATTAGCTCATAGAACATTTCTAGGAGCTATAATTACTTACAATAAATCAGATATTCCATTTTCTAAAAGTTATTTTGCTGGAGGATCAAATGACATTAGAGCTTGGAGAACTTATGATTTAGGTCCAGGAACCAGACAACCTGGTTTAGAGTACAATATTGGTAGTTTGAAATTTTTAACAAGTTTCGAATATCGTTTTGATGTTTTAGGTTCTTTAAAAGGAGCTATTTTTACTGATGCAGGTAATATATGGGATATTACTAATTCTTCGTTTACTGATAATGATGCAAAGTTCGACAGCGCAAAATCATTAACCGACATTGCAGTAGCTTCTGGTTTTGGACTTCGTTATGATTTTAAATTTTTAATAGCTAGATTAGATTTAGGATTTAAAATCCATGAGCCATATTTATCAAACGAAAGATGGTTTCAAAACTTCAACTTTCAGAATTCAGTATTAAATATTGGCATAAATTATCCTTTTTAATTTTATCACAGCAATAAGGCTATCTTTATTTTCAATATATAAATTGATTTTTTATTACTTTTGACCCACACAAATTTAATACAACTAAAAACCACTTTTTGATGTCTCAAAATATAAAACCTGGTGTTGCTACAGGAAAAGAAGTACAAGCAATATTTAATTTAGCTAAAGAAAAAGGATTTGCTTTACCAGCTGTAAATGTAGTAGGTTCAAATTCAGTTAATAGTGTATTAGAAACGGCAAAAGAACTAAATGCTCCGGTAATTATTCAATTCTCAAATGGAGGCGCGCAATTTAATGCAGGAAAAGGTTTGTCTAATGAAAACCAAAAAGCAGCTATTGCTGGTGCAGTAGCAGGAGCAAAGCATGTACATTTATTGGCAGAAGCATACGGAGTTCCAGTAATTCTTCACACCGATCATGCAGCTAAAAAATTACTTCCTTGGATTGATGGTTTATTAGATGCTAGTGAAAAACATTTTGCAGAGACAGGAAAATCACTTTATAGTTCACACATGATTGATTTAAGTGAAGAACCTATTGAGGAAAATATTGAGATATGTAAAGAGTATTTAGCTCGTATGAGTAAAATAGGAATGACTTTAGAAATTGAATTAGGTATTACTGGGGGAGAAGAAGATGGTGTTGATAATACTGATGTTGATGTTTCTAAATTATATACCCAACCAGAAGAAGTTGCTTTTGCTTATGAAGAATTAATGAAAGTTTCTCCTCAATTTACTATTGCCGCAGCTTTTGGTAATGTTCATGGAGTTTACAAACCTGGAAATGTAAAATTAACACCAAAAATTTTAAAAAACTCTCAAGAATATATTTCTAATAAATATAATGTTCCTCATAATACAATAGATTTTGTTTTTCATGGAGGTTCAGGATCTACATTAGAAGATATTAGAGAGTCTATTGGGTATGGTGTTATTAAAATGAATATCGACACCGATTTACAATATGCTTTTACAGAAGGAGTACGTGATTATATTCTATCAAAAAAAGACTATATAGCAAGCCAAATTGGTAATCCTGAAGGAGCTGATATTCCGAATAAAAAATATTACGACCCTCGTAAATGGCTAAGAGAAGGAGAACAAACTTTTAAAACACGTTTAAAGAAATCTTTCGAAGATTTAAATAATGTAAATACATTATAAAAGTCTAGAAAACAAAAATATAAAAGCATCTAAAAAATACTAGATGCTTTTTTTTAGCTCAAAAAAGTAAAGTTCATAAAAATCTTTTACATTTGTAGCCGACTCTTTTTTAATTATATTGTAGAGTTAATTACAAACAAACAACAAAACATAAACTAACTATGGCTTGGTTTAAGCGTAAAGATAAAGGGATTCAAACTCCTACAGAAGAAAAAAAAGACACACCTAAAGGCTTATGGTATAAGACTCCAAGTGGAAAAATAATTGATACAGACGAATTAAAAAAGAACTTATATGTAAGTCCTGAAGACGGGTATCATGTTCGTATAGGTAGTCATGAATATTTTGAGTTATTTTTTGATGATAATAACTTCGAAGAATTAAATTCAGAATTAACGGCTAAAGATCCTTTAAAATTCGAAGACACAAAAAAATATCCAGATCGTTTAAAAGTTGCACAGAAAAAAACAGGTTTAAAAGATGCTGTTCGTACAGCTGTTGGTAAATCTCAAGGAAAAAATATTGTTATTGCTTCTATGGATTTTGCTTTTATTGGAGGATCAATGGGTTCTGTAGTAGGTGAAAAAATTGCTAGAGCAATTGATTACTCTATTAAAAATAAGTTACCTTTCTTAATGATTTCTAAATCAGGAGGAGCTCGTATGATGGAAGCATCATTATCATTAATGCAATTAGTAAAGACTTCTGCAAAATTAGCGCAGTTAGCTGATGCTAAAATACCTTACATATCGTTGTGTACAGACCCAACTACTGGAGGAACTACTGCATCTTTTGCAATGTTAGGTGATATAAATATAGCTGAACCTAATGCCTTAATAGCTTTTGCAGGTCCACGTGTAGTAAAAGATACAACAGGAAAAGAATTACCTGAAGGATTCCAACGTTCAGAATTTGTTTTAGAGCATGGTTTTTTAGATGGAATTTACGAACGTAAAAATTTAAAAAAGCAAGTAAACTTATACATAGATTTAATTCAAAATCTACCAATAAGATCATAAAATTTAAAACCAGCAATTTGCTGGTTTTTTTATGCTTTCTTCTGTTTATCAATCTAAAAAATAATTGTACATTTGCTGCTTCAATGTGAAAACATTGTGTACATTAAAATCATTTAAACAATATTGGTATGTATTTAACTAAAGAAGTAAAAGAAGAAATCTTCGCTAAACACGGTAAAGGAGCAAACGATACTGGTTCTGCAGAAGGTCAAATCGCGTTATTTACGCACAGAATTAACCATTTAACTGAGCACTTAAAAAGCAATCGTAAAGATTACAATACTGAGCGTTCATTAGTTATGATGGTTGGTAAGCGTAGAAGTTTGTTAGATTACTTAAAGAAAAAAGAAATTAACAGATATCGTGCGATTATTAAAGAATTAGGAATTAGAAAATAATTTCTTTCAAAAAGAGGCTCTATAAACGTGCCTCTTTTTTATTTTACAAAAAAATCATTTCTGACTAACAAACAGAAATTTATATAAAAATTCCAAAATTGCCAACAACAATTTTGGTTTTCCATTGGAGATACACAACAACACAACAACAACAAAATTAAAATTTAGAATTAAAATTTATGATTCCAAAAGTATTTAGAGAGGTCATTGACCTTGGAGATGGAAGAACCATCTCATTAGAAACCGGTAAATTAGCAAAACAGGCACACGGTTCGGTTGTTGTTCAGATGGGAAAAGCGATGTTATTATGTACAGTAGTATCTAATTACAAACAATCTGATGTAGATTTTTTACCATTAACGGTAGATTATAGAGAAAAATTTGCTGCTGCAGGAAAGTATCCTGGAGGATTCTTTAAAAGAGAAGCAAGACCAAGTGATGGAGAAGTATTAACAATGCGTTTAGTAGACCGTGTTTTACGTCCTTTATTTCCTAAAGATTATCACGCAGAAACTCAAGTAATGATCCAATTAATGTCTCATGATGATGATGTTATGCCAGATGCATTAGCAGGTTTAGCTGCTTCAACAGTTATACAATTATCAGACATTCCTTTCGAAACTCCAATTTCAGAAGTACGTGTTGCACGTGTTAATGGAGAATTCGTAATTAACCCAAACAGAACTCAATTAGCAGATGCTGATTTGGATATGATGATTGGTGCTTCTGCTGATTCAGTTATGATGGTAGAAGGAGAAATGGATGAAGTTTCTGAAGAAGAAATGGCTGATGCAATTAAATTTGCACATGAAGCTATTAAAGTACAATGTGCTGCTCAAGTACGTTTAGCAGAAGCTGTTGGAAAGAAAGAAACTCGTGAATACGAACCAGAAAGAGAAGATGAAGCTTTAGCAAAAAGAATTCATGATGCTGCATACCAAAAGTGTTATGACATCGCTAAGCAAGGAACCTCTAAAAAAGAAAGAGGATTAGCTTTTGCAGAAGTAAAAGAAGAAATTGTTGCTTCATTTACTGAAGAAGAAATCGCTGACTTTGGTGGTTTAATTGGAAAATATTTCAATAAAGCTCAAAAGAATGCTGTTCGTGAATTAACATTAGCAGAAGGTTTACGTTTAGACGGACGTAAAACTACAGATATTAGACCGATTTGGTGTGAGGTAGATTATTTACCATCTACACATGGTTCGTCAATCTTTACTCGTGGAGAAACTCAAGCATTAGCAACAGTTACTTTAGGAACTTCAAGAGAAGCAAACCAAATAGATATGCCTACATATTCTGGCGAAGAAACTTTTTACTTACACTATAACTTCCCTCCATTTTGTACAGGTGAAGCTAGACCATTAAGAGGAACTTCTCGTAGAGAAGTTGGTCATGGTAACTTAGCACAACGTGCATTAAAAGGAATGATTCCAGAAGATTGCCCTTATACTGTACGTGTTGTATCTGAAGTATTAGAATCTAACGGTTCTTCTTCTATGGCAACAGTTTGTTCTGGTACAATGGCATTAATGGATGCTGGGGTACAATTAAAGAAACCTGTTTCTGGTATTGCTATGGGATTAATTTCTGATGGTGACCGTTATGCAGTTTTATCTGATATTTTAGGTGATGAAGATCACTTAGGAGACATGGACTTTAAAGTAACTGGTACTGCTGATGGTATTACTGCTTGTCAGATGGACATCAAAGTAAAAGGATTGTCTTATGAAATCTTAGTAAACGCTTTAAAACAAGCACGTGATGGTCGTTTACATATTTTAGAAAAATTAACTGACACCATTTCTCAATCTAACGAAGAAGTTAAAGCACACGCTCCAAAAATGATTAACAGAAGAATACCAAACGATATGATTGGTGCTTTTATTGGTCCTGGAGGTAAACATATTCAAGAATTACAGAAAGAAACAGAAACTACAATTGTAATTACTGAAGACGCTGTAACAGAAGAAGGTATTATTGAAATCTTAGGAACTAAACCAGAAGGTATTGAAGCCGTAATAGCTCGTATCGAGTCTATGTTATTTAAGCCTCAAGTTGGAAGCGTTTACGAAGTAAAAGTAATTAAAATGTTAGATTTTGGTGCTGTTGTAGAGTATACAGAAGCTCCTGGAAATGAAGTTTTATTACACGTAAGTGAATTAGCTTGGGAACGTACAGATAACGTTTCTGATGTTGTGAAAATGGGAGATGTTTTAGATGTAAAATATTTCGGTACTGACCCAAGAACTCGTAAGGAAAAAGTTTCTCGTAAAGCTTTATTGCCAAAACCAGAGGGTTATGTAGCAAGACCACCTAGAGACAATAAAGGAAAAGATAACAAAAGAGGAGGTAGAGATAATCGTCGTGACGATAGAAAACCAAGACAAGAGAAAAAGGAGTCTTAAAAAAAACTCTTACAGAATCTAAAAAGGCAACCATATATGGTTGCCTTTTTAGATTAAAATAAATAATGCTTTTCCTAAAATAAATAAAAAAGCTCATCTTTAAAGATGAGCTTTTTTATTTATTTTCCTGTAATACGAGAGAGTTCTGTGGTTAAGGTTTTAACATTGTTAACCATCTTTATAATTCTTCCGTTGGCGTCTACAATTAAATGAGTAGGGTATTGTTTTACTTTTAATTTTTTAGACATATATTTTTTCTGTTCAGGTATAGTAACATATTTAAAGTCTTTAGTATTTAAGAACTCAATAAGTTTGTCCTTTTCATCAAATGCTAAACTTACAAACTGAATTTTCTCATTTTTATATTTTTCTACTAAACCATTTAATTGAGGGAATTCTTCTACACAAACCTTACAGTTGATAAACCAACATTTTAAAACTAGCATTTTGCCTTTTGTGTCTGCTTTATTATGAGATTTTCCTTTTAGGTCAACAAAGTTATATGAAGGTAGTTTTTTACCTTCCATTTTAAAATATTTATATGCTACCGAAGCTTTGCTTTTAATAGATCTTTTAACTTTTTCATCGGTAGATTCTTTAATAGTACTAAGCTTGTATTCTATTTTGTCTTTATTTTCTGATTTAATAGGGATGTAAGCTCCAGTTTTTAATAAGTTTAAAAAAATACCTTTTCCAATTTTAGCACCTTTATCATCAATAGGTATATATGTAGACATTAAATCAATATTTCCTTTAGTATAAGTATTCCAATTATCATAACTGTCTTGAATCTTATCTAAATCGATATTGACAATTTCTGTGATTGCTTTTTCTACAAGTTCAGGTGTTTCTTCTTCTGTTGTTTCGTTTGTAGAATTGTCATTTGATACTTCTTCGTCCGAAGATTTATTTTCTTGATCTTGGTTTTTATCAGATGAGTTGCCTATTGTGTTATCAACTATAATTTGTTCATCAGTAGTAGAATTATCATTAGAATTTATTTCTAAATCATTAGATGAATCATCATTGTTATCTATTTGTGAAGCTTCAATTACACTTGCAGTATTTTCAGGAACTGTTTCTAGATATTTGTTTAAAGCAAAAGACGAAACAGCAAATCCTACTATTATCGATATTACTGCTGGTACAATGTTTTTCATTTTTTACTTAAAATTGTTTTAAATAATTAAATATTGAATTACTAAGATAGTTTTTTTACTGGAAGTTTAAATTTTAACACGCCAATTATGTTTGTCGTCAGACTTGTTGTATTGAATGTTAAGTAGTTTTTCTTTAAATAAACTAGCATAAGAATCTTTTATCTCTGGTAATTCAAAAACATCATCTTGGTGTTTGAAGCCTTTAATAGGATTTATAACAGCAGCAGTACCTGAACCAAAAATTTCTTTTAGTTCTCCTTCAGTAGCAGCTTGTTTAATTTCAGAAACAGATACACTACGGATTTCAATTTCTATATCATTATCATTTGCTAATTGAATAATTGATTTTCTAGTAACACCATCTAAAATTCTATCGTTAGTTGGTGTGGTAATTAGTTTATTACCTACTCTAAAAAATATATTCATTGTTCCTGCTTCTTCTAAATATTCATGAGAATTAGCATCAGTCCATATAATTTGTTGATAACCTTCTTTATGAGCTAAACTTGTTGGGTAAAACTGAGCTGCATAATTACCGGCAGCTTTAGCAAAACCAACACCTCCGTCAGAAGCTCTACTGTATTTTTCAGCAAAAAGAACTCTAACATCACCAGCGTAGTATGATTGTGCAGGTGAACAAATTATAATAAATTTATAGGCTGTTGCTGGTGAAGCTGCAATAGCTCCTTCGGTAGCGATAATAAAAGGGCGAATATATAATGAGTTACCTAAACCTTTTTTTATCCAGTTGCTTTCTAGTTTTAATAATTCTTTTAAACCATCAAAGAAAACATTTTCAGGTACTGATGGCATTGCTAAACGTTCAGCAGATTTATTAATTCTGCGGAAGTTTTCATCTGGTCTAAATAAAAAAACATCATCATTATCATCTTTAAAAGCTTTCATTCCTTCAAAAACTGCTTGACCATAATGAAAAACTCTAGCAGATGGCTCAAACAACATTGGTCCATACGGCATTATTTTAGGGTTTTGCCATTCTCCGTTAGAGAAATCACAAACCAGCATATAATCAGAAAAAATATGACCGAAATTTAAGTTGTTAAAATCTACAGAATCTATTTTTGATTGTTCAATTAATTGTATGTCAATGTTCATAAAATTACCCTTTTATAAGTGTTACAAAGATATTAAAACTAGTGTTATAATTATTATTTTGTAAGAGTGACTTGACTATTTATAATTATCTTTGTCTTAATGTTAAATTTAAACTTTTGATTATGAGAAGAATACTTTTTTTAAGTTTTGTTTTAGTTGGTTTATTTACTGCTTGCAAAGTAGAAAAAAAAGAAGAGGTTAAAGAAGAAAAAGCACCTATTGTTTATGCTTCTTTCGGTGATAAAATAACTGTAGATAAAGCATTAACAGCGAAACAAATGCAAGGTAAATTCAAATCTATGCAACTTGGGGATACTATAAATGTGAAATTTGCTTCTAATATTGGTGAAGTTTGTACTAAAAAAGGATGTTGGATGGTATTGCCAATTGGAGATGAAACTACAATGGTACGTTTTAAAGATTATGGTTTTTTTATGCCTTTAGATAGTAAAGGGAAAGAAGTTGTTGTTGCAGGTAAAGCATTCGTACAAGAAACATCAGTAGATGAATTACGTCATTATGCAGAAGACGCTGGTAAAACCAAAGAAGAAATAGAGAAAATTACAGAGCCAAAGAAAGAATATGCTTTTTTAGCTAACGGAGTATTGATGAAATAAAACAATTGCTATTAAAAGAGAAATAATTATAACTTCAGATGGTTCAACAACCATACATTTACCTGAATTGAATGAGCAATATCATTCAAAAAACGGAGCTATTCAAGAGGCATATCATGTATACATTAAAAACGGATTAAATGTAATTGATAAAGAAGAAATATCAATTTTAGAAATAGGTTTTGGTACAGGTTTAAATTGCTTTATTACATATTTAGATAGCGGTAAAAAAATTGATTATGTTGGTGTAGAAGCTTATCCTGTAAACACTAATGAAGTTAAACAAATGAATTACGTTAGTGAATTAAAAGCAGAATCTAAAAAAGATGTTTTTAATAAAATTCATACATGTGATTGGGAAAAAAAATATGTTATTTCAGATAAATTTTCTTTAATTAAAAGAAAACAGTTTTTCTCAGAAATAGAAGATGTAAATACTTTTGATTTAATTTATTTTGATGCTTTTGGTCCAGATAAGCAACCAAGTTTATGGACTAAAGAGATATTTGATAAAATGTACAAAGCACTAAAAATAAATGGAGTTTTAGTAACTTATGCTTCAAAGGGAGATGTAAAACGCGCTATGCGTTCAGCAGGATTTTCTTTAAAAAGATTAGATGGTCCTATTGGTAAATGGCATATGTTAAGAGCTACTAAAAAATAAATAAAACAATATAAAAATGGAATTTAAAAGACGTTTTGGAAAAAGAAAAACGACAAAACCAAAAAAAGGATTATACTTGGTTGTTTTATTAGCAATTGTATTGTACTTGTTTTTTAATGCAGATAAAATAATAGGAAGATATTTTTAGATGAAACCATTTAGATTCAAAGAATTTACTGTAAGTCAGGATAAAACAGCAATGAAAGTTGGTACCGATGGTGTTTTATTAGGTGCATGGTGTAATTTAGGAGAGTTTCCTGATAGTATTTTAGATGTTGGTTCAGGTACTGGGTTAATATCATTAATGTTAGCGCAGCGTAGTGATGCAATGACAATTGATGCAGTAGAGATTGATGCAGACGCATATGAACAAACAGTTGAGAATTTTGAAAAATCTGATTGGGGAGATAGATTATTTTGTTATAATTCTTCTTTTAATGAGTTTGCTAATGAAATAGCTGAAGAAGAGCAGCAATATGATATAATTGTTTCTAATCCGCCATTTTATACTGATGAATTTGAAACAGAAAATGAAGCAAGAAATAAAGCTCGTTTTACCACATCACTTTCTTTTGAACAATTATTGAAAGGTGTTTCGAAAATTTTATCAAAAAGCGGGTTGTTTTCTGTAATAATTCCTTTTAAAGAAGAAGAAAATTTTATTGAATTAGCAAAACAGAATAGCTTATTTTTAATTAAAGTTTGTCATGTAAAAGGCAATGAAAATACTTCTGTTAAAAGAAGTTTACTAAGTTTTTCTTTTGATAAAAAAGATATAGAAAGAGAAGAGTTAATTATAGAAAAAGAAAGACACCAGTATACTGATGCCTATATAAATCTTACAAAAGAGTTTTATTTAAAAATGTAACAGCAAAAACCTTCTAAAGAATATGAATTCTTTTTTTGATTTAAGTTCACAGTTATCAAGGTTAACAAAAAGTGTTTTATTTAAAAATTAAACTCTATCAGGATTATAACCTAAATAAGGAACTTCTTTTTCAGAAAATATAATTCCATATTCTTCTAATTCTTTTAAAATAGGTTCATATACCTCTTTAGTAATAGGTAATTGTACTCCTGGAGCACTAATGTCTCCATTTAAAATACGAACTGCTGCCATAGCAACTGGTAATCCAACAGTTTTAGCCATAGCTGTATAGGTCTGATCATCTCCTTTTATAACCATGCTACTTTCAATTTGATGTTTACCACTTTTGTTTTGGTATCCAAATTTATGTTGCATTACAATCATGTCTTTGTCATCAGATTCTAAAGTCCATTTTTCAGATAATATTTTTTGTAATATTTGAGCAGGAGTAGCGTTTTTAAGTCCTACTTTTTTATCCGTATTAAAAATATCTAATTCTAAAAACTTATCCCACATAATGTCATCTTGTTCGATTTTTAAATAAGAACGGAATTTTAATTCAACAGAGTCACTAGGTGAATAAGCTAAGAAAAGATTTGTAAAATCACGATAACTCATGTTTTCTGAATCTTCTATCGTATAAGTGTCATCAGTCATTCCTAACTGAACAAAAACATTCCAAGCTCTAGAAAAACCAACTTTTCTAATAGTACCACGATACATAGTAGGTATGTTTTCTAATCCGTAAATACTAGTATATTTTAAAGAGTCACGATTAGCATAAGCTTCAAACTTACCATAACCATCAATATCTAAAAATTCAGTTCTTCTAAATAATTTATGATAAGGTATATATTTATAGGTATTTTCTTGAATAAACATTGCAGCTCCTCCTTGACCAGCTAAAACAACATTTCTTGGATTCCAAGTAAACTTATAATTCCATAAGTTTGTGTCACTTTCTGGAGCTACTAATCCACCACAAAAAGATTCGAATAATAGCATTTTACCATCATCTTCTTTAATGCGGTCTATAATTTGCATTGCACTCATATGGTCTACCCCAGGATCTAAACCTATTTCATTCATAAAAACTAATCCTTTAGTTTTAGCTTCTTTATCTAAAGCTTTCATTTCGTCAGAAACATAAGAAGCAGTAACCATATGCTTATTATAAGTAACACAGTCTTTAGCAACTTCAATATGAAAACGTGCAGGTAGCATTGAAATAACAATGTCGGCATTTTTTATAGCATCTACACGTTGACCTGCATTAAAAACGTCTAGCTGAATAGCAGTAGCATTTTTATGATTGCTTATTTTTTCTTGCGCATTTTCAACAGAAACATCCCCAATAGTAATGTGTAAGTTTTCTTGTGTTGATTTATCTAGTAAATATTTTATAAGCGAAGAACTAGATCTACCAGCGCCAATAATTAATATATTTCTCATTATATAATGTACTTTAGTCGTGTGAAATTTGAAGCCACAATATCGTTAAAAAAGTTTAAAATTAAACAAAATCATCAAAAATGTATAAAAATTTAACAATTTCATCTTTGTTAGGAGTGTTAGCAGTTATTTTAGGAGCTTTCGGAGCACATGCTTTAAAAACAAAATTATCTTTAGAAGCTTTGCAAAGTTTTGAAACAGCAGTAAGGTATCAATTTTTACATGTGTTATTACTTTTGTTTGTAAACACCTATAAAGAATTTAATAACAGTCAAAAAAATAGAATCAGTTGGTTTTTAATAATTGGAGTCTTATTATTTTCTGGATCAATATATATGATTTATTTATTAGGGGTTCCAGCTAAGTCTATTTGGTTTATAACACCATTAGGAGGCATTTTGTTAGTTTTGGGATGGAGCTTGTTATGTTTTGAGTTCATTAAAAAAGGTATTAAAAAATAATAGTTGATAAAATTTTTCAATGATTAATGAGTTTAATCAAAAAAAACTATTTTTGCTTAACATAAACACAACTAAAAAAATTTAGGATGACAAATCTTAATACGAAAACGATATCGTTAGATAACTTAGGAATTAAGGATGCTACAGTTCGTTATCAATTGACTTCAGACGAGTTACACGACTTAACTATTAACACAGGACAAGGAGAAAATACGAGTTTTGGAGCGTTAGCTATTAAAACTGGTGAATTTACAGGACGTTCTCCTATGGACCGTTTTATAGTTAAAGACGATATTACTAAAGATGAAATTTGGTGGGGAGATATAAATATCCCATTTGATTCAGCTAAGTTTGATAAATTATATGATAAGGTAACTAATTACCTTTCTAATAAAGAAGTTTTTGTACGTGATAGCTACGCTTGTGCAGACGAAGACTATAAATTAAATATTAGAGTAGTAAATGAGTTTCCTTGGAGTAACATGTTTGCTTATAACATGTTTTTACGCCCAACAGAAGAAGAATTAAAAGATTTTTCTCCAGAATGGACCGTAGTAAATGCACCAGGTTTTATGGCAGACCCATCTGTAGATGGTACACGTCAACATAATTTTGCGATCTTAAACTTTGAGAAAAAAATAGCTTTAATTGGAGGAACTGGTTATACTGGTGAAATCAAAAAAGGTATTTTTTCAGCATTAAACTTTATTTTACCAGTTTATAAAAACACTTTACCAATGCATTGTTCTGCAAATATTGGTAAAGATGAAGATACAGCAATTTTCTTTGGATTATCAGGTACAGGTAAAACAACATTATCTACAGATCCGAATCGTAGTTTAATTGGTGATGATGAACATGGTTGGACAGCAGAAAACACTGTTTTTAATTTTGAGGGTGGTTGTTACGCTAAAGTAATCGACTTATCTAAAGATAAAGAACCAGAAATTTACGGAGCTATTAAAAGAGGTGCGATTCTTGAAAATATAGGAATGGATGCTAATGGAAATGTTGATTTTAACGATACATCAATTACTCAAAATACGCGTGTAAGTTATCCTATTTATCATATTGAAAATATTCAGAAACCATCAATAGGTAAAAACCCAAAAAATATATTTTTCTTAACTGCTGATGCTTTTGGTGTATTGCCTCCAATTTCTAGGTTAACACCTGGTCAAGCAGCATATCACTTTATTTCTGGTTATACTGCAAAAGTAGCTGGAACAGAAGCTGGTGTAACTGAACCACAACCTAGTTTTTCAGCTTGTTTCGGAGCTCCATTTATGCCATTACACCCAACTCGTTATGCAGAAATGTTAAGCGAAAAGATGAAAGAAACAGGCGTAAACGTATGGTTAGTAAACACAGGTTGGTTTGCAGGACCTTACGGAGTAGGTGATAGAATGAAGTTAAAATATACTCGTGCTATGATAAACGCAGCATTAAATGGCGGATTACCAGAAGAGATAACTCCTGAGAATTACCATATTCATTCTGTATTTGGTTTAGCACAACCAAGACAATGTCCTGGAATACCATCAGAATTATTAAGCCAGCGTCAAGCATGGAATAATGATGAGGAGTATTATAAAACAGCACATAAATTAGCAGATTCGTTTAAAGAGAACTTTAAAAAGTTTGAAGAATATGCAAATGAAGAAATTTTAGCAGGGGGACCTCCAAATGTTGAAAAATAAATAATTAAGAAAGCATCCGAAAGGATGCTTTTTTTATGTATAAATACTACCTATTTTTGTAGCCCCAAAAAAGTAAATAATGATAGTGCAAGGAAATATAGTTGATATAGAAAATAAAAGAATCTATAAAGGTGAAGTTGAAGTTGAAGAAGGAAAAATAAAAGCCATTAGAGAAACGAATCATACTATAGAAAGCTATATTCTTCCTGGTTTTGTAGATGCTCATATTCATATAGAGAGCTCTATGTTGGTGCCATCAGAGTTTGCAAAAATAGCAGTAACACATGGTACAGTTGCTACAGTTTCTGATCCACATGAAATAGCGAATGTGTTAGGAGTAAAAGGAGTTGAGTTTATGATTGAAAACGGAAAAAAAGTTCCGTTAAAATTTAATTTCGGAGCTCCGTCTTGTGTGCCAGCAACTTCTTTTGAAAGCGCTGGGGCAATTATAGATTCTGATGACATTAAGAAGATGATGGAAAATCCAGATATCAAATATTTAGCAGAAATGATGAATTACCCAGGGGTTATCTATCAAGATGAAGAAGTGTTAAAAAAGATAGCTTGGGCAAAAAAGTATAATAAACCTGTAGACGGACATGCTCCAGGGGTTAGAGGTGAAGATTTAGATAAATATATTGCAGCTGGTATTTATACAGATCATGAATGTTTTGCTTATAAAGAAGCGTTAGAAAAACTTAAAAAAGGGATGAAGGTGATTATTCGTGAAGGTAGTGCTGCTAAAAATTTCGAAGCTTTAATCGGTTTACTTCCTGATTATTACAAAAATATGATGTTTTGTTCGGACGATAAACATCCAGACGATTTGTTAGTAGGTCATTTAAATCAGTTATGTGAAAGAGCAGTAACGAAAGGAATTGATGTTTTTAAAGTATTACAAGCAGCTTGTATAAATCCAGTAAAACATTATAATTTAGATGTAGGGTTGTTGCAAAAAGATAACGATGCGGATTTTATTGTAGTAGAAAATTTAGAAAAATTTAAAGTTTTACAAACTTATATAAATGGTGAGTTAGTTGCTGAAGGAGGAAAGTCGTTTGTAAAGCATGTAGATTTTGAAGTATTAAATAATTTTGATACAGATAAAAAGGAGGTAAGCAATTTTGAGTTTCATTCAGTATCAGATAAAATTAGAGTAATTGAAGCTTTAGATGGCGAATTAGTGACCAATGAAATTGAAGTAGATTCTTTAATTAAAGAAGGAAACTTAGTTTCAAATACTGAGAAAGATGTGTTAAAAATGACGGTGGTTAATCGTTATAAAAACGCAGAACCATCATTAGCATTTATAAAAAACTTCGGATTAAAAGAAGGTGCAATCGCAAGTTCTGTTGGTCATGATTCGCATAATATTATTGCTGTAGGTGTTTCAGACGAAGCTATTTGTAAAGCAGTAAACTTATTAATAGAAAACAAAGGTGGAGTTTGTGCTGTAACTGCATCTGAAGAAAAAATAGTTTCATTACCAGTTGCAGGAATTATGTCTGATAAACCTGCAGAAGAAATTGGTAAAGCGTATGCTGAATTAGATAAAATGGCTAAGGAGATGGGAAGTACATTAAGAGCTCCGTATATGACGTTATCATTTATGGCATTGTTAGTAATTCCGTCGTTAAAACTTTCTGACAAAGGGTTGTTCGATGGGAATACATTTAAGTTTACTTCGTTGGAAATTAAGTAGAATGGATATTAGTTTTGATTCTCAAATCGTTATTGAAGATATTGCTATTTGGATGGATGGAGGTACGGTTATTTTGAAATGTTTTAATAATGAAAGACAAAATTTTTCTATAGAATTTACACAATCTGTACTTTTTGAAATCTATGAATTTTACAACCGATTACCTGGGAGATTATATTTGAATGAGAAAATAGCAGAACAAAGGTCTGAATTAGAAGAGAAAATAATAAAAGCAATTGAAAGAGTTAGTTTTAAAAAGAAGGAATTAGATAATAAAATTATATTTGAAAAAATTAAGTACATAGAATCTCAAGAGTATCTTGATAATGTTTTAAAAGTAACATTGAAAAAACGATAATATCAAAACCGTATTGCTAATTTTTTCATCAAACGTAAAACCTCTACATATAACCAAATGAGTGTAATTAATAAGCCCCAAGTAGCTAACCATTCACGTTCTTTTGGGTATCTACCTACTTGTTTATCGATATAATAAAAATCGAGGAGTAAGCTAAAAGAAGCTATGATTGCTGAAAGAATATTAAATCCAATAGCAAACCAAGATGTTCCCCATAAATAAGGAACATCAAATCCTATAAAACGTAAAATACATCCAATAAAATAGAACATAAAAATACTTACAGTAGCGGTAATAATAATAGTTCTAAATTTTTTAGTTACTCGGACGACTTTCAATTTGTAAAGTATAAGCATTACAAAAAAAAGTAACCATTGTAACTCCAATTGCTTGAAAAGGCAAGTTAGGAAATCGATTATGTGCTATGGCGCTTATTCCTCCTAAAAAAAAGCCTTTAGCTAAAGCATAAATAGGTAGTAGGTATTTTGCAGAATCGTGTTTAAAAGAAATGAATAAACTACAGAAAATAGCCACAAACATTCCGATTGCTGTATACCATTTGGTGTTTATTTCATTAAAAAACAAATGCCAAGTATAAGATGCAGTTAGGGTAACCAAACATAACATTAAAAGCGATTTTAGAATAATTCCACCAACCGACATCTTAGCTTTCGAATAACTACGAGATTTTTTCCAGAAATATCGGTTAAATGCAGGGTTAGATGTTCGTAAACCAAATAAGCTCATAAACAATTTAATTGATTAGTTTTGTGTTTGTACAAAGTACAATAAAATTTGAAGACAGAGAAAATCATATTAGGCATTGATCCAGGAACCACTATTATGGGGTTTGGAATTATAAAAGTTATAGGTAAAAAAATGGAGTTTGTTCAAATGAATGAACTTATATTGAAAAAGTACGATGACCACTATTTAAAATTAAAATTAATTTTTGAGCGCACCATTGAGCTGATAGATACGTATCATCCAGATGAAATTGCTTTAGAAGCTCCTTTTTTTGGTAAAAATGTACAATCGATGTTAAAATTAGGTCGCGCACAAGGTGTTGCTATGGCAGCAGGGTTATCACGTCAAATTCCTGTTACAGAATATGCACCTCTTAAAATTAAAATGGCAATTACTGGTAACGGAAAATCAAGTAAAGAACAGGTTGCTTTGATGTTAAAATCGTTATTGAATTTAAAAACGCTACCTAAAAACTTAGATGCAACAGATGGATTAGCAGCTGCGGTTTGTCATCATTACAATTCAGGAACCAAAGTAGGAGGCAAGAACTATACAGGTTGGGCAGCATTTGTAAAACAAAACCCCAAAAAAGTAAAATAATTTGGCAGGAATTTACCTACATATCCCATTTTGCAAACAAGCATGTTATTATTGCGATTTTCACTTTTCTACCTCTTTAAAAAAGAAAGAAGAGTTAGTTTTATGCATGGTAAAAGAACTTGAAATTAGAAAAGAAGAGCTAAAAAACGAAACAATAGAAACCATTTATTTTGGTGGAGGAACTCCTTCGTTATTATCAAAAGAAGAAATAGAAACTTTATTAAAGGCAATTTATCAGAGTTATAAAGTAATTGAAAATCCTGAAATTACGTTAGAGGCGAATCCTGATGATTTATCAAAAACTAAAATTTTAGAATTAGCTGAGTCACCAATAAATAGATTGAGTATCGGGGTGCAATCATTTTTTGAAGAAGATTTAAAAAACATGAATCGTGCTCATAACTCAGAAGAGGCAAAAGATTGCTTGTCTATGACGACTCGTCATTTCGATAATATTACGATCGATTTAATTTACGGAGTTCCGAATATGAGTAACGAACGCTGGAAAGAGAATTTACAAATCGCTTTCGATTTTGGAATTAACCATATTTCAAGTTACGCTTTAACTATTGAGCCAAAAACAGTATTAGATAGTTTTGTGAAAAACGGAAAGTATCCATCACCAGATGAAACTGAAGCAAAAGAGCATTTTGATATTCTTGTAGAGGAAACGGCAAAAAACGGATTTGTACATTATGAGATATCAAATTTTGGTAAACCGAATTATTTCTCGAAACACAACACAAGTTATTGGCAAGGGAAAAAATATATAGGTATTGGTCCTTCGGCACATTCATTTAATACAACACACCGTAGTTGGAATGTTTCTAATAATACAAAATATATAAACGAACTTCAATTAGGAAACTTACCTAATGAAGTTGAAAAGTTATCAAAAGAAGACCAGTTTAACGAATATTTAATGACAGGTTTAAGGACTATTTGGGGAATGTCATTAGATAAAGTTGATGAAGGTTTTAAAGAACAATTATTAAAATCGTCAAAGAAATTTATAGATGAAGGTTTACTCGTCATTGAGAGAGAAACGAAGCAATCTGTAGATAATATGTCAGAGATTACTTCATCGTTGTTTCCTTGTAATGACGATAGAGTATTAAAAACAACACCCAAAGGAAAATTTTTAGCTGACGGATTAGCATCAGAATTGTTTATTATTTAAGATATATAGTATGATTGCAGAAATAGAATATAATTCAAAAAAATATAAAGTAGATTTTTCAAAACCCATTGATATTTCAATTCCTATTGATGTGTCCAAACAAAACGTGAATGCTTGGTATTTAGATGCTCCAAAAATTGAACCTGTTAAGTCTGGAGATTGGGTTGGTAGTGTAGCTGAAGGAGCAGATGTAAATTTTAATAATATTCATTTTAATCCACATGCGCATATAACGCATACCGAATGTGTAGGACATATCACTAAAGAATTTTATTCAGTAAATAAAAAAATGGAAAACTTTTTCTTTTTAGCTGAAGTAATAACAATAGCTCCTCAAGAAATAGAAAATGGAGATTTGGTGATAACAAAACAACAGCTATTCGAAGTTTTAGATGGTGAAAAAAGAGATGCAGTTGTTATTAGAACAAAGCCAAATTCTGATGCTAAAATAAATGCGCAATATTCAAATACAAATCCATCTTATTTATTAGAAGAAGGAGCAGTTTATTTAAGAGAAAAAGGAATTGAACATTTGTTAATTGATTTACCTTCGGTAGATAAAGAGCAAGATGAAGGGAAATTATTAGCACATAATGCATTTTGGAATACATTAGGGAGTATTCGTTTTAATGCAACAATTACAGAGTTTATTTACGTGAAAGAAGATATTAAAGATGGAACTTACTTTTTAAATTTAATGATTGCACCTTTCGAAAATGATGCTACACCGAGTAAACCAGTTTTGTATAAAGTTATGTGATTATAATAGTCATTGCGAGGAACGAAGCAATCACAATAATTTAAATGCTAAGTAGTATAAGAGTAAATAAGTAATAGTTAACTTATTTAGAATCAATATGAAATAAGAGTGAAGTTTAGTTTTTTGTAAAACCTATTTCTTTTTTTATAGTTTTACAGCTCAATAAGATATAAAAATGATTATTTGTAATACATATAAGCAATGGAATTCATCTGTAAGATACAGATGTTATCGGGCTATACATGTATTCTAATTATATTCAAATAAAATATAACTATTACTAAAAGTCCGACTTCAGAGTCGGGCTTTTTATTTTTATATCAAACCAAAAACAACTAATGCCATTTATCTTTTAATTTTTCTGCAGTAGAATTATTAGATCAATGGATAAACTTAAATATTATGAAAAAACTTTACAATAATTATATAGAAACTTTTAAAGGACTTTCGAAAGAAGTATGGTGGTTGGCTTTAATCACCTTAATAAATAGAGCAGGAACAATGGTGATTCCTTTTTTATCATTGTATCTAACCAAAGACTTAGATTTTAGTTTAAAAGACGTTGGGTGGATTATGAGTAGCTTTGGTATAGGATCGGTAATTGGTTCTTGGTTAGGAGGTAAGTTAACTGATAAAATAGGATATTATAAAGTGATGAAAACAAGCTTGTTTTTAACAGGTTTGTTATTTATAGCATTACAATTTGTAACCACATTTACAGGGTTTTGTATTGGTATATTTTTAGTAATGTTAGTAGCAGATACTTTTAGACCAGCGATGTTTGTTGCTATGAGCGCTTATAGTAAACCAGAAAATAAAACACGTTCTGTTACCTTAATTCGTTTGGCAATCAATTTAGGATTTACAGGAGGTCCAGCTATTGGTGGTTTAATAATTACATATTTAGGATACAGCGGTTTGTTTTGGGTAGATGGTATTACATGTATTCTAGCAACTTTACTTTTAATAAAAGTATTAGATCCAAGAAAAACTAAAACAATAGATGAAGTTAAGGTAGATAATCCAATTTCAATATTCTCTGATAAAGCTTTTTGGGTATTTTTTGTAGCGATGTTTATTTTCGGATTTGTATTCTTACAATATTTTTCAACCATACCTTTGTATTATAAAGACGCTCATCATTTATCAGAATTAGAAATCGGATTATTAATGGGAATGAATGGTTTTTTTATTTTTTTATTAGAAATGCCATTAATTAAATGGTTAGAGGAGACTAACTATTCTAAAGAGCGATTAATGTTTTTTGGTTTATTGTTAACAGGTATTAGCTTTTTAGTATTAAATTTAACAGGATGGGTAGGAATATTAATTGTAGGAATGTTGTTTATGACTATTGGTGAAATGATTGCTTTTCCGTTTTCGAATGCTTTTGTAATGGAAAGAGCAAAAAGAGGTAATCAAGGAGAATATATGGCATACTATAGTATCGCGTTTTCTGCAGCGCATATTTTTGGTCATAATTCAGGAATGCAAATGGTAGATGCTTTAGGATTTGATAGTACTTGGTGGATAATTACAGGGATGTCTGCAATAGGAATGTTTTTCTTATTGATATTAATGAGAGTTGTAAAAAAAGAAAAAGTATGAATTTAAATCAAATAACAATTCCGTCTTTAAATGTTGAAGTTGCAACAGAATTTTATAAAAAATTAGGCTTGCATCTTATTGTAGATGCGAGCCCAAGATATGTTCGTTTCGAATTACCTGATGGAGATGCTACTTTTTCAATTCATTTGGTAGGTAAATTACCTAATGAAAATGGAGTAGTTGTATATTTTGAAGATGAAAATTTAGATGAATTAGTGAATAATCTTCAAGAAAAAGGAGTGAAATTTACACAGTTGCCAAAAGATCAAACATGGTTATGGCGAGAAGCACATTTGTTAGATCCTGATGGAAATAAGCTAATTTTGTTTAAAGCAGGAGAAAATAGAAAAAATCCGCCTTGGCGAATCAATTAAAACATAGGAAATTTTATATTTGATTTTTTTAAACTGAAGTAGATGAATATACAAGACGCTCAAAAACAAGTAGACGATTGGATTAAAAATCACGGAGTTCGTTATTTTAACGAATTAACCAATATGGCGCAATTAACTGAAGAAGTTGGTGAGGTTGCAAGAATAATTGCACGTCGTTACGGAGAGCAAAGTGAAAAAGAAAGCGATAAAAATAAAGATTTAGGAGAAGAGCTTGCAGATGTAATGTTTGTCGTATTGTGTTTAGCAAATCAAACAGGAGTCAATCTACAAGAAGCTTTCGATAAAAAATTAGATATTAAAACAAAGCGCGATCATGATCGTCATCATAATAACGAAAAATTAAAGTAAATGAGTTTTAGTGAAAATATAAAAAAATCTTTGTATTGGGGTCATGTATTAAAAATGGCACTTTTTCTTATTATAATAATATCGTTATTTACATTAGTTTTTCAAACAGGAGGAGCTTTGTTTTCTGGTGATTTTGATACAGTATATAATGTGCATTTTGCAAATAAACAATGGGTTCGTTTTTTTTTAACTAAAACAACAGTAAGTGTTTTGTATGCAATTTATGTTGTGAATAAGAGAATGAAATAATGAACTTACATTTAAATAAAACTACAAATCAAGAAATTGATTCAGAAATAATTATTTCAGGATCAAAAAGTGAATCAAATAGATTGTTAATTCTACAGCAGTTGTTTTCTGAAATTACAATAGAAAATTTATCAGATTCAGACGATACACATCATTTGCAAGAAGCTTTATCTTCTGCTAATAAAATTGCAGATATTGGGCATGCAGGTACTGCTATGCGTTTTTTAACAGCATTTTTTGCAACACAAGAAGGGAAAACAAAAAATTTACAAGGTTCTGATAGAATGCATAATAGACCAATAGAAATCTTGGTGAATGCTTTACGTGATTTAGGAGCAGATATTGAATATGTAGGTAAAGAAGGATATCCGCCATTAAAAATTAGGGGTAAAAAACTTTTAAAAAATAAAGTATCTATTAATGGTAATGTAAGTAGTCAGTACATTTCTGCTTTAATGTTAATTGCACCAAGTTTACAAAACGGATTAGAAATTTGTTTAGAAGGTAAAGTTACATCTGTTCCATATATTAAAATGACTTTAGCTTTACTACATCAAGTTAACGTGAAAGCATCATTTGAAGGAAACAGTATTTTTATTGAACCAAAAGAAAATGTTTTTAAACAAGATATAGTTGTAGAATCAGATTGGAGCTCTGCTTCCTATTTTTATTCATTAATAGCATTAAGTAACATAGGTAGTTCTGTCAAATTATCAGCTTATAAAGAAACTAGTTTACAAGGAGATTCTTGTTTAGCTAGAATTTATCAACATTTTGGAGTCGCTACAAAATTTCAAGAAAATTCAATAATTTTAACAAAAGAAAAAGAACATAGTTCAGAAACTTTAGTTGAAGACTTAAAAAACGCTCCAGATATTGCACAAACAATTGCTGTTACTTGTTTTGGTTTAGGTGTTGCTTGTAACTTATCAGGGTTACATACTTTAAAAATTAAAGAAACAGATCGTTTAGAAGCATTACGTGAAGAATTAACTAAGTTAGGTGCAGAAATTGATGTTACAAACGAAACATTACATTTAAAAAAGTCAAATAAAATTAACGAGCATATAAAAATTACGACTTATAACGATCATCGTATGGCAATGGCATTTGCACCTTTAGCATTTAAAGTTCCAATTATTATTTTAGATGCAGAAGTTGTTACAAAATCATATCGTAATTTTTGGAATGATATGAAACTAATAGGTATTGAAGCTGTTAAAGTAAAATAAACAGTCAATCACTTGACAAGGCCTATGTCGAAATTGTATATTTGCCAACGTAAAGAAAATAAGATCAATGAAATTATCAAATTTTAATTTTGAATTGCCAGAAGAATTATTGGCAGAATATCCATCAGAACATAGAGATGAATCTCGTTTAATGGTGTTACATCGAGATACTCAAAAAATCGAACATAAACAATTTAAAGATGTAATTGATTATTTTGATGAAGGAGATGTAATGATGCTAAATAATACAAAAGTTTTCCCTGCTCGTATGTTTGGTCATAAAGAAAAAACAGGAGCGCGTATTGAAGTGTTTTTATTACGTGAATTAAACGCTGAAAATCGTTTATGGGATGTTTTAGTTGATCCAGCAAGAAAAATTAGAATAGGAAATAAATTATTTTTTGGAGAAGATCAAAGTCTAGTTGCTGAGGTTATTGATAATACAACATCTCGTGGAAGAACATTACGTTTCTTATTTGATGGTCCTTACGAAGAATTTAGACAAAAATTAGTTGAATTAGGAGAAACACCTTTACCAAAATATATTAAGCGTGAGGTTGAAGCGTCTGATGAAGATCGTTATCAAACTATTTATGCAAAACATGAAGGTGCGGTAGCAGCTCCTGCTGCAGGATTACATTTTTCTAAACACTTAATAAAACGTTTAGAAATTAAAGGAATCGATTTTGCAGAAACAACTTTACATGTAGGTTTAGGTACTTTTAATCCAGTTGAGGTAGAAGATTTATCTAAGCATAAAATGGATTCTGAAAAAATTATTGTTTCCGAATCAAGTGCTAAAATGGTAAATGATGCTAGAGCAAATAAAAAAAGAGTTTGTGCCGTTGGAACAACAGTAATGAGAACTGTAGAATCTGCGATTACTTCTAAACGTGAATTAAAAGAATTTGATGGATGGACAAATAAATTTATTTTCCCTCCATATGATTTTAGTGTTGCTAACGCTATGATAACGAACTTTCATACACCAAAATCAACATTGTTAATGATGGTATCAGCATTTGCAGGTCATGATTTTATGATGGAAGCTTATCAAGAAGCAATTAAAGAAAAATATAAATTTCATTCGTATGGTGATGCGATGTTAATTTTATAATATAAGTTTATAATAAAAACGATTTGTAAAACCTCACAAGGCTACTTGTGGGGTTTTGCGTATTTTTGTACCCGATGAAAGTTAAGAAAAAAGACATACGCGCATTAACAAAAGATCAACTTAGAGAGTTTTTTGTAAATAACGGAGATAAAGCATTTCGCGGCAACCAAGTATACGAGTGGTTATGGCACAAATCTGCTCATTCATTTGATGATATGACGAGCTTATCAAAAGTTACTCGTCAAATGTTAGATGAAAACTTTGTTATTAATCACATTGAGGTTGATGATATGCAGCGTAGTAAAGATGGTACAGTAAAAAATGCTGTTCGTTTACATGATGGGTTAGTGGTTGAGTCTGTTTTAATACCAACTAAAACCAGAACAACAGCTTGTGTATCTAGTCAAGTAGGTTGTAGTTTAGATTGTAAATTCTGTGCAACTGCACGTTTAAAAAGAATGAGAAATCTAAATCCAGATGAAATTTACGACCAAGTAGCGGCAATTAATAAAGAGAGTTTGTTGTATTATAATAGAAAACTTTCTAATATAGTTTTTATGGGTATGGGAGAGCCCTTAATGAATTATAATAATGTAATAAAATCTATAGATAAAATTACATCTCCAGAAGGTTTAGGGATGTCGCCTAAGCGTATTACGGTGTCAACATCTGGAGTGCCTAAAATAATAAAGAAAATGGCAGATGATGAAGTTAAGTTTAACTTAGCAGTATCATTACATTCTGCTATTGATGAGGTTCGAACTTCAATAATGCCATTTAATAAAACCTTTCCTTTAAAAGATTTGAAGGAAGCATTAGAATATTGGTATGAAAAAACTGAAAGAACCATTACTTATGAATATGTTGTTTGGGGTGGAATAAATGATAAGAAAGAAGATATTGATGCTTTAATAAAATTTTGTAGCTACGTACCATGTAAGGTAAATTTAATTGAATATAACCCTATTGATGATGGTGAATTTCAGCAAGCGAGTCCAGCAGCGATAAACAATTATATTTCGAATTTAGAAATGCATGACATTGTAGTGAATGTTCGTCGTTCAAGAGGTAAAGATATCGATGCAGCTTGTGGACAATTAGCTAACAAGTCGTAAATGAATTTTTCAAAAGCATTTTTAATACAAGTTGGTCAAACTTTAGGTTGGCTTTTTCTAATAATAATTACAGGGTTATTTTTAGATAGTAAATTTGTT
The DNA here is from genome assembly GCA_964498665.1 of uncultured Tenacibaculum sp. Taxonomy (GTDB): domain Bacteria; phylum Bacteroidota; class Bacteroidia; order Flavobacteriales; family Flavobacteriaceae; genus Polaribacter. The sequence goes on along the minus strand of CAZCHR010000003.1, from coordinate 22,782 downwards.
GCAGAAAATGTATATGAAAATGCACAATGGCTTAATAATATTATTGTAATTGCTGTTTTTATATATCTATTTATAAAAGCAACTAAACGAACTAAAGAAATGCTTATTTATGCACTTCTAATAGGTATTATTGGTGAATATATTTTTTCAATATGTTTAGGGATGTATTCGTATCGTTCAGGAAATATTCCACATTATGTACCACCAGGTCACGCTATTGTATTTGTATTAGTATATTATTTTTCAAGAAAGCCTAAGATAAAAGCGAATAAAGAATTAATAGAGAAAATATGTACTCTACTAATTATCCCTGTAGCTTTATTTTTTTTAATAGTTAAAAAAGATGTTTTTGGAGTTCTATGTACCCTCCTTGTATTTCTTTTTTTAAGAAAATATCCGAAAGAACGTATGTTCTATTTAGTAATGTATTGTGTAGTAGCAATACTAGAATTTATTGGAACAGGTTTAGAATGTTGGAAATGGCCAGAAATAGCTTTTGACACTTTTAGGTTTTTACCAAGTGCTAACCCTCCAATTGGAATAAGTCTTTTTTACTTTGGTTTAGATAGAGGAACGATGTCTATATATAAAAGAAGGCATAAAAATGTTTGGAAAAGGTTTAAGCAAATAAGAGCAGTGTCAGCTTAAAATATTTCTTTATTTTTGCTTATTAATGAAAGTAGTAGAGCAAATTAAACTTCCGATAGCAAAAGAAATGGAACTTTTTGAAACTAAGTTCAAGGACTCTATGTTATCTAAAGTTCCGTTATTAAATCGAATTACTTATTATATAGTTCGACGAAAAGGAAAACAAATGCGACCAATGTTTGTTTTTTTAGTAGCTAAAATGGTTTCTGATGGAGGTTTTGATGAACGTACATACAGAGGTGCTTCAGTAGTAGAATTGATTCATACTGCGACTTTAGTACATGATGATGTTGTTGATGATAGTAATCGTCGCCGTGGATTCTTTTCAATCAATGCACTTTGGAAAAATAAAATAGCAGTTTTAGTAGGGGATTTTTTATTATCAAAAGGATTGTTGCTTTCTATTGATAATGAAGATTTTGATATCTTAAAATTGATTTCTATCGCTGTACGAGAAATGAGCGAAGGTGAGCTTTTACAAATTGAAAAAGCTAGAAAATTAGATATCACTGAAGAAATATATTTTGAAATTATCCGTCAAAAAACAGCAACATTAATTGCTGCTTGTTGCGGGATAGGAGCAGCATCAGTAGGAGCAAATAACGAAACTGTTCAACAAATGCGTAAGTTTGGTGAATACATTGGGATTGCTTTTCAGATTAAAGATGATTTATTTGATTATACCGAAGATAAAATAGGGAAACCTACTGGTATAGATATTAAAGAGCAGAAGATGACGCTTCCATTAATTCACACATTAAACACATGTTCTCCAAAAGAAAAAGCGTGGTTAATTAACTCTGTTAAAAAGCATAACACGAATAAAAAACGTGTAAAAGAAGTCATTGCTTTTGTAAAAGAAAATGGTGGACTAGAATATACTACAGCTAAAATGCACGATTATAAAAATAAAGCATTAGCGATATTAAATAATTTTCCAGAGTCTGAATATAAAAACTCATTACTTCAAATGATTGAATATGTTGTTGAAAGGAAGATTTAGTTGCTTTCTTATGGTTCTTTTCTTTTTTTCATGTGCTAAAGAAAAAAGGTATCAAGATTACAATGAAAATGAGTTTTATGAAGCTCAGGGGGAAATAACTAAAGTTTATCAAACTTCTTCCGTTTTTGATGAATCATATAATAAGTTAATGGATTATACTTATACTATTAATGATTCTATTTTTTAGAAGGAAAGGAGAAAGAATTTTTTAAAACATGGAATATTGGACAACCTGTAGTAGTTTTAGTTCATAAGAAAGATTCTACTATAAGTTTTTATGCAAGAGATGGAGTTGTAAGTAGTTTTTCAGAAAAACAATTAGAAATGTTTAATACAATTTTAGAAATAGATAGACTAAAAAAATAAAAACCTCGAAAAGCAATTTCCGAGGTTTCTTATAATTTGTCTGTGTCGACTCGACACTACATCATCCCTGGCATCCCACCACCCATTGGAGGCATTCCACCAGCAGGAGTATCTTCTTTGATGTCTACTAAAGCACATTCGGTAGTTAAGATCATACCAGCTACTGAAGCTGCATTTTCTAAAGCTACACGAGTTACTTTTTTTGGATCGATAATTCCAGCTTCTAACATATCTACATATGCTTCAGACTTCGCATCGTAACCAAAATCTTTATTACCTTCTAAAACTTTATTGATAACAACTGAACCTTCACCACCTGCATTTTCAACAATTGTACGTAACGGAGCTTCGATAGCTCTGTTTACAATTTGAATACCTGTAGTTTCGTCTAAGTTTTCAGTTTCGATAGTTTCTAATACTTTTTTAGCGCGAACTAAAGCAACACCTCCACCAGCAACAATACCTTCTTCTACAGCAGCACGAGTTGCATGTAAAGCATCATCAACACGATCTTTCTTTTCTTTCATTTCTACTTCAGAGGCAGCGCCAACGTAAAGTACAGCAACTCCACCAGCTAATTTTGCTAAACGTTCTTGTAATTTCTCACGATCGTAATCAGAGGTAGTAGTTTCTATTTGTGCTTTGATTTGGTTTACACGAGCTTTAATTTGCCCTTCATCACCAGAACCATTAACGATTGTTGTATTGTCTTTGTCGATAGTAACTGTTTCAGCAGTTCCTAATAAATCTAAAGTTGCGTTTTCTAAAGAAAATCCTCTTTCTTCAGAAATTACAGTTCCACCAGTTAAGATAGAAATATCTTCTAACATTGCTTTTCTTCTGTCTCCAAAACCAGGAGCTTTTACAGCAGCAATTTTTAAACCACCACGTAATTTATTAACTACTAAAGTAGCTAATGCTTGTCCGTCAACATCTTCAGCAATAATTAACAAAGGTCTTCCAGATTGTGAAACTGGCTCTAATATTGGAAGAATTTCTTGTAAGTTAGAAATCTTCTTATCGAATAATAAAATATATGGATTGTCTAAAGTAGCAATCATTTTATCAGCATCTGTTACAAAGTAAGGAGATAAATACCCTCTATCAAACTGCATACCTTCAACAACGTCTACATACGTATCCATTCCTTTAGCTTCTTCAACAGTAATAACCCCTTCTTTACCAACTTTACCAAAAGCAGTTGAGATTAAATCTCCAATAACATTGTCGTTATTTGCTGAAATAGAAGCAACTTGTTGAATTTTTTCAGAAGAGTTTCCTACTTCTTGAGATTGCTTAGCTAAATCTTCAGTGATTGCAGAAACAGCCTTGTCTATACCGCGTTTTAAATCCATAGGGTTTGCACCTGCAGCAACATTTTTCAATCCTTCTTTAACGATTGCTTGTGCTAAAACAGTTGCGGTAGTTGTTCCGTCTCCAGCTAAATCATTTGTTTTAGAAGCTACTTCTTTAACCATTTGAGCTCCCATGTTTTCTAACTCATCTTCTAACTCAACTTCTTTTGCTACTGTAACACCATCTTTTGTTACATGAGGAGCACCGAATGATTTAGAAATAATTACGTTACGTCCTTTAGGACCTAAAGTTACTTTTACTGCGTTTGCTAATGCATCAACTCCACGTTTTAATCCGTCACGAGCATCTACATCAAATTTTATATCTTTTGCCATTGTTATTTGTCTTTATTAGTTTTAAAAATAAGGATTAGATAATAGCGAAAATATCGCTTTCTCTCATGATTAAATAATCATTTCCTTCATGCTTTAATTCAGTTCCTGCATACTTTCCGTATAAAACAGTGTCTCCAACTTTTACAGTTAAAGGTTCGTCTTTTGTTCCGTTTCCAATAGCAACAACAGTTCCCTTTTGAGGTTTTTCTTTTGCATTATCAGGAATAATAAGTCCTGAAGCTGTCGTAGTTTCCGCTGCAGCAGGTTCTACTAGAACTCTATCTGCTAAAGGTTTAATGTTTAATCCCATTTTATATAAATTATGATTAAGTATTTGTCTTTTTTTTATGTAAAGGTATAGTCAGAAATTATGCCATTAGATTTTTGCTGACAATTTTTCTAGAGAGATAAAAATAGATGTAAAAAAAATGCCAACGTGTCATTTACGTTGGCATTTTATATATTCTTTTGTTAAGCTTAGTTAACACTATCTTTTGTTGTAGTTTCAACTGCTGGTGTAGCAGGAGCTGTAGTTTCAATATTTTCTAAAGTACTATCTAATTGAGGAGCATCAGCTGAGTTTCCTCTAGGAATAGCAAAATTAGCTAATAAGATTAAAGCAAACATTGTAATTGCTAAAGTCCAGGTAGTTCTATCTAAAAAACTGTTAGTGTTTTGTACACCACCAATGTTTTGAGCACCACCACCTCCAAATGATGAAGATAATCCTCCTCCTTTAGGATTTTGAACCATTACAATTAAGATTAATGCTACTGCAACAATCAATATTAAAACTAAAAGTAAAGTGTACGTTGTCATTATTTATTTTTTTGTAAAATTTGTATTCTTTTAATTTGGTCTGCAAAGAAACCACTTTTTTCTGGATATTTCAAACTTAATATTTTATAAGCTTGTATTGCACTATCATATTTTTTTTGTTCTAAGTAAACCTTAGCTAAAGTTTCGGTTGCTAGTTGATTATCTTGTTGATTTTCGATAATTTTAGTGTCATTAGCATTCGTTTTACTTGGTCTTGATATTTTAGGAGTTGTTTCTATAAAACGATCAATAATAGCATCTTTTTTTGATTTTATAGATAATTCTTGCTTATTACTAACTTCACTATTTACTCTAACAATTTCTTTTTTTGAAGATAGTTGTAGCCATTGATTAAAAGAAAAAGTTTCGTTATCTGTAAAAGAAAGTGGTTTTCCAATAGTTAAGGCTTCTTTTATAAAAGTAGTTTCTTCTATTTTTTTCTTTGGCAGAATTATTTCTTTTAAAGTTTTTTTCTCCTTTTTTTCGGTAGGTGTTACTTTAAAAGCATCAGAGGTAATAAAATCAAACAATAAAGCTCTATCTGAAGTATGAGCAGCAGTAAGTTTTAATTCGTTATTATACTTGTAGTTTTCTTGATGTTTTAAAGCTTTTAATTGTAAAACTCTAGTTGATTGGAAATAAGGATATTGTTGGATAATGTTTTTTAAACCTAAATTTTCTTCTTGTGAGATTAATTCAGGTTTTTCTAAAAACGCTATGTATTTTTTTTTATCCAACATTTACCATTTTGCTACCGAAGCATTGAAAATATCCTGTGTTATACGTTCTAATATGTCGTTTAAAGCAGTTTCTAAAACGCCTCCTGTTAATTGTTGTGAAGCTCCATAATCGTAATAAAAAGAAAAACGCTTTTCAAAATTATCTTTTTCTTCTAAATTATTTATAAAATTAACGTTTATAGTAATAGTTAATCTATTTTGAGCTGCTGTTTGGTTTGCTGTAGCACTCATGGGAGTAATACGGTAATCAACAATTTCACCTGAAAACTGAAGGTCTCCATTGGCTTTTACAAGGGTTAAATTTGTTTGACGTGTAAATAAATCTTGTAGATCTAATGTAAACTTCTGACTCAGAGTAGGTTCAATTAAAGGGGCTTGATTAGGAAAAAAATCTACTTGAATTGTTTTGGCATTTCCAGTATTACCTCCAGTAAAAGAGTATGCTCCACAACCAATAAAGGTAATTATTGTAGAGGTAAAAATAACGATGTAAAGTAAATTTTTCATATAAATCAAAAGTACGTAATTAACAGTTTACCATTTATTAAATATTTTATAAATCATACTGTTTAATTTTACGATATAAAGTGCGCTCAGATATTCCTAATTCTTTAGCGGCTAATTTTCTTTTTCCACTATTTTTTTCTAATGATTTTTTTATCATTTCTACCTCTTTGTCTTGTAGAGATAAACTTTCGTCTTCCTCAATAGTTTCGGCAAAATCGAAATTATTGTTTGTTGATGATTGTGGGATTTGAACAACTTCTACATTAGATGCTTCTGGTTTGTTATTTTCCTGATAAATTCTTTCTATTAAACCATGGTTAGCTTCTTGAACTTGTTCTGAATTACCGTTTTGCATTAAATCTAAAGTTAATTTCTTTAAATCGTTAATATCATTACGCATATCAAACAATATTTTATACATAATATCGCGTTCATTTGCGAAGTCAGAATCACTAGTCTTTCCGCCAATTACAGCAGGTAAGTTTCTTTTGTTATTAGGTAAATATTGAATTAATTTTTCAGGAGTAATTAAACGATCTTCTTCAACAACTGATATTTGTTCAGCTATATTTCTTAGTTGGCGAATGTTTCCAGGAAATCGATAGTTTAATAACATATTTACTGCGTTCTCATCTAAACGAACTGTAGGCATTCGATACTTTTGTGCAAAATCTGCAGCAAATTTTCTAAATAATAAATGAATATCATTACTTCTTTCTCTTAAAGGAGGGAGATTAATTTCTATGGTGCTTAAACGATAGTATAAATCTTCACGAAACTTCTCTTTAGCGATCGCATCGTGCATATGTACATTAGTTGCGGCAACAATACGAACATTTGTTTTTTGTACTTGTGATGATCCTACTTTTATAAATTCACCATTTTCTAAAACGCGTAACAAACGTACTTGGGTTGTTAACGGTAATTCTCCAACTTCATCTAAGAATATAGTTCCGCCATCAGCAACTTCAAAATAACCTTTTCTGGTTGCAGTTGCTCCTGTAAAAGCCCCTTTTTCGTGACCAAATAATTCACTGTCTATAGTTCCTTCGGGAATTGCTCCACAGTTAACTGCAATATATTTTGCATGTTTTCTGTGTGATAAAGAGTGAATTATTTTAGGTATATTTTCTTTTCCTACACCACTTTCACCAGTTACTAATACCGAAATATCGGTAGGAGCAACACGTAAAGATTTTTCGATAGCGCGATTTAAGTGTAAATCGTTACCAATAATTCCAAAACGTTGTTTTATAGCTTGTAGGTTTTCCATGTTTTTTTTCTCTATTCTGGAGAAAAAGAATGTAGAGAAAAGGTGAATTCTTATCTCTTATTTCTCTTTTCTTAAATTAATTATTGTCAGAGTAATCAATAGCTGTTCCTCTTAAGGTTGCAGAAGTACAGTCTTCTACTTTTACATTTACAAAATCACCTAATTTGTAATGTTCTTTAGGGAAAACGATTACAGTGTTTTGTGTATTTCTTCCTTTCCATTCATTAGGATTTTTTTTCGAAGTTCCTTCAATTAAGACCTCTTCAATTTTCCCTAAATGTTGTTGGGTTCTATATAAACTATGTTCTTGTTGTAAATCGATAATTTCTTGTAAACGTCTTTTCTTAACATCTAAAGGAACATCATCTGGCATTTTTTTAGCAGCTAAAGTTCCTGGTCTTTCAGAATAGGCAAACATAAATCCGAAGTCATATTTTACATGACGCATTAAATCTAAGGTGTCTTGATGATCTTGTTCGGTTTCTCCACAAAAACCAGCTATCATATCTTGAGATAAAGCCATTTCTGGAATAATTCTGAAAATGTTATCAACCAACTCCATATATTCTTCACGAGTATGTTGACGGTTCATTGCTTTTAACATATTATTACTACCACTTTGTACTGGTAAGTGAATGTATTTACATATGTTTCTATGTTTTGCCATTGTATGAATTACATCTAAACTCATATCTTGAGGATTAGATGTGGCAAAACGGAATCTCATTTTAGGAAATTCAGTAGCACACATGTCTAATAATTGAGCAAAATCAACAGCAGTTGCTTGTGCTATTTCTGAAGCTTTTTTGAAATCTTTTTTCAATCCACCACCATACCATAAATAACTATCTACATTTTGACCAAGTAAAGTAATTTCTTTAAAATTTTGATCGTGCATCGATTTAATTTCCTCTAAAACACTCTTAGGATCTCTACTTCTTTCGCGTCCACGAGTAAACGGAACAACACAAAAAGTACACATGTTGTCACAACCACGCGTAATAGATACAAATGCTGAAACTCCGTTTGAGTTTAAACGAACAGGAGCAACATCTCCATAAGTTTCTTCTTTAGATAAAATTACATTAATAGCATCTCTACCAGCATCAATTTCTTCTAATAAATTTGGTAAATCTCTATAAGCGTCAGGTCCAACAACTAAATCAACTATTTTTTCTTCTTCTAAAAATTTTTCTTTTAAACGTTCAGCCATACAACCTAAAACACCAACTTTCATTGTTGGGTTTACTTTTTTAATCGCATTGTATTTTTGCAAACGTTTTCTTATCGTAGTTTCGGCTTTTTCTCTAATAGAACAAGTATTTACTAAAACTAAATCGGCATTTTCTAGGTTTTGTGTTGTGTTAAAACCTTGTTCAGCTAAAATTGAAGCAACAATTTCACTGTCATTCATATTCATTTGGCAACCATAACTTTCAATAAAAAGTTTTTTTGAATTACCTTCTTTCTGTTCAGTAATTAAAGCTTTTCCTTGCTTTTTTTCGTCAATGACTTTCTCTACGTGTTCCATAAATCCTTAAAAATCGTAATAAATAGTCTGCAAAGATACGACCAAAATATGTAATCTATGACAAACTGACATAGTTAGTTTTAACTTTAATAAATCGTAAAGTTTGTATAAAAAATGTGAATTTAAAAAAAAGGCTATACTTTTGCAACTTGAAAAGCATCTGTAGTAATAAGGTGTAAAAAGAGATAAGAGATAAAACGTATGGCAAAAAATTTAGTAATAGTTGAGTCACCTGCTAAGGCAAAAACAATAGAGAAATTCTTAGGAAAAGATTTTCAAGTTGAATCTAGTTATGGTCATATTGCAGATTTACCTTCTAAAGAACTGGGGATTGATGTTGATGGAGATTTTAGTCCGAAGTATATTGTTTCGGATGATAAAAAGCCAGTTGTTAAAAAATTAAAGTCGTTAGTTAAAAAAGCTGAAATGGTTTGGTTAGCAAGTGATGAGGATCGTGAAGGAGAAGCTATTGCGTGGCATTTAAAAGAGCAGTTAAAGTTAAAAGATGAGAATACAAAACGAATTGTTTTTCATGAAATAACAAAAAATGCAATTTTAAAAGCTGTTGAGAATCCAAGAGATATCGACTATAATATGGTAAATGCACAACAAGCTCGTAGAGTTTTAGATAGACTTGTTGGTTACGAATTATCTCCTGTATTATGGCGTAAGGTTAAAGGAGGATTGTCAGCAGGTAGAGTTCAGTCTGTTGCAGTTCGTTTAATCGTAGAAAAGGAAAGAAGTATTATTAATTTTAAAGCCGAAACACATTATAAAGTAGTAGCTCAGTTCTCTAATAAAGAAGGGAAAACATTTAAAGCTACTATTCCGAAAAGTTTCGATTCTAAAAAATCAGCACAAGAATTTTTAAATTCTTGTGCTGATTTTTCTATTGCTGATTTAACAAAGAAACCAGCAAAAAAATCTCCAGCACCACCATTTACAACTTCAACATTACAGCAAGAAGCATCTAGGAAATTAGGGTTTCCAGTAGGTAAAACAATGCAAGTAGCACAACGTTTGTATGAAGCGGGTTTAATTACTTACATGAGAACAGATAGTGTAAATTTATCTGAAGATGCAAGAAATGCAGCTGAAGAAGAAATAAATAATTACTACGGTAAAGAATATAGTAAGCAACGTGTTTTTAAATCTAAAGCTAAAGGAGCACAAGAGGCTCACGAAGCAATTAGACCTACAAATATGAAATCGCATTCTATTTCATCAGAATATGATCAAAATAGATTATATGATTTAATATGGAAAAGAACATTGGCTTCTCAAATGAGTGATGCTCAATTAGAACGAACCAATGTTAAAATTGAGAATTCAGGAAACGAAAAAGTGTTTACTGCAAAAGGAGAGATGATAAAGTTTGATGGTTTCTTAAAAGTTTATTTAGAAGGAACTGATAACGAAGAGGAAGAGCAAGCTGGAATGTTACCAAATTTAAAATCAGGAGAGAGTTTAAATTATAATTTTATAAACGCTACTCAGCGTTTTACAAGTCCACCATATCGTTTTACAGAGGCGTCTTTAGTAAAGCAATTAGAAGAATTAGGTATTGGTAGACCATCAACCTATGCACCAACAATTTCTACAATTCAAAGAAGAGGTTATGTAGAGAAAGGTCAGAATGAGGGTGTTGAGAGAGATTATGAGCAGATGATTTTATCAGCAGGAAATGTTGAAAGCAAATTATTGACTGAAAAAACAGGTGCGGATAAAAATAAATTAGTACCTACTGATATAGGTAATATTGTAAATGATTTTTTAGTTGCTAATTTTTCTAATATTTTAGATTTTGGTTTTACAGCAAAGGTTGAAAATTCATTCGACGATATTTCTCAAGGTGATGAAAACTGGATAGAAATGATTAAAGGTTTTTATACAAAATTTCACACTACAGTAGAGGATGTTAAAGAAAATGCAGAAAGAGAAAGTGGAGAGCGAATTTTAGGTAAACATCCTAAGTCTGGTAAAACGGTTTTAGTTCGTTTAGGTAAATTTGGACCAATAGCTCAAATTGGAGCACCAGAGGATGAAGAGAAGCAGTTTGCAAGCTTAAATAAAGATCAACATTTAGGAACGATAACAATGGAAGAAGCATTAGAATTGTTCTTGCTTCCAAAAACATTAGGATTGTATGAAGGAGAAGAAGTAATTGTTTCTAATGGTCGTTTTGGTCCATATATTAAATTTGGAGCGATGTATGTTTCTTTAAATAAAGGAGAAAATCCAATGGAGGTTGATTTACCTAGAGCTGAGGAGTTAATTGTAGCAAAACAAAAAGCTGACGCACCAATTTATCACTACGAAGGTTTACCGGTGCAAAAAGGTGTTGGTCGTTTTGGACCTTTCTTAAAATGGAATTCAATTTTTATAAACGTAAACAAAAAATACGATTTTGATAACCTTAGAGATGAAGATATAATTGAGTTAATTGAGGTTAAAAAGCAAAAAGAAATAGATAAAGTTATCCATAATTGGGAAGATGTAAGTATTCGTGTAGAAAAAGCACGATGGGGACGTTTTAATGTGATTAAGGGTAAAATTAAAGTAGAGCTTCCTAAAACAACTGAGATTGAAAAAATGACTAAGGAAGAAGCTGTTAAATTAATTGAAGCAAAAACACCAAAAAAGAAAGCGGTAAAAAAGAAAGTTGTTAAAAAGAAAACGACTAAAAAGAAATAAATTAGTTTGTAAGAAAAATAGTTTAGTATATTGCAGCTACTTTAATCCCCTCCCTTAAAAAATGAATTTCGACTTTTTCACCCCCATTAAAGAATCGATGATTGCGGATAATATATCGCAAGCATCGTCAGTTTTGGGTAAATATCTTAAAATACATTCAAGCGAAAATGGTTTTCCAGATTTAACTGGAGTTAACATTGCTATTCTTGGAGTTAAAGATGGTAGAGGAGCTCATGATAATTTTGGATGTGGTGAAGATTTAACTGATGTTAGAAAATCGTTATATCAATTATTTCCTGGAAAATGGCAAGTAAATATTGCAGATTTAGGTAATATTGAGAGAGGTAATACATTACAAGATACTTATTTCGCAGTGATTTCTTCAGTTGAATATTTGCTAAAGAAAAATATAATCCCTATTATTATTGGAGGAAGTCAAGATCTTACTTATGCAAATTATAGAGCATATGATACTTTAGAACAAACTGTAAATTTAGTTTCGGTAGATAGTCGTTTTGATATAGGTACCGCTGATGATGAGTTGTCATCAACATCATTTTTAAGTAAAGTGATTATGGAGCAACCTAATAATTTGTTTAATTTTAGTAACTTAGGGTATCAAACTTATTTTAATTCTCAAGAAGAGATAGAGTTGTTAGATAAATTGTATTTTGATGCTTTAAGATTAGGGCGAGTAAAAGATGTTACACTTGTAGAGCCTATTATGAGAGATGCAGATATTGTTAGTGTTGATATTGGTGCAATTCGACAAAGTGAGGCTCCAGCAAATAAAAATTCATCGCCAAATGGCTTTTACGGAGAAGACATTTGTGCAATAGCAAGATATGCAGGAATAAGTGATAAAGTAACTTCTTTTGGAATTTATGAATTTAATAGTAAATTAGATACCAATAATCAGACAGCTAAATTAATAGCTCAAATGATATGGTATTTTATTGAAGGTGTAAATTCAAGAGCGAAAGATTATCCGTTTGTAACAAAAGAAAATTATCAAAAATTCACAGTCCTTTTAAGTGATGATGATCCAATTAACTTTTATAAAAGTGATAAAAGTGGACGTTGGTGGATGGAAATAAATTTAATATCGAATAATAAACATAAAAGACATGCGTTAATACCATGTAACTATCAAGATTACAAGCAAGCCTTAGAGCAAAAAACCCCAAAAAGGTGGTTTAAAGCTTTGCAAAAGCTTGTTTAGTAGTGTTTTGTAAATAGTTTAGTGAGAAATTATAAAACGTAATTGTTTTTTAGTAAAAAAAATAATAGGTTTACGCCTCTTTTTATAAGAAAGATATAGTATGAGAAAAATAGCAGTACTTGCATTATTAGTATCTATCGTTTACGGATGTGGTTCAAGCGGCGGAGATAGAGGAGAATTAGTTGGAGTTAAGTCGAAAAGAAAATGGTTTGCAGAGAAACCATATGGTATGGCTAAAATTCCTGGAGGTTCGTTTACTATGGGTAAACAAGATGAAGACCCTTTAGGAGCTATGAATGCACCTACTAAAACGGTAACTGTTCAGCCATTTTACATGGATGAATCTGAAATCACGAATAGTGAATATAAGCAATTTGTTACTTGGGTTAGAGATTCAGTTACTAGAACTAAATTAGGTTATCAAGCAGAGTTTGCTTCAGGTGGAGATGAAGATCCAGCTACAGAAGGTAAAAACGCTCAAGGTATTCAAATGTATGCATTTGCATCAACAGATACAGTAAACGAAACGCCATATCATAAATATATGCGTGAAAATTACTATGAATTAGGTGAGGGATTAGATTCTTTAAAACCATTAAATTGGGAAGAAGATTTAATTTGGGATAAAAATGAATATCCTGATGCTGATTATGTTGAAGTTATGGATTCTTTACATATAAAGAAAGATGAAGCTTTAAACGGAATTAGAACATTTAATACGAAATTATTAAATTACAGGTATTATTGGTTTGATAATCAGGGAGCTGCTCGTACAGGGAAAAATAGAAAAGATTTTATGAAAGCTGAAGAGATCAATATTTATCCTGATACAACTGTATGGATTAAAGATTTTAATTATTCTTATAATGATCCAATGCATCAAGAATATTTCGCTCATAAAGCATATGAAAATTATCCAGTAGTGGGTGTTAACTGGCACCAAGCAAAAGCATTTTGTCATTGGAGAACTCAAACAAAAAATAAATATCAACGTTCAAAAAAGAAGTTAGGTTTAGTTCCTTCTTTCAGATTACCAACTGAAGCTGAATGGGAATATGCAGCTCGTGGAGGATTGAATTATGCAAAGTATCCTTGGGGAGGTCCAAGTACTACAAGTGATAGAGGATGTTTTTTAGCTAACTTTAAACCAGTACGTGGAGATTATGCAGCAGACGGTGCTTTATATACTGTAGAAGCAAATTCATTTAATGCAAATGAATATGGTTTATATAATATGGCTGGAAATGTTGCTGAATGGACAAATACAGCATATAACCAAATGTCTTACTATATGGGGTCAACAATGAATCCTAATGTAGAAATTAAAGAGAATCAAAGAAAAATTATACGTGGAGGATCTTGGAAAGATGTAGCATACTTTTTAGAAGTAAGTTCTCGTGATTGGGAATATGCAGATACTGCTAGAAGTTACATTGGTTTTAGAACAGTACAAGATTATTTAGGTACAAACAAGAATAAATAATTATTAACTTATAACCCCCTTTAAAACAAAAACAAAAATTATGGCACAATCAAAATCAACTAAAAGAATTTTTAACATGGCATACGGTTTGGGTGCCTCTGTAGTAATTTTAGGAGCTTTATTTAAAATTATGCACTTTAAGATAGGACCTTTAACTGGAGGTGTTATGTTAACTATAGGATTAGTAGTTGAAGCAATTATTTTTGCTATCTCAGCATTTGAACCTATTGAAGATGAATTAGATTGGACAAAAGTATATCCTGAATTAGCTGATGGACAATCATTAGGTAACGGGAAAGATGCAACACCAGCTGATGCACAAAGTATGTTATCTCAAAAATTAGATGATATTTTAAAAGAAGCAAAATTAGATGCTAATTTAATTTCAAGTTTAGGTAGTAGTATTCAAAATTTCCAAGGAGCTGCAGAAGGATTAGTTTCTACATCAACGACTATATCATCAACAAACCAATATAACGAGCAAATGTCTATGGCAGCTGCTAAGTTAGAGTCTTTAAACGGATTATATTCTACACAAGTTGAAAATGCAGCAAAACAAGCTGACTTAAATTCTGCTTTAGTAGAAAACTCTCAACGTTTACAAGATCAAATGGAATCGTTAGCAACAAACTTATCTTCTTTAAATGGAGTATATGGTGGAATGTTAACAGCAATGTCAAGCAAATAATTAATTAGTTTATCTAATTATTAACTAAACAAACTAATTAAATATGGCAGGAGGAAAACAGTCACCAAGGCAAAGGATGGTAAACTTAATGTACCTTGTATTTATTGCAATGTTAGCAATGAACATGAGTAAAGAAGTTTTATCAGCGTTTGGATTAATGAACGAAAAGTTATCGGAGTCTAATACTAGAGCTACCGAAAAAAATAAAGCAGCTTACGAAACTTTAGCACAAAAAGCATCAGAACAAGCAAAACAGTATGGTGAAGCTAAAGAAAAGACTGATAAGCTTAGAGTTATGGCAGATGAATTATTTGCTTATCTAGGAGATTTAAAAACTCAAATGACTAGTGATATAGAGGATAAGAAAGCTTATGAGTCTATGGATAAATCTGGTTTTTTAGATCAATATTTTTTCGCAGGAGGTAAAATTTCACCTAAAGGAAAAGAATTTGTTGATAAAATTAATCAATTTAGAAGTGAGTCTTTAGGTGTTTTAGGTGATTCTAAATTATCAAGTGTAATTAAAGCTCGTTTTAATACAAGCGATGTTAAAGATAAAGAAGGAGTTACTAAAAACTGGTTAAACTATAATTATGAAGGATTTCCTTTAGTGGCATCGTTAACTAAATTAACTCAAATTCAGGCTGATATTAAAACTACTGAAGCAGATGCTTTAACGGCTTTATTACAAGGAGAGTTAGAGAGTGCAGTGTCGATGACAAACTATGACGCAATGGTTGTTTTTGATAAAAACGCATATTATCCTGGAGAAAAATTATCTGGAAAAATAGTTTTAGGTAAAAATGATCCTAATTTAACAGCAGAGAAAGTTATTCTTAATGGTAAAGAAATGCCAGCGGATAAAATAAAAGCAGGTCAAGTAATACTAGATGGACCAGCAGGAGCTGTAGGAGACAGAGAATTAAAAGGTGAATTTCAGTTTAAAGAAGGAGATTCTTTAGTAACAATTCCTATTTTAGGAGGTTATTCTGTAATTCCAAAACCAAATCAAGCAGTTATTTCTGCTGATAAAATGAACGTAGTTTATCGTGGGTTAGCAAATCCAATTACTATTTCAATGCCAGGTGTACCAGCTAATAAAGTTACTGCATCAGCAAAAGGTTTAAGAAGAGTTAAAGGAGATAGTTACATGATGAGTCCTGGAGGTGGAAATGAAGTTAGCATTGTTGTTAACGGAAAGTTACCTGACGGAAAAGGAGTTCGTTCTGTAAAGAAATTTAGAATTAAAGATATACCGCCAGCAGTTGGTATGGTAAGAGGACAATATGGTACGGTAAAAATGCCAAAAGCAAGTGTTGCTAGAATTAATGTAGCAGCTGGTTTACCTGACTTTTTATTCGATTTAAAATTAAATGTATCTAGTTTTAAAATTAAAGTTCCTGGTCAGGTTACAGTGCCTGTAAACGGAAGAAATTTATCAGTAAGAGCTAAACAAGCACTTGGTAAAGCTAGAAGAAATGATGTAATTACTATTTATGATATTAAAGCATCTGTTTCTGGATCTAATTACAAGATCAAAAAAGTATTGCCTGTTAATATAGAAATTACGAATTAATAAGTAAAATTTAAAAGTATGAATTGGAAGCGTTTTTATATGGTTTTATTAGCACTTGCTACAACAAGTAGTTATATAAGTGCCCAAAATAACCTCTTAAATGCTAAAAAGGTAGATGAAATTGGTTTTAAATCTGAAGCTCAAATTACTTCAGAAAATGACAAGCCACTTCCTTATGGCTATATTAGTGATAGAGATGTGTTGTGGTCTAAAGTGGTGTGGGAATATGTTGATTTAAATCAAAAAATCAATTTACCTTATTATTATCCAATTGACACTACAAGTGCAGGAACAACTAGACGTTCATTATTTGATACTTTATTAAAAGGTATTAAAGATGGTAAAATTAAAGAAGTATACGGAGACTCATATTTTACATCTAAAATAACGATGGAAGATATTAAATCAATGACTTTTAATGAGAGAGATGATGGATACGGAAATATTGACCCATATTCAATTCAATCTGCAGATATTAAAGGATATTTAATTAAAGGTATTTGGTATTTTGATAAACGTCAAGGTGAATTAAAATATCGTATGTTAGCTCTAGCTCCAATGGGACCAGATGTACAGGTTTTAGGTACTGATATTGTAGATGATGGAGAATATGAATTGTTTTGGGTTTTCTTTCCTGATGCCAGAGAAACTCTACATGCATCAAAAGTATTTAACCCTAAGAATTCTGCGCAACCATTATCGTATGATAACTTGTTAAATGCAAGAAGGTTTAATTCAACTATCAAAAAAGAAGAAAACTTATACGGTGATAGATCTATTAAAGATTATGTTCGTGGTAACTCTTTATTTCAATTACTTGAAGCTGATAGAATTAAAGAAGGTATTCGTGATAGAGAAATGGATATGTGGAATTACTAAATTCAACTCAATATAAATTAAAAGGTGTTTGCATTGTAAACACCTTTTTTTTGGTTTAAATAATGGTATTTTTGAAGCATGAATATTCAAGTAGATTATATAATTGTTGGTTTAGGTTTAGCGGGTTTAGCATTTGCTGAAACATTATTAGAAAACAAAAAATCATTTATCGTGTTTGAAGATAATTCTCAAACATCATCAATGGTTGCTGGAGGAGTTTATAACCCTGTTATCTTAAAAAGATTTACACCTGCTTGGAACGCTCACGAACAGATTAAATTAGCTATTCCTTTTTATGAGAAATTAGAAAAGAAGTTTAATTTTAAAATTGACCAAAAGTTTAAAATTAAAAAGGCACTGAATAGTATAGCAGACGAAAATAATTGGTATGTAGCTTCAGATAAACCAATGCTCTCTCATTATATGAATCCTATAATATCTAAAGATAAAATAAATGGAGTAATTGGTGATTTTGGTTTTGGAGAGGTGAGCGGAACAGGTAAAGTTGATACTGTAAAATTAATAGAAGTTTACAGAGAGTTTTTAAAGAAATCAAATAAATTAAAAGAACTTAATTTTACATACGATAAGTTAAGTATTATTGAGTATGGTGTTCAATATGAAAATATAACAGCCAAAAAAATTATTTTCTGTGAAGGTTTTGGTTTAAAGAGTAATCCGTTTTTTAATTATTTACCTTTAAATGGAACCAAAGGAGAAACAATTACAATTCATGCACTAGATTTAAAAATAGATTTTATAGTTAAATCAAGTGTTTTTGTAATGCCAATTGGAGATGATTGTTATAAAATTGGAGCAACGTTTAATAGAAAAGATAAAACTTCTACTATTACAGAACAAGGAAGAGAAGAATTGGAAAATAAATTGAAACAAGTTATTAATGTTCCTTATAAAGTTATTAATCAATCTGCAGGTATTAGACCAACAGTAAAAGACAGACGACCTTTAGTTGGTGTACATTCTAAGTATCCCCAATTAACTATTTTAAACGGTTTAGGTACAAGAGGTGTTATAATTGCTCCAACAGTAGCTAAAAACTTATTTAATCACCTTGAAAAAGGTGATGAGTTAGATAAAGAGATTGATATAAAAAGGTATGAAGAATAATTACCTTTCAGATTTTATATTAATAGCATCTTTGTTATAACTTACAAAGATATTTATCCATATTATTCGAGATAGTCTTAAAGTAAAAGGAATTAATAATAAAGAGATAATTACAATAGCAATAAAACTTTGTAAAATTGTTAAGCCTATAAAAACTTTAGCGATTATAAAAATAGCAACAAAAAGAGCTACAGATAACCCATAATTTACATACATAGCTCCAAAGAAAAAAGAAGGTTCCATCATGTATTTTAAATTACAACTAGGGCAATTATCATGTAATTTAGTAATTTTTTTAGGATTTAAAGAAACTGGATGTTTAAAAAACTTACCTTCTTGACATCGAGGACATTTATTTTTAAAAATACTATATAATTTACTTCCTTTTCCTAGCATAACTTTTATTTGTTAATCGATTTAACTATTTCGTTTTGTAAGTTTGCACAAATTCCAACAAAATAACAAGGTATTTTGCAATAGTAATTGCAAAGTTAAAGTAATTCGTAAAAAGACACATGTTAAACGTACATAATTTATCGGTTTCATTTATGGGAACTGATCTGTTTTCAGGTATCACTTTTAAATTAAATAAAGGAGATAGAATAGGATTGATAGGTAAAAATGGGGCAGGAAAATCTACTTTGCTAAAAGTTTTATCAAAAGATATTGAAAGTAGTGGTGGTACAATGGCTTTTGATAAAGAAGTTCGTATGGGTTTTTTACGTCAGGATATAGATTTTGTAGCAGGAAGAACTATTTTAGAAGAAGCTTATCAAGCATTCGAAGAGATTAAAGAAATAGAATTACAACTTGATGAAATTAATAATCAATTAGCTACTCGTACCGATTATGAAAGTGAAGGTTACAATCAATTAATTATTGATTTAAATGAAAAAAATGAGCGTTACGAATTATTAGGCGGTTATAATTATCAAGGTGAAACAGAAAAAATTTTACAAGGTTTAGGTTTTCAACGTGAAGATTTTAATAAGTTAACCGATACTTTCTCTGGTGGATGGCGAATGCGTATAGAACTTGCAAAACTTCTTCTTCAAAACAACGATATTTTATTACTCGATGAGCCAACAAATCACTTAGATATTGAAAGTATTATTTGGTTAGAAAATTTCTTAAAAAACTATGCTGGAGCAATTGTATTGGTTTCTCATGATAAAATGTTTTTAGATAATGTAACAAATAGAACTATAGAGATTTCTTTAGGTCAGATTTACGATTATAAAAAACCATATTCAGAATTCTTAAAATTACGTGCTGAAATTAAAGAGAAACAGTTACAAACTCAGAAGAATCAGCAGAAAGAAATAGAGCATACCGAAAAATTAATTGAAAAATTTAGAGCCAAAGCAAGTAAAGCTACAATGGCACAATCATTAATTAAAAAGCTCGAAAAAGTAGAGAGAATAGAAGTAGATCAAGACGATAATGCAACAATGAATGTTCGTTTTGCTATTTCAAAAGAACCTGGTAAAATTATTGTTGAAGCTGAGGGTTTAAGTAAAAGTTATGGTGATAAACACGTTTTAGAAAACGTTGATTTATTGATTGAACGTGATAGTAAAATTGCTTTTGTTGGTCAAAACGGACAAGGAAAATCAACTTTAGCAAGAATGATGGTTGGTGAAATTCCGTTTGAAGGAGATTTTAAATTAGGTCATAATGTTCAGATAGGATATTTTGCTCAGAATCAATCAGAAGAATTACCGCCAGAGAAAACAGTTTTAGAAATTATGGAAGATGCAGCAACAGATTCTAACAGAATGCGAGTTAGAGATATGTTGGGGTCATTTTTATTTGGTGGAGATGCTGTAGATAAAAAAGCAAAAGTATTATCAGGAGGTGAAAGAAATCGTTTAGCCTTATGTAAATTGTTATTATCACCCTTTAATGTGTTAATAATGGATGAGCCAACAAACCACTTAGATATTGCATCTAAAAATGTATTAAAAACAGCACTTCAAAATTTTAAAGGTACTTTAATTGTTGTTTCTCATGATCGTGATTTTTTACAAGGATTAACATCAACAGTATATGGTTTTAAAGATAAGGTAATTAAAGAATATTTAGGAGATATAGATTATTTCTTAGAGCAGCATAAAATGGAAAATTTAAGAGATGCTGAAAAGAGAACTGTTGTTAAAGAAGAAAAAGATACTTCTAAAAAAGAATCTTATAAACTCTCTAGAGAGCAAGAAAAAGAGTTAAAAAAACTTAAGAATAAATTAAATAAAATTGAAAATAATATAGCTGATTTAGAATCTGAAATTGAAAAAATAGATTTAGAGTTAGCTCAAAATTATGATGAAGTTTCATCACGCCCTAATTTCTTTGAAAAATACAAAGCGAAAAAAGCCCAAGTAGATAGTTTAATGGAAGAATGGGAAACTGTAGAAGAGAAGATTTCTAGTTTTTAACAATATTTCATAATTTAGTTATACGCTTTAGGGCGATTATAATAATAACTAATTAATCAGGGACAAATGATGAATATTTACGCAAAAGAAGGTACTAAAGTTGTATATACTGGAAAAGGTGGATATGACCATCATATAGATCATGCAAATAAATATTTAAAAATAGATGAAACTTATACGGTAGATTATACTATTGTAGGCAGAGGACATACTGATGTTTATTTTAAAGAATTACCTGGGAAAGGATTTAATTCTGTTCATTTTAAAGATTTAATTTAATTTTTTACGTTGAGGGTTCTTAAAAAATCTTTTTTTAATCAAAATTTTAAAACTGAAAATCAACAAGTTTTTCTTTCAGTTTTAAAAGAGAAAAATATAGAACTCTATATTAAAAGAGAGGATGAAATTCATCCGTTTGTTTCAGGTAATAAATTTAGAAAGCTTAAATACAATATTCAAGAAGCTAAAAATCAGCAAAAACAAACATTGTTAACTTTTGGAGGTGCGTTTTCCAATCATATTGTAGCAACCGCTGTTGCGGGTAATTTATCAGGTTTTAAAACTATCGGAATTATACGAGGAGATGAATTAGGTAAGGATTTAACTAAAACCTT
The DNA here is from genome assembly GCA_964498665.1 of uncultured Tenacibaculum sp. Lineage (GTDB taxonomy): Bacteria > Bacteroidota > Bacteroidia > Flavobacteriales > Flavobacteriaceae > Polaribacter. Next base: position 1,488 of record CAZCHR010000003.1, on the reverse strand, counting down.
AGCGGGTAATTCAACTTTAAACGAAGCTTTTAATGCGGGAATGGATTTTAAGTTTGTTTCTCGATCAGCCTACAGAAATAAAACATCCAAAGATTTTATACAAGAGTTAAAAAATGAGTTTGGTGATTTTTATTTAATTCCTGAAGGAGGAACCAATAAATTGGCAATCAGAGGTTGTAAGGAAATCTTAAATGAAAAAGATATAGAATTCGATTATATTTGTTGTGCTATAGGAACTGGTGGTACTATTTCAGGGTTGATAAATTCAGCAAAAAATCATCAAAAAGTAATTGGGTTTCCTGCTTTAAAAGGAGATTTTTTAATCAAGGAAATTCAAGAATTAGCAAAAAGGAATGATAATTGGAATTTACAAACCGAATATCATTTTGGAGGTTATGGAAAATATAATTCAGAATTAATTCGTTTTATAAATGAGTTTAAACAACAAACAGGTGTTTTATTAGATCCTATTTATACCGGTAAAATGTTATTTGGAATTATAGATATGATAAAAAAAAATCAGTTTCCAGAAAACAGTAAAATTTTAGCAATTCATACAGGAGGTATTCAAGGAATTAGTGGAGTAAATCAAAAATTAAAGAATAAAAAACAAGAGTTAATACAAGTTTAATGAAGATAAAAATACTTTTATACATAACAATTTGTACGTTTCTTTTAACGAGTTGTAGTTCGGGTAAAAACGTAGTGAAAAGCTCACCCAAAAAGGTAGTTTTAAAAGAACGTAAAGAGGTTAACCCAGAATTACCTCAGTTAGAGCAAATACCAAAACCCGTAAAAACCAATAAAAATCATACAGTAGCTTATATTCAAAAGTTTGCACCTATTGCTGTTAGAAAAATGCATGAACACAAAATTCCTGCAAGTATTACGTTAGCTCAAGGTGTTTTAGAATCGGGTAGTGGTAGAAGTGATTTAGCAATAAGATCAAACAATCATTTTGGTATTAAATGTCATAGAGGCTGGAGAGGAAAAAGTGTTACGCATGATGATGATGAAAAAGGAGAATGTTTTAGAAAATATAAATATCCAGAAACGTCGTATGAAGATCACTCTCAGTTTTTATTAACAAGAAAACGATATGCAAGTTTATTTAAGTTAGGACACCGAAACTATAAAGGTTGGGCATATGGTTTAAGAAGAGCGGGTTATGCAACAGATAAAAGATATCCTCAGAAATTAATAGGAATAATAAAAAAGTATAATCTGCATTTATACGACAGAATTAAGTCAAGTAAATCTGCTAAAAATGAAGTAACGTCTTCTGAAGATAAATATCACCAAGTTAAAAAAGGAGATACTTTATATTCTATTTCAAGAAGGTATAATATTTCTGTTAGTAAATTAAAAGAGATTAATTCGTTGATAGGTAATAGTATTAGTATAGGAGAAAAGTTATTATTGAAATAAAAAAAGGACACTATCCTAAAATCTGTGTAAGTAAAAACTCAGGGTTAGATTATTTATAGT
>CAZCHR010000002.1:0-55617 GCA_964498665.1 uncultured Tenacibaculum sp. | reverse complement strand
TAAATTATAACTTTTAAGCTTAACTGACTGTCCATGCTAATGTAGCAACTCCATTGATTTTAATAAGGTTATTACTTTATGTATTAGGAGGTAATTATAATACAAGTTCTAAAGTTTTAGAAACAATATTATATTTTTAAAGTACATAGAAACTGTAACTTTGTTTAGAACTTCTATGTGCTATTTTAATCTAAACTAAAAACTCAAATAAATTAGGTTTATCATTTAAATATTCACCGTAAAAATTACGCTGTTTCATTCTTTCAATTAAAGGTTTCAAATCAGATTTAATTTGTAGTTCGATACCTACAACCGCTGGTCCATTTTCTCGACTTGTTTTTTTAGAATACTCAAAATAAGTAATGTCATCATTCTTACCTAAGACATCAATTACAAATTCTTTTAAAGCTCCAGCTCTTTGCGGAAAACGAATTATAAAATAATGCTTTAATTCGTTATATAGTAAAGCTCGCTCTTTAATTTCTGCTGTTCTAGTTATATCATTATTACTTCCGCTAATTACACAAACAACATTTTTACCTTTTATCTCTTCAGCATATTTATCAAGTGCTGAAATAGTTAATGCACCTGCGGGCTCTACAACAATCGCTTCTTTATTATATAAATCTAAAATTGTTTGACATACTTTTCCTTCTGGAATAGTTATCATGTCATCAAGGTTTTCTTTACATATTTCAAATGTTAAGTTACCTACTTGTTGCACTGCAGCTCCATCAATAAATTTATCTATTTTTTGCAGTTTAACATTTCTATTTTCTGCAATAGATGTTTTCATAGATGGTGCACCTTTAGGCTCTACTCCTATAATTTTTGTTTTTGGTGATAATTGCTTAAAAACACTAGATAAACCAGAAGCTAAACCTCCTCCTCCTACAGGAACAAATATATAATCTATCGGAGATGGTGATTGGTTTATAATTTCTAAACCAACTGTTGCCTGACCCTCTATAATTTTTTCATCATCAAAAGGGTGTACAAATGTTTTTCCTAAACTATCACATTTATATTTTGCGTGTTTATAGGCATCATCAAAAGTATCTCCAACCAACTCTATATCTACATAATTACCACCAAACATGTTTACCTGTTGTATCTTTTGTTTAGGGGTTGGTGCTGGCATTACAATGGTACCTTTAATCTTTAGTTTTTTACAAGCAAAAGCAACTCCTTGCGCATGATTACCTGCACTTGCGCAAACAATACCATTTTTACGTTCAATTTCAGAGATAGAACTTATTTTATTATAAGCACCTCTAATCTTATAAGATCTTACTTGTTGTAAATCTTCTCTTTTTAATAAAATATTTGCATTATACTTTTCTGAATAAATAAAGTTTTCTAACAAAGGAGTTTCTGTAGCTACACCTTTTAGTGTAGCTACAGCCTCTTTTACAGATTCTATTGTTGGTATATATGTTGTTTTAACTTGCATATTTAATGAAAAACTACAGCTTCTTTTTCTTCTTGACTTATTGTTATCATTGCTGTCATTGAAGCTCTTAATGTTTTACCTATTTTTTCTATTGGATGGCTTTGAATTTTTTCATTTACATCAATTAAAGTTAAATTATCAACTCCGTTTGATGAAGAAAATGATTTACCAATAACAGAAGTATCTATATTTTTCATAAAATCAACCAATAATGGTTTCGCTGCATGATCAAATAAATAACAACCATATTCAGCAGTATCAGAAATAATACGATTCATTTCATATAATTTCTTTCTCGCTACTGTATTAGCTATTAAAGGTAATTCATGTAAAGATTCATAGTAAGCTGATTCTTCTTTAATACCAGAAGCTACCATTGTATCAAATGCTAACTCTACTCCTGCTCTAACAAAAGCAACCATTAAAACACCATGATCAAAATATTCTTGCTCTTCTAAATCAATTTCTGTTGCTTCTGTTTTTTCAAAAGCAGTTTTTCCTGTTTCTTCTCTCCATGATAATAAATTCACATCATCATTAACCCAATCTTCCATCATAGTTCTTGAGAAATGACCAGACATAATATCATCCATATGTTTTACAAACAATGGCTCCATTATTGTTTTTAATTCTTTAGATAATTCATATGCTTTTACTTTTGATGGATTAGATAAACGATCCATCATATTTGTAATTCCACCATGTTTTAAAGCTTCAGTAATTGTTTCCCATCCATACTGAATTAATTTTGCAGCATATGTTGGCTCAATTCCTTCTTCTAACATTCTATCAAAAGATAAAATAGACGCAGTTTGTAAAACACCACATAAAATGGTTTGTTCTCCCATTAAATCTGACTTTACCTCAGCTACGAAAGATGATTCTAATACTCCCGCTTTATGCCCCCCTGTAGCTACAGCATAAGCTTTTGCTTGCGACCATCCTTTATTTTCAGGATCATTTTCTGGATGCACAGCAATTAAAGTTGGTACACCAAAACCTCTTTTATACTCTTCTCTAACTTCTGTTCCAGGACACTTAGGCGCAACCATAATAACAGTTAAATCCTCACGAATTTCCATTCCCTCTTCAACAATATTAAATCCGTGAGAATAAGATAATGTAGCTCCTTTTTTCATTAAAGGCATAACCGTTTTTACAACACGAGTATGTTGTTTATCTGGTGTAAGGTTTAAAACTAAATCTGCAGTAGGTATTAACTCTTCAAATGTACCTACAGTAAAATTGTTTTCTGTTGCATTTTTATAAGACGCTCTTTTTTCTTCAATTGCTGCTGGTCGTAATGCATAAGATACATCTAAACCAGAGTCTCTCATATTTAAACCTTGGTTTAAACCTTGAGCTCCGCAACCAATAACAACTACTTTTTTGTTTTCTAATGCTTTTACTCCTTCAGAAAACTCTGAAGAATCCATAAACCTACATTTTGCAAGTTGCTCTAATTTACCCGCTAATGATAATGTGTTAAAATAATTTGTTGCCATTTTTAATTGTTTGTTGATAATAAGGTTGATATTTTCATTTCGTCTTTAGTAATTGCAATACGTCCTGAACGAATAAATTGCATAATTCCATGTTTATCTAAAGTGTGATATAACTCTTCTATTTCTTCTTTGCTTCCTGATTTTTCTAACACAAAAAAGTCTTTATTTATATTAATTACTCTAGATTTACTATCATTAATAATCGTTTGAATTTCATCGTTTTCTATTAATAATTCTGAACTCAACTTAAATAAACAAGATTCTTGATAAATAGTATCTTTATCTAAATGATAGTATGCTTTTATTACTTCTACTTGTTTTTCTATTTGACCGATAATTTTTTTAATCTGTTCTTCGGTTACCTTAACTAGTAGTGTAATTCTTGAAACACTTTTTATTTCTGATTTAGAAATATTCATGCTTTCAATATTAATATGCCTTCTTAAAAAGATTCCTGAAATCCTATTCAGTAATCCTACATTATTTTCAGTATAAACCGAAACCGTATATGTTTGTTTATTTTCCATAATTACTCTAATCTTATATCTGAAACCGATGCTCCTGTAGGAATCATTGGGAATACATTATTTTCTTTTTCTACACAAACTTCAAGGAAATAAGCCTCTTTAGACTCCATCATTTCTTGAACAGAGCTTGCTAAATCTTCTCTTTTTGTTACTCTTTTAGCATCGATACTATATCCTTTTGCAATAGCAACAAAATCAGGGTTTGTCATTTCGGTTGAAGCATATCTTTTATCAAAAAATAATTGTTGCCATTGACGTACCATTCCTAAATACTCATTATTTAATACCACTATTTTAACAGCAGTTTTGGTTTGTAAAATAGTACCTAGTTCTTGGATAGTCATTTGATAACCTCCATCTCCAGCTATCATTACTACCTCTCTATCTGGAACTCCCATTTTAGCGCCGATTGCTGCTGGTAATGCAAACCCCATAGTTCCTAATCCTCCAGAAGTAATATTACTTTTGGTTTTATTAAATTTTGCATAGCGACACGCAAACATTTGATGTTGTCCGACATCAGAAACAATTACAGCGTCTCCACCTGAAGCATTGTTTATTTCTTTTAAAACCTCTCCCATGGTTAAACCATCTTTTGTAGGGTATAAATCGTCTTTCTTTACTTTATCAAATTCAATCGCTTCTAATTTAGAATACTCTTCTAACCATTCTTTATGTGAATTTTTATTTACATAAGGTAAAATTTCAACTAAACTTTCTTTAACATCACCTAATACAGCAACATTTGTTTTTACATTCTTATCTACTTCAGCAGGATCTATTTCAAAATGAATAACTTTTGCTTGCTTAGCATAAGTATTTAAGCTACCTGTTACACGATCATCAAAACGCATTCCAACTGCAATTAATAAATCGCACTCATTTGTTAATTTATTAGGAGCATAATTTCCATGCATTCCAACCATTCCAACATTTAATTCATGTTCTGTTGGTAAAGCTGATAATCCTAAAATTGTCCAAGCAGACGGAATTCCTGTTTTTTCTATAAAAGCTTTAAACTCTTTTTCTGCTTCTCCTAAGATAACCCCTTGACCAAAAACAATCATAGGTTTTTTAGCCTTGTTTATTAATGCTGCTGCTGCTTTTACTTGCTCTAAATTAACCTCTGGTTTTGCTTTATAACTACGTACTGAAGTACACTTTTCATATTCAAAATCAAAAGTATCAAACTGTGCATCTTTAGTAATATCAATTAAAACAGGTCCTGGTCTACCTGATTTTGCTATATAAAATGCTTTTGCAAATACTTCAGGAATCTCAGAAGCTTTTGTTATTTGATAATTCCATTTAGTTACTGGTGTCGAAATACCTACAATGTCTGTCTCTTGAAAAGCATCTGACCCTAATAAGTGAGAAGCTACTTGACCTGTAATACAAACCATTGGAGTCGAATCTATTTGAGCATCTGCAATACCAGTAATTAAATTAGTTGCTCCAGGACCAGAAGTTGCTATTGCAACCCCAACTTTTCCTGTTGCTCTAGCATAACCTTGTGCAGCATGCGTAGCTCCTTGCTCATGACGAGTTAAAACATGGTTAATTTTATCTTGATATTTGTATAACTCATCATACACAGGCATAATTGCTCCTCCTGGGTAACCATATAACAAATCAGCTCCTTCTTCTAGTAAACATTTAATTACAGCTTCTGCACCTGAAATATGTAATTTTTTTTCCACTCTATTTTGAGTTTGCTTTTGAGTTTTTGTATTCATAATTTCAGTTATTAAAATGCATCTGTTACACATCCTTTAGATGCTGATGCTACTGTTTTTGCGTATTTATATAATATTCCTTTTTTATGCTTTAATGGTGGTGCTATCCATTCAGATTTTCGTTTAGCTAACTCTTCATCAGAAATTAAAACGTTTATTGAATTGTCTTCTGCACTAATTCTTATTTTATCTCCTGTTTTCACCAAAGCTATTGTACCTCCAGATTGTGCTTCTGGTGTGATATGACCTACCACAAAACCATGTGTTCCTCCAGAAAAACGTCCATCCGTAATTAATGCTACAGACTTACCTAAGCCAGCTCCCATAATTAACGAAGTAGGTTTTAACATTTCTGGCATTCCTGGTCCTCCTTTTGGACCAACATACCTAATTACAACTACATCTCCTTTCTCTACTTCTCCGTTTGAAATACCTGTATTTGCTGCTTTTTCACCATCGTAAACAACTGCTTTACCTTCAAACAATAATCCTTCGTTACCTGAAATTTTAGCTACAGCACCTTCAGAAGCAAGGTTTCCATAAATTATTTGAATATTTCCTGATGTTTTTAATGCTTTATCCTTAGGATAAATTACATCTTGTTCTTCAAATTCCATTGCTTTAACATCAGCTAAATTTTCTGCTAATGTTTTTCCTGTAACTGTTAAACAGTCTCCATGTAAGTATCCGTTTTCTAATAAATACTTCATAATAGCAGGTGTACCTCCAACTCCATGAACATCTTCCATTAAATATTTTCCAGAAGGTTTTAAATCTGCAATTAATGGAATTCTATCACTTACTCTTTGAAAATCTTCTAAAGAAAAATCAATATCAGCTGCATAAGCAATTGCTAAAAAGTGTAAAACTGCATTTGTAGACCCACCTAGTGCATTTACCAAAGCAACAGCATTTTCTATAGACTTTTTAGAAATGATATCTAAAGGTTTTAAATCTAATTCTAATAAATTTTTAATTGCCATAGCAGTTCTTTCTGCTTCTGATAATTTATTTGGGTTCTCAGCAGGAATTGAAGAATTATAAGGTAATGCAAATCCCATACATTCTATAGCTGAAGCCATCGTATTTGCAGTGTACATTCCACCACAAGCACCTGCTCCAGGAATTGCTCTTTTTATAATTTCTTTATATTCTTTTTCATCAATTTCACCTGCTACTTTTTGCCCTAAAGCTTCGAATGCTGAAACAATGTTTAACTTTCTTCCTTTATAACTTCCTGATGCTACGCTTCCTCCATACATCATTATTGACGGACGATTTAAACGTAACATTGCGATTACTGCCCCAGGCATATTTTTATCACAACCTACTACAGATATTAATGCATCATAACTTTGAGCATTCATAACTGTTTCTATAGAATCAGCAATAATATCTCTTGATGCTAAAGAATAATTCATACCAGAAGTACCCATCGAAATTCCATCCGAAACCCCAATAGTATTGAAACCTAAACCTACTAAACCAGTAATTTTTGTTTCAACCTTAACTTCAGCAGCTAAATTGTTCAAGTGCATATTACATGGGTTACCATCATAACCTGTACTTGCAATACCAACTTGAGCTTTATTCATGTCCTCATCAGTTAAGCCGACAGCATATAACATTGCTTGTGATGCTGGTTGAGATTCATCTTGTGTTAACCTACGACTGTGTTTATTCAATTCCATATTAACTTGCTTTTCTTTTTAAGCGTTGTCCTAAAACTTCCTCTTTATATAATTTCATTAATTTATTTCCTTGAGATTTTTCCCACTCTAACGGGAATTCATATTTATCTATTGATGCTAATCCTACAACTTCTGCTGCAGTTCCTGTAAAAAAACATGAATCAGCTTCTTTTAATTCTTCTAATTTAAAATGTCTTTCTTCTACTTCTATTCCTTCCTCTTTACATAATTCAATTATAGTCGATCGAGTAATTCCTGCCATAATATGACCTTTAGGAGGTGTATATAATTTACCATCCTTTTCCATAAAAATATTCGCTCCAGAACATTCAGCTACATTTTCGTTCATATCTAATAACAAAGCTTCGTCATACCCAGCTGCTTTTACTTCATTTGAAGCCAAAATAGAATTGATGTAATGCCCTGTTACTTTTGCTTCAACAAAACATGATTTTGGATTTGGACGTTGAAATTTTGATGTTTTAACTTTTAACAGTTTATTCCCCATCAATTTATCCCATTTCCAACATTGGATAATTAATTGAGAATCTTTTGCAGAAAACACTCCCATATTCTCTCCTGTAACAATAAGAGGACGTATGTAGGCATCTTGTAAATTATTTCTTTCTAATAACTCGTATGTTAATTTTGTAAGTTCTTCTTCTGAGTAATCAAACTCAATCCCCATTACTTCTGCTCCGTACTTAAGACGTTTATAATGTTCTTCTGATTTAAATATTTTTGTTCCGTTACTTGTTTTATAAGCCCTTATACCTTCAAAAACTCCATTTCCATAATGTAAACTTTGACTATATGGATTCGATGTAGCATCTTTTGCTTTGGTAAATTTCCCGTTATAATAAATAATACTTTCTTCGTTGTAATACATGTTGTGTTGTTCTGTTATTCGAAATTATTTTATTGTGTTATTCTTTTACTTCTACTTTTATTTTATTGATGATTTCCAATCGACTTAAAAAAAACATAAAAACCTAATTATAAGCATTTTAAACTACTTTTATTATGATTTCTAAACCAATAAAAAAAGCCTGTATCAAAATTGACACAGGCTTTATTATTTTATGCAATAATTATCTGTATCAACTCGGTGGAGAGCTAATAATGACAATAATTAAGACGATGACAATGTTAAAAAATTGATTCATATTGTTGTAATAAAAAAGGCTTCCTAAAATTTAGGAAGCCTTTTAAAATTTATATTTTTTTAATATACTTCCTTATCCTTGTAAAATAATTACAATGACTACTACAGAAATAATATTTAAAATTTGTTTATTCATTTTTAATTATCAACTATTTAAAGTCGATGGACAAATATTCAAATTTATTTTTGAATTATCCTAACATATTTAAAATTATTTTATATGTTTGTCTTATGATTACTCAAATAAATAAAATACGTAGTACTGCTCCCAGTACATTTGTTCGCTCTCGACGTCGCAGTTAAAAGCAAGCAAATCATTATTCTATATACGTAATTTTTATTTTTTTATCTTTTGTACAATTTCAAATTCATAGCAACTTTACCTATAGTTATTCTTTCGAATAACCCTGTTGTTGTACGCCCTACTTTTCGCCGTCGCCCTTTGGATGCTCTATAAGTTACTGAACCTAGGTGAGTCCGGTTCTTCTTTTCAAACAATTATATTTTTTCAAATAACATAATACCTATCAAACATTAAAATGTTTTGATATCCTTATTGGTATTACATAATAATCAAAACAATGGAAATTGTTATTGCTAATAAATCACATAAAACATATGCTGAAATCATATGTAAAACTATCGCTGACTCTGCAAAAGTTAGAGGTACTGGAATAGCGAAACGTACTCCAGAATATATCATTACTAAAATGGAAAATGATAATGCTGTTATAGCTCTAGATAATGAGTTATTTGCTGGATTTTGCTACATAGAATCTTGGGGTCATGGTAAATTTGTTGCAAACTCAGGATTAATTGTTCATCCTAATTTTAGAAAACAAGGACTTGCAAAAAAAATTAAAGCAAAAGTTTTTGAACACTCTAGAAACAAATTTCCTAAAGCTAAAATTTTTAGTATCACAACAGGTTTACCTGTAATGAAATTAAATAGTGATTTAGGTTATAAACCTGTTACCTTTTCTGAACTAACTACAGATCAAACTTTTTGGAATGGATGTCAGACTTGTAAAAACTACGATGTTTTACAAAGAACTGAACAAAAAATGTGTTTATGTACAGGAATGTTGTTTGACCCAAAAGACCAAGAGAAAAAACCAAAATAAAAGAAAAGGTTTTTAAAAGATTAAAAAGTATAAAACAAACATTGTTTTTAAAAAAAGATAAAAAATGAAAAAATTAGTAATTGCATATAGTGGTGGATTAGATACTTCTTACTGTGCCGTAAGTTTATCTAAAGCAGGATATGACGTACATGCTGTAAGTGTTAACACTGGAGGTTTTACTAGCAATGAAATAAAAAACATAGAAGAAAACGCCTATAAAATGGGAGTTTCTACCTATAAAAACATAGATGCAGTAGCTACATTTTATAATAAAGTAGTGAAATATTTAATTTTTGGAAATGTATTAAAAAACAATACATATCGATTATCTGTAAGTGCAGAAAGAATTGTGCAAGCCATAGAGATTATAGAATATGCTAAAAGCATTAATGCAGAATATATTGCACACGGAAGTACTGGTGCTGGTAACGATCAGGCACGTTTTGATATGATTTTTCAAACACTTGCACCTGAAATTAAAATTATCACTCCAATAAGAGATCAAAAACTTACAAGACAACAAGAGATTGAATACTTAAAGGAAAATGGAGTTGATTTATCTTGGGAAAAAGCAAAATACTCTGTTAACAAAGGACTTTGGGGAACCAGTGTTGGTGGTGAAGAAACTTTAACTTCAAATAAGTCTTTACCAGACCACGCCTACCCTTCTCAATTAGAAAAACAAGACAACCAAACTATTACCCTTTCTTTTAATAAAGGTGAGTTAGTTGCTTTAAACGGAAAAACTGACAAACCAGAAAACAATATTGAAACACTAAACAATATTGCTTCTAAATATGCTATTGGTAGAGATATTCATGTTGGAGATACAATTGTAGGTATTAAAGGTAGAGTTGGTTTTGAAGCTGCTGCTGCATTAATTACTATTAAAGCACATCACTTATTAGAAAAGCATACTCTTACCAAATGGCAATTACAACATAAAGAAAGTCTTTCTAGTTATTACGGTATGCATTTACACGAAGGTCAATATTTAGACCCAGTAATGAGAAACATTGAAGCTTTCTTAGAAAGTAGTCAAAACACAGTAACTGGTGATGTTATTGTAACCTTAAAACCTTATCATTTTTCTTTAGAAGGGATAGAATCTAAACACGATTTAATGAGTGCTAAGTTTGGTAGTTATGGTGAAGAAAATAAAGCATGGACTGCAGATGATGCCAAAGGATTTATCAAAATAATTGGAAATCAAAATAAAATATATCAACAAGTAAATAATTAACAATGTTACAAGTAGGAATTATAGGAGGTGCTGGTTATACAGCCGGAGAATTAATTAGATTGTTGATTCATCATTCTAAAATAGAAATCAATTTTATTTTTAGTACCTCAAATGCTGGAAATAAAGTAAGTAAAATCCATCAAGATTTAATTGGATCTACAGAGTTGGTTTTTACAGATACTATTAATGCAAATGTAGATGTATTGTTCTTATGTTTAGGACACGGTAATTCTACTGCATTCTTAGAAAAAAACAAATTTTCAGCTACGACTAAAATTATTGATTTAAGTAATGATTTTAGATTGTTAGATGATAAAATTTTTGATGGAAAAGATTTTGTTTATGGTTTACCAGAACTACAAAAACAAACAATTACTAAAGCAAACTATATTGCAAACCCTGGATGTTTTGCAACAGCAATTCAACTTGCATTATTGCCTTTAGCTAATGAAAAATTATTAAATAATGATGTTCACATAAATGCTGTAACTGGTGCTACTGGTGCAGGTACATCGCTTTCTAAAACAACACACTTTACGTGGAGAGATAATAACTTTTCTTTCTACAAACCTTTTACTCATCAACATTTAGGAGAAATAAATCAAACTGTAAAACAATTACAAAATGTTGCTCCAGAAATTAATTTTATGCCAAATAGAGGTAATTTTTCTAGAGGGATTTTTGCAACAGTTTACACAAAATTTAATGGAAGTTTAGAAGAAGCAAAAGTTATTTACAAAAACTATTATAAAGACGCTGCTTTTACTTTTGTTTCTGATGATGATATACATTTAAAACAAGTAGTAAATACAAATAAATGTATTATTCACTTACACAAGCATAACGATAAGCTTTTAATTACAAGTGTAATAGACAACCTTTTAAAAGGTGCGTCTGGACAAGCAATACAAAATATGAATTTAATGCATGGTTTTAACGAATCTGAAGGATTACAACTAAAAGCCAATTTCTTTTAATAAATACAATTATGAAAATAGCAATTATAGGAACTGGTAATTTAGGATGTTCCATCGCAAAAGGATTAATAACAAACAAAGCAATAACAACTTTATACTTAACTAAAAGAAAATTAGATGGTATAAAAGAGTTTGAAGGTTATAAAAATGTTTTTTTAACGATCGATAATGCAGAAGCTGTAAAAAACTCAGACATCATCATATTTGCTGTTCAGCCAGCACATTTAGAAAAAATACTTGTTGATATCCTTCCTTTATTAAGCAACAATCATGTATTAATATCTACAATTACAGGTTTTTCTATTGCAAAGATGGAAAGTATTGTTGGTAAAGATAGATTTGTTATTAGAGCAATGCCAAATACTGCAATAGCTGTTGGTAAATCTATGACATGTCTGTGTAGTAACGAAAACGGAATGAAAAGAATAAAAATTGCTGAAGCAATTTTTAACAGACTAGGTACATCTATAGTAATACCAGAAAACCAAATGCAAGCAGCAACAGTTGTTTGTGCAAGTGGTATTGCTTTTTGGATGCGTTTAATAAGAGCTACAACACAAGCTGCTATTCAGTTAGGTTTTGATGCTAAAGAAGCACAAGAATTAGCTATGTACACATCAGAAGGTGCAGCGAATCTATTAATTACTACAGGAAATCATCCTGAAGAAGAAATAGATAAAGTTACCACTCCTAAAGGATGTACTATAGAAGGTTTAAATGAAATGGAACACAAAGGATTAAGCTCTTCTTTAATTCAAGGAATGATTGCTTCATTTAACAAAATTAATACCATTAAAACAGATCAATTATAGTTATGGAATTATTTAATGTATATCCACTTTTTGATATTACACCTGTAAAAGCAAAAGATGTTTATGTTTATGATGAAAACAAAACTAAATATCTTGATTTATATGGTGGTCATGCTGTAATATCTATAGGACATTCGCATCCAGAATATGTAAAAAATATAAGCAAACAAGTAAATAAAATAGGTTTTTATAGTAACTCTATACAAAACCCATTACAAAAAACTTTAGCCAAAAAACTAGGAAAATTATCTAATTGTAATGATTACGAATTATTTTTGTGTAATTCTGGTGCAGAAGCAAACGAGAACGCTTTAAAACTAGCTTCTTTTCATACAAAAAAGAAAAAAGTAATTGCGTTTAAAAATGGTTTTCATGGTAGAACATCAGCTGCTGTAGCTGCTACTGATAATCCTAAAATTATAGCACCAATAAATGCGCAACAACAAGTAGAAATCATCACTTTGGGTGATGTTAAATCACTTCAAAAATCTTTACAAAAAGAAAATGTTTGTGCTGTGATAGTTGAAATTATTCAAGGGGTTGGTGGTTTAGACGAAAGTACTACAGAGTTTTACCTACAAATAGAAAGTTTGTGTAACAAACACAACGCTTTATTTATTGCAGACGAAGTACAATCTGGTTTTGGTAGAACAGGAGATTTCTTTGCTTTTCAAAAACACAATGTAACTCCAGATATTATCTCTATGGCTAAAGGTATGGGTAATGGTTTTCCTATTGGAGGAATTTTAATACATCCAAAAGTAAAAGCATCTTTTGGATTATTAGGAACCACATTTGGAGGTAATCATTTAGCATGTGCAGCATCTTTAAGTGTAGTTAATGTTATTAAAAAACAAAAATTAACAAAGAATGCACAAGAATTATCAGTTTTGTTTTTAGAAAAAGCAAAAGAAATTCCACAAATAAAAAATATCAAAGGACGTGGTTTAATGCTTGGTTTAGAGTTTGATTTTCCAATTGCTGAATTAAGAAAAAACTTAATTCACAAACATCATATTTTTACAGGAAGTGCTAAAAACCCTAATTTACTAAGAATCCTTCCTCCTTTAACGCTAAAAAAGAAACATGTAAACTTGTTTTTTGAAGCACTTAAAAAAGCATTGGAATGAAAAAATATACAAGCATAGACGATATTAAAAATATTCCTGACATTATTAACGAGGCATTATCTTTAAAAAAATCACCATTTGATAATCAAGATTTAGGGAAAAACAAAACATTGGTAATGTTGTTTTTTAATGCAAGTCTAAGAACCAGATTAAGTACAGAAAAGGCTGCTAAAAACTTAGGTATGCAAGTAATGATTTTAAATGTAAATGATGCTTGGAACTTAGAGTTTGAAGATGGTTCTATAATGAACTTAAATACTTCTGAACATATTAAAGAAGCTGCACAGGTAATATCTCAATACGCAGATATTATTGCTATTAGAGCTTTTCCTACACTTAAAGACAAGATGCAAGATGTATCAGAAAAAATAATAACCAGTTTTGTAAAATACGCCTCTGTTCCTATTGTTAATATGGAAAGTGCCACAGGGCATCCATTACAATCACTTACAGATGCTATTACTATAGAGGAATTAAAAAACAAGAAAAAACCTAAAGTAGTTCTTTCTTGGGCTCCTCACCCAAAAACATTACCACATGCTGTAGCAAATTCATTTATCCAAATGATGCAAAAATGTGATGTAGATTTAACAATTACACATCCTGAAGGGTATGATTTAGACAAAAACATCACCAAAAACACTCCAATAAATTATAACCAAGAAGAAGCATTAAAAGATGCAGATTTTGTTTACGTAAAAAACTGGAGTAGCTTTAACAATTATGGAGAAGTTTTAAATACTGACGCCAACTGGATGATAACAAAAGAAAAACTAGGTACTGCAAAATTTATGCATTGTTTGCCTGTTAGAAGAAACGTTGTAGTTGAAGATGCTGTATTAGATAGCGATAGCTCTGTAGTTATAACAGAAGCTTACAACAGAACCTTTGCTGCTCAAGTGGTATTAAAGAAAATTTTAGAAGAAGTTTAATAATGAAAATATTAAAAGTAATTAAGGTTGGCGGAAACATTATAGACAACAAAGAAGCTTTAGAAACATTTTTAAAGCAATTTGCAAGTTTAGAAGGTCCAAAAGTATTAGTTCATGGAGGTGGTAAATTAGCTACAAAATTAGCTAAAGAAATGAATATCGAAGTAAAAATGGTATACGGTAGAAGAATTACTGATGCAGATACTTTAGATATTATAACTATGACATATGCTGGTAAAATAAACAAAAATATAGTTGCAAATTTACAAGCAAACAAATGTAATTCTGTTGGTTTCTCTGGAGCAGATGGTAACACAATTGTAGCTGTTAAAAGACCTTTTAAAGAAATAGATTATGGTTTTGTAGGTGATGTTAAAAAAGTAAATACAGAAGTAATCTCTGTTTTAATAGACAATAATATAACACCTGTTTTTTGTGCAATTAGCCACAACCAAGAAGGACAATTACTTAATACCAACGCAGATACTATTGCCTCTGAAATTGCAATAGAACTCTCTAAAGATTACAATACAGAACTGTATTATTGTTTCGAAAAAAACGGAGTTTTAAGAAATATAGAAGATGACAACTCTGTGATAGAAAACATAAATACAGAAACCTATAAACAGTTAATTGAAGAAGGAATTATTGCAGACGGAATGCTTCCTAAAATGAACAATTGTTTTCATGCGATAAAAAATAATGTAAAAAAAGTATGTATTGGTAAATCAGAAATGATTTTTAATTCAGATTTATCTTTTACAACAATTCAAAAATAATGACTCAAAATATTTTAACCGAGAAAGCAATTAGTCTTCTTAAAAACCTAATTGAAACTCCATCTTTTTCATCAGAAGAAGACAAAACAGCTGTACTAATAGAAAATTGGTTTAAAGAGGCTGATATCCCTTTTAAAAGAACTAAAAATAATGTTTGGGCTACAAATAAATATTTTGATGAAAGCAAACCTACATTATTATTAAATTCTCATCATGATACTGTATTACCTAACAAAGGATATACAAAAGACCCTTTTAAAGCTATTGTAGAAGATGGTAAATTATACGGATTAGGTAGTAATGATGCTGGAGGTTGTTTGGTTTCTTTAATTGCCACATTTACCTATTTTTATAATCAAGAAAATTTAAAATACAATCTTGTAATTGTTGCTTCTGCAGAAGAAGAAAGTAGCGGACCAGATGGCTTAAACAGCATGTTACCTATTATTCCACCTATTGATGTAGCAATTGTAGGAGAACCAACATTAATGAATTTAGCAATTGCTGAAAAAGGATTAGTTGTTTTTGATGCCAAAGTAAAAGGAACTCCTGGACATGCAGCACATCCAAATAACGATAATGCAATTTATAATACTATTGATGTTTTACAGTGGTTTAAAGACTATCAATTTGAAAAAACATCACCTGTTTTAGGGAATGTTAAAATGACTATAAGTCAAATTAATGCAGGAAAACAACACAATGCAATACCTTCTGAAGTTGATTTAGTTATTGATGTAAGAGTTAACGACAAATACACCAATAAAGAAATTGAACAAATACTTACTAAAGAATCTCCTTGTAGTTCTATAAAAGCAAGAAGTTTACGTTTAAACTCTTCTTCTATTCCACAAGATCATGATTTAGTAAAAGAAGGAATAGCAATAGGTAGAGAAGCATACGGATCTCCTACTTTATCAGATCAATCTGTTTTAAGTTGTTCTTCATTAAAATTAGGTCCTGGAGATAGCACAAGATCTCATACAACTGATGAGTTTATTTACTTAAACGAAATTGAAGAAGGAATAAAAATTTACATCGAATTACTTAATAGAGTAATTGTCTAAAATATCTCTCCTGGAGCGCAGTCGAGAGGTGAAAAACAATAAGTTCTCGTCTACAATAGACCTGACATTAAAATATAAGAATCATGAAACTTTGGGACAAAGGAATTACCATTGATAAAAAAATAGAACAATTTACTGTTGGTAACGATAGAGAAATTGATTTACATATTGCTAAATATGATGTTATTGCCTCTTTAGCTCATGCTAAGATGCTAAAAAGCATTGGCATTTTAGATGAAAATGAACTAGTAAAACTTGAAGGCGGTTTAAATGATTTGTCTTCACAAATAGAAAACGGGACTTTTGTAATTGAAAATGATTTTGAAGATGTACATTCTAAAATTGAGTTTGAATTAACAAAAAAATACGGCGACGTAGGTAAAAAAATTCACACTGCAAGATCTAGAAACGATCAAGTTTTAGTGGCTTTACATTTATATTATAAAGAAACTTTAAAAGAGGTTAAAACAAAAGTAAAATCGTTTTTTGACACCTTATTAAATCTTTCAGAAACTCATAAAAGCAAATTATTACCAGGTTACACGCACTTACAAGTAGCAATGCCTTCTTCTTTTGGACTATGGTTTTCTGCATATGCAGAAACTTTAATAGATGATGTTTATTTATTAGACGCTGCTATTAAATCTGTAGACCAAAATCCTTTAGGTTCTGCTGCTGGTTATGGAAGTTCTTTTCCTATTGACAGAGAATTTACTACAAAGGAAATGAATTTTAACACTTTAAAATACAATGTAGTAGCAGCTCAAATGAGTAGAGGAAAAAGCGAAAGAACTATTGCTGCAGTTTTAGGTAGTTTATCTAACACTTTGGCTAGATTTGCTATGGATATCTGTTTATATACCAGTCAAAATTTTGATTTTATTTCTTTTCCAGACGAATTAACTACTGGTAGTAGTATTATGCCACACAAAAAAAATCCTGATGTATTTGAGTTAATTAGAGGAAAATGTAATAAAATTCAAGCTTTACAATCAGAAATGATATTAACCACTAATAATTTACCTAGTGGATATCATAGAGATTTTCAATTATTAAAAGAAAACATTGTAGCTTCTTTTACAGAAATTTTAGATGTTTTATACATTTTTAACTTTTCTATAGAACAAGTAAATGTGAAAGAAATCGATGTAAATGATGATAAATATAAATTTTTATTTACTGTTGATAACATGAATACTTTGGTTGAAAACGGTATGACCTACAGGGATGCTTATAAAGAAATAGGTGCTAAAGTAGAAGACGGAACCTACACTCCAGACACCTCTAAAAAACATACGCATATAGGAAGTATACACAATTTAGCCTTAGATAAAATAAGAGAGAAGTTTCCTAAATAAAAAGCGTGTGATTTTATTAAAAATAACACGCTTCAAAATCTAAAATACACGATTGGGAATTATATTATCGTACTCTGTCCCATATGAATATTAGTAAAATTCAAGTTGCTATCTTCTTGATTCTCTATATAATCAGCAATAAAATCTCCAACCTTAGATGTTGAAGCTGAAAAAGAATCTTTTCCTTTGATATCTTCAGTAGTAATACCTAATACTAACGATTTTTCAACTGCTCTTTCTATTGATTTTGCCTCTTCATGTAAACCTAAATGATTTAATAACATTGCTGCTGATAAAATAGATGCTAAAGGGTTTGCAATACCTTTACCTGTAGCTTGTGGAAATGAGCCATGAATTGGTTCAAACAACGCGCTTTCTTTTCCAATAGATGATGAAGCTAATAAACCTATTGAACCTCCTATTACACTTGCTTCATCAGATAAAATATCTCCAAATAAATTTTCAGTTAAAATTACATCGAATTGTTTTGGGTTTAAAATTAATTGCATTGCAGCATTATCTACAAACAAAAAATCTAAAGTTACATCAGGATATTGATTTGCTAAATCTGTAACCGTTTTTCTCCATAACCTTGATGTTTCTAATACATTTGCCTTATCTACTAATGTTAATTTTTTACGACGATTTTGAGCTTCTTTAAATGCTAAATGAGCAATACGTTCTATCTCTTCTACAGAGTAAGAACATCCATCAAAAGCTATTTGCTTATCATCACTTATTTCTTTAATTCCGAAATAAATACCTCCTGTAAGTTCTCTAAAAATTGATATATCTGTTCCTTCAATAATTTCTTTCTTTAATGGAGAATTTTCTATTAATTGATTATATGCTTTTACAGGTCTTACATTACAGAATAAACCTAGCTCTTTTCGTAATTTTAATAAACCTTGTTCTGGTCTTACTTTTGCAGTGGGGTCATTATCATACTTAGGATCTCCAATAGCTCCAAATAAAATTGCATCACTATTTTTACATAAACTAATAGTTTCATCAGGTAATGGATTTCCTGTTTTATCAATTGCACAAGCTCCCATTAACGCTTCTTTAAAAAGAAATGTATGATTGTAAGTATTACCTACAGCTTGTAATACTTTTTTTGCTTGAGATGTAACTTCTGGTCCTATTCCATCTCCTGGAATTAATGCTATATTAAATTTCATCTTTATATTTTTAATGATGCTTCAAAAGCTTTTATTTTATTCTTTTTACTTATTAAAAAATCAATATCATCGTATCCATTAAGTAAACATAATTTTTTATATGAATTAATTTCAAAATCGATATTTCCGATTGATGTTTTTAATACCTGATTTTCTAAATCGATAATAATTGTTGTTTTTGGATTACTTGATACTTTATATAATAATTCTTTTAAATATTTTGGAGAAACTTGAATTGGAAGAATTCCGTTATTTAAAGCATTTCCTTTAAAAATATCTGCAAAAAAACTACTTACTACTACTTTAAAACCGTAACCAGCTAACGCCCATGCTGCGTGTTCTCTACTAGAACCACATCCAAAATTATTTCCAGCAATTAAAATACTTCCTTTGTACATATCATTATTAAGTACAAACTCTTTATTTATAGTTCCATTTTTATGAAAACGCCAATCTCTAAATACATTATTTCCAAAACCTTTTTTATCTGTAGCTTTTAAAAAACGAGCAGGTATAATTTGATCTGTATCAACATTTTCGGTTGTTAACGGAATTGCTGTATCTATTAGTTTTACAAACTTTTCCATTTTAATTTAAGTGTTTTGTTATATCAATAATTTTACCCTCTACAGCAGTTGCGGCTGCTATTAAAGGACTTGCTAAAATGGTTCTTGCTCCTTGACCTTGACGACCTTCAAAATTTCTATTTGAAGTAGATACACAATATTCACCAGCTGGAATTTTATCATCATTCATAGCTAAACAAGCTGAACAACCTGGTTGACGTAATTGAAAACCAGCTTCCTCAAAAATAGTTTGTAAACCTTCTCTTTTAATTTGTTTTGCAACCTGTTGCGAACCTGGTACTAACCAAGCGTTTACATTTTTTGCTTTTTGTTTCCCTTTCACAAAAGAAGCTACGACTCTAAAATCTTCGATTCTAGAGTTAGTGCAACTTCCAATGAAAACATAATTAATTTTTTTGTTAATTAAACTTTCTCCTTTTTGAAAGTTCATATAAGTCAATGATTTTTCAAATGAAGCATCGTTTTCTTTAGGAATGGTTTCTGTAATTTTAATTCCCATTCCTGGGTTTGTACCATAGGTTAGCATTGGTTCAATATCTTCTGCATTAAAAGTATACTCTTTATCAAACTTTGCTTTTTTATCTGTTTTTAAGGTTTTCCAATAAGCTACTTTTTTATCAAAATCATCTCCTTTAGGTGCAAATTGTTTACCTTGTACATAATCAAAAGTTGTTTGATCTGGAGCAATCATTCCACCTCTTGCTCCCATTTCTATACTCATATTACAAACTGTCATACGACCTTCCATAGACATTTCTTCAAATACATTTCCGGCATATTCACAAAAATATCCTGTACCAGAATTAGTTCCTAATTGCGCTATGATATATAAAATTACATCTTTAGGTAAAACTCCTTTTTTAAGTTTTCCATTAACAGAAACGCGTAAACTTTTTGGTTTTTGTAATAACAAACATTGACTTGCAAATACTTGTGCTACTTGACTTGTACCAATACCAAAAGCAATTGTACCAAAAGCTCCGTGTGTTGATGTATGAGAATCTCCACAAACCATTGTCATTCCTGGTTGTGTTATTCCTAATTCTGGAGCCATAACATGAACAATACCGTTATATCTATGACCTAACCCATATAATTCTATATTATTCTCTTTACAATTTTTAGTTAATTGTTCTAATTGATTTCTTGATAATTCATCTTTAATTGGTAAATGCTGATTTACCGTTGGTGTATTATGATCTGCAGTTGCAACTGTTTTATCAGATCTTGCAATTGGAATATTACGTTCTTTTAATTCGTTAAAAGCCTGCGGACTTGTAACTTCGTGAATTAAATGTTTATCAATATATAAAACTTGTGGTCCGTTTTCGATTGAATCTACCACATGTGCATCCCATACTTTATCAAATAGTGTTTTATTCATTAGGCAACTGCTATTTTAGAAACTTTATTAACTTGTTTCATTATTAAATGGATATCATTATCTATTATTTCTTTTTGTTTATCAGCAAAATTTAAAAATGTTTTATATGCTAAATCTAATTGAATCTTAGTTAATTCATACCCAACTTTTTTAGCTCTGTAAGCTAATGCAGCTCTTCCGCTTCTTGCTGTTAAAACAATTGCACTTTCGTTTACACCTACATCTGATGGGTTCATTATTTCGTATGTTTCACGATTTTTAATCACACCATCTTGATGAATACCTGAACTATGTGCAAAAGCATTTGCTCCAACAATTGCTTTATTTGGTTGTACAGGCATTCCCATACTTTCACGAACCATCATACTTGTATCGTATAATAATTGCGTGTTAATATCTGTTTGAAGGTTTAAATATGGGTGTTGCTTTAATACCATTACCACTTCTTCTAAAGCAGTATTTCCTGCACGCTCACCTATACCGTTTATTGTACATTCTATTTGACGAGCTCCGTTAATAACTCCTGCTATAGAATTGGCTGTTGCCATTCCTAAATCGTTATGACAGTGACACGATAATATTACATTTTCAATTCCTTTTACGTGCTCTTTTAAATACTTAATTTTTGCTCCATATTCTTCAGGTAAACAATATCCTGTTGTATCTGGAATATTTAAAACTGTTGCCCCAGATTTAATCATCTCTTCACAAACTTTAGCCAGAAATTTATTGTTTGTTCTACCAGCATCTTCTGCATAAAATTCTACATCATCTACAAAGTTCTTAGCATAAGAAACAGCTTCTTTACCTCTTCTTATCACTTCATCTTGAGATGAATTAAATTTATATTTTATATGAGAATCACTTGTACCAATACCTGTATGAATTCTTGGTTTCACAGCATTTTTTAAAGCTTGAGATGCTACTTCAATATCTTTTTTAACAGCTCTTGTTAAACCACAAACTGTAGCGTTTTTTACAATTTTAGCTATTTCGTTAACAGAAGTAAAATCTCCAGGGCTTGAAACAGGAAAACCTGCTTCGATAACATCTACACCTAAAAAATCTAATCTTTCTGCAATGATTAACTTCTGTTTGGTATCTAATTTACACCCAGGAACTTGCTCTCCGTCTCGTAAAGTAGTGTCGAAAATTTGGACTTTATCGTTATTCATTATTTTAAATAATAATTGTAATTATATAAATCAAATGTATATATTGGTTTAATAAAACAAAGTTTGATCTAAAAAATCTCACGATATTAAAACCTGCAATAAAACACATAAAAACCTAATTACCAACATCTTAAAATGAATTACTTTACAAAATCTAACCAACAAAATGACGCTTTATTTGTATTAATTCAGTCTTTAACGAAATCTGAAAAGCGTCAATTTCACTTATATATTGGTAGACTTGGAGGTAATACCGATGCTAAGTTTTTTGCTTTATTTAAATTTTTAGAGAAGCAGAAAAAATATGATGAAAAGGTTATTATTAATAGCGGAATTGTTACGAAACAACAATTATCGAATTTAAAAGCGCATTTATATAAACAAATTTTAACCAGTTTACGAATGAATCCTGCTCATAAAAATATCAGGGTACAAATACGTGAACAATTAGATTTTGCTACTGTTTTATATCAAAAAGGATTATATAATCAAAGTTTAAAATTACTTGATAAAGCTAAAAATTTAGCTATTGAGAATGAAGAAAAAAATAGCGCCTATGAAATTGTAGAATTCGAAAAAGTAATAGAAAGTCAACATATTACAAGGAGTATTGATACAAGAGCTGATGAATTAACGATTCAAGCAAAAGAGTTAAGCTTACAAAATGTAATTACCAGTAAATTATCGAATTTATCTTTACAGCTATATGGAATTTTATTAAAAGTTGGGTATGCAAGAAATGATTACGAATTAAAAAAGGTAAACGACTATTTTAAGGCTAAATTACCAGATTTTGAATATCAAAAACTTGGCTTTAGAGAACGTCTTTGGTTATATAAAGCACATATTTGGAAATGTTTTTTAACTCAAGATTTTTTACATGGATATAAATATGCTTCTAAACTTATTAGCTTGTTTAGAGAATATCCAAAAATGATATCTACAACCCCAGTATTTTATCTTAAAGGTAGAAATTACTTATTAGAATCGCTTTTTTTTATTCAACATGAAATTGAATTTAAAAAAGAATTACAATTGTTTGAAAAAGAAATTGAGGACAAAATATTTCCTATAAACAGTAATACCGAAATACTAATTTCTCAATATTTATATTCTAATAAATTACATAAACATTTTTTAGAAGGAACTTTTAATGAAGGTGAATATTTAGTTGATGAAATTAATCAACAGATAATTTTATACCAAAATAGATTAGATAAGCACCATATTATTCGTCTTTATTACAAAATAGCCTGTTTGTATTTTGGTATGGGTAAAAATGAAAAATGTATTGAATATTTATCAAAAATTATTAATACAAAAAAACTATATGTTGGTGAAGATTTACAATGTTTTGCAAGAGTTTTAAACCTTATTGCTCATTATGAATGTGGATTAGATTATCACTTAGAAAGACAATTTAAAGAAACGTATAAATTTTTATTAAAAATGGAAAACTTACAAGAAGTTCAAAAGATTTTTATAGAATCTATACGTTCTTTAGGTGATTTATTTCCGCATCAATTTAAATCAGAATTTAAAAAAATACATGCTAAATTAAAGGTGTACAAAAATCATCCATACGAAAAAAGAGCATTTTTATACTTAGACATTCTTTCTTGGTTAGAAAGTAAAATAGAAAATAAAACTGTTGCTGAAATTATTAAAGAAAAATACCTTCAGAAAAAAATATAATTTTTTAAAATACTTCTTTTGCTATTTGCTGAATATTAGTTGATTTACCCATCGAGTAATAATGTAAAACAGGAATACCTGCAGCTTTTAATTCTTTACTTTGTTGTATACACCAATCAATACCTACTTGTTTAACTTCTAAATTATTTTTACACTTAATTACTTCTTTTATTAAACTATCTGGTAAATCGACATGAAAACGATGTGGAATTAAATTTAATTGTCTTTTAGTCGATAAAGGTTTTAATCCTGGAATAATAGGAACCGTAATTCCTTCTGCTCTACATTTAGTTACAAAATCAAAATACTTTTTATTATCAAAAAACATCTGAGTTACAATATAACTTGCTCCGTTTTTTATTTTCTTTTTTAAGAAATGAATATCAGAATCTAAATTTGGAGCTTCCATATGTTTTTCTGGATAACCAGCAACACCAATACAAAAATTAGTTTCTGATGAATTTTGTAATTCATCATCTAAATAAATTCCTTTATTTAAGTTTTCTATTTGATTTACAAGCTCACTTGCATATTTATGCCCTTCTTTTTCTGATTTGAAATAAGTTTCGTTTTTTACAGCATCTCCACGTAAAGCAACTACGTTGTCAATATCTAAAAAGTCTAAATCTATTAAGAAATTTTCGGTATCTTCTTTAGTAAAACCTCCACATAAAATATGAGGTACTGCATCAACTTGATATTTGTTCTGAATTGCAGCACAAATTCCTACAGTACCTGGACGTTTTTTTACTACTTGTTTTTTTAATAAACCATTCTCTATTTCTTTATATAAATATTCTTCTCTATGATAAGTTACATCAATAAAGGGAGGGTTGAACTCCATTAAATGATCTATATTTTTAAAAATAGATTGAATATTTTGCCCCTTTAAAGGTGGTAAAATTTCAAATGAAAATAATGTTTTATTATTTGCTTCTTTTATATGTTCTGTTACCTTCATATTTTATTTATAAAGGCATATTAATAATTACATTAAATAAGCTATCGATAAAGATAAAATTGCCATTAATACAACTTGAATAATAAATCTAATTTCTAAATTATACTTTTTCATAATATTCTTATTTTTTTGATAGTACAATTTTAGTTGTATTAATTATCTTTTATTTTATCTCATTTATAACTAATTGTTAAATTTAATATGCTTTATGTTTTTATATATTAATTTAATGTTTTCTTATTATCCTGTTATGTTAGGGTGTAACCATTTTCTGGCTTTATTTAATGTGATATTTTTTCTTTCTGCAAAATCTTGTACTTGATCATCAGTAATTTTCCCTACTCCAAAATACTTAGCTTCTTCGTTTGCAAAATAGTATCCAGAAACTGCTGCCGCTGGCCACATAGCTAAACTTTCTGTTAGTGAAACCCCTATTTTTTCTTCAACCTTTAATAAATTCCAAATTGTTTCTTTTTCTAAATGATCTGGACACGCAGGATAACCTGGTGCAGGACGAATACCTTTATAACTTTCTTTTATCAATTCATCATTAGATAAGTTTTCTTCGGATGCATATCCCCAATGTTTTATTCGAATTTGTTGATGTAAATATTCTGCTAAAGCTTCAACAAATCTATCTGCAATTGCTTGTACCATAATCGCATTATAATCATCTTCTTTATTTTTATATTTTTCAGCTAATTCATCAGCACCAAAAATTGCGGTACAAAACGATCCCATATAGTCTTTCTTTTTTGATTCTTTAGGAGCTATAAAATCAGCCAAAGCAAAACTTGGTTTTCCTTCTCGTTTTTTTAATTGTTGACGTAAGGTTCTAAAAACCGCTATCTCTTTTCCTTTTTTCTGAATAGAAATATCATCATCATTAATTGAATTTGCTTCAAATAAACCGAAAATAGCTTTTGCTTTTAAATATTGTTTTGAAATGATTTCTTTTAAAATTTTCTGAGCATCATTAAATAGAACAGTAGCTTGTTCACCTACAATTTCGTCTGTTAATATATCTGGATATCTACCATGTAAATCCCAACTTCTAAAAAAAGGACTCCAATCTATAAAAGGAATTAAATCTTTTAGACTCACTTGTTCTAAAGTTTGAATTCCTAATGTTTTTGGTTTTATAATTGATGTAGTTTCCCAATCTATTTTAAATTTTCGATCTCTTGCTTCATCAATAGAAACATATGATTTTTCTTTTCCTCGTTTTAAAAATTTAGTTCTAAACTCATCATAATCTTTCTTTAACTTAGCAGTATATAGATGACTGGTTTTCGGATTTAATAAATCTCCCACAACGGTAACAGCTCTTGAAGCATCGTTTACATGCACTACTGCATTTTTATATTGAGTATCTATTTTTACTGCTGTATGTGCTTTAGAAGTTGTTGCTCCACCAATTAACAAAGGAACTTCAAAATTTTGACGTTCCATTTCTTTTGCTAAATACACCATTTCATCTAACGAAGGTGTTATTAAACCGCTTAATCCAATGATATCAACATTCTCTTTTTTTGCAGTTTCAATAATTTTTTCAGGAGCAACCATAACTCCTAAATCTACTATTTCGTAATTATTACAACCTAAAACTACAGAAACAATATTTTTACCAATATCATGTACATCACCTTTTACAGTTGCCATTAAAACCTTACCTAAAGCTTGTTGTTTTTCTCCTTTTTCTGCTTCAATAAACGGATTTAAATATCCTACCGCTTTTTTCATTACGCGTGCAGATTTTACTACTTGAGGTAAAAACATTTTTCCTGCCCCAAATAAATCTCCAACAACATTCATTCCTGCCATTAAATTACCTTCAATAACCTCAATTGGTTTTTCTGATAGTAATCTTGCTTCTTCTACATCTTCAATTATATAAGCATCTATACCTTTAACTAAGCCATGGGTTATTCTATCTTGAAGTGAATTTTCTCTCCAAGATAAATCAACTGTTTTTTCTTTTTTAGTTCCTTTTACTGTTTCAGCAAATTCTAATAATCTTTCTGTAGCATCTTCTCTTCTATCTAAAATAACATCTTCTACATGTTCTAATAAATCTTTGGGAATATCATCATATACTTCAAGAAGCGCAGGATTTACAATTCCGATATTCATACCAGCTTGTATTGCATAATACAAAAACACAGAATGCATTGCTTCTCTTACTCCGTTATTTCCTCGAAACGAAAAAGACACGTTACTTACACCACCACTAACACTTACGTTTGGTAAATTTTTACGAACCCAACGTGTTGCTTCTATAAAATCGATTGCGTTTTTACGATGTTCCTCCATTCCTGTTGCTACAGGAAAAATGTTTAAATCGAAAATAATATCTTCAGAAGGAAAGTGAACAATGTTCACCAATATTTCATATGACCTTTTAGCAATTTCAATACGTCTTTCGTAATTATCTGCTTGCCCAACCTCATCAAAAGCCATTATAATTACTGCTGCTCCGTAACGTTTTATTTGAGTTGCTTCCCAAATAAATTTTTCTTCACCTTCTTTTAATGAAATAGAATTTACCACACATTTACCTTGAACAACTTGTAAACCTGCTTCTATAATATCCCATTTAGAGCTATCTATCATTATAGGAACTCTACAAATATCGGGTTCAGCTGCTATTAAATTTAAGAAACGAACCATGGCTTGTTTTCCATCAATCAAACCATCATCCATATTAATATCGATAATTTGCGCTCCACCATCTACTTGATGCCTTGCTATTGCTAAAGCTTCATCGTATTTCTCTTCTTTTATTAAACGCAAAAACTTACGTGATCCTGCAACATTTGTTCGCTCTCCTACATTTATAAAATTGCTATTTTCATTTAAAACCAATGGTTCTAAACCAGACAGTTGCATGTATTTATCTTGTTTTATCTGCATTGTCTTGGTTTGTATTTATTTGCTAATTTTACAATAGCGTTTATATGACTTGGTGTTGTACCACAACAACCTCCAATAATATTTATCAAATTTTTCTTTAAATATTCTTCGATTTGTTCTGCCATTTCTTCTGGAGTTTCATCATATTCTCCGAAAGCATTTGGTAAACCTGCATTGGGGTGTGCTGAAATTGCAAAATCTGTTTTACTTGCGATTGCTTCTAAATGAGGTTGTAATAAATTGGCTCCTAAAGCACAATTAAATCCGACAGACAATAAAGGAATGTGTGAAACTGAAATTAAAAAAGCTTCAGCAGTTTGCCCTGATAAAATTCTTCCTGAAGCATCTGTTATTGTTCCGCTCAACATAATAGGCACATCAATATTTCGCTCTTCTTTTACTTCTTCAATAGCGAATAAAGCTGCTTTTGCATTTAAAGTATCAAAAACTGTTTCTACCAATAATATATCAGCTCCTCCATCCAATAAAGCTTCTACTTGTTGTTTATACGCAATTCGTAATTCATTAAACGTAACAGCTCTATAACCAGGATCATTTACATCTGGTGACATACTTGCTGTTCTGTTTGTTGGCCCTATTGACCCAGCTACAAAACGAGGCTTATTTGGTTCTTTTTGGGTAAACTCTTCTGCTACTTCTTTTGCTATTTTAGCAGACTCATAATTTAGCTCATATACTAAATCTTCCATCTGGTAATCTGCCATTGCAATGGTTGTACCTGAAAAAGTATTGGTTTCTACAATATCTGCTCCAGACGCAAAATATTTTCGATGTACTTCTTTTACAGCTTCTGGTTGAGTAATAGATAGTAAATCGTTATTTCCTTGTAAAGATGTTTGATATTCTTTAAATCGTTCTCCACGGAAATCTGCTTCAGTAAACTTATATTCCTGAAGCATTGTTCCCATGGCTCCATCGAGTACGAGAATTCGTTTTTGTATTTCTTGGTAAATGTTTGACATTTTCCTGATATTTAGTAAAATATGTTATCAGGAAAGGAGGAAGTAAAAAATCCTTTTCCGTTATCTCTCTGCATAAGCAGTAGAATGTAGCACCTTCTTTGTTTGCACAAAGGGTTGCTAAGGTTTCAATGGGTCTATTCCCTCCACCTTTCTTGATAACATCAATTAAGTTAATGAACTATGGGACAAATCTATTGGTTTATTTTTATTTACCAAATAAAAAATTACTATTTATATAAACTTGATGATAAATATCGATCTCCTCTATCACAAACAATAGCAACGACCACTCCTTTTTCTATAGAATTAGCTACTTTAAGTGCTGATGCAAATGCACCTCCACTACTCATTCCTGCAAAAATACCTTCTTCTTTTGCTAACTTAATAGTTGCTTCTTCTGCTTCTTTTTGATTTACTTCTAAAAATGCGTCAATCTTTTGAGGTTTAAAAATAGCTGGCATATAATCTTCAGACCATTTTCTTATCCCAGGAATTCTTGCGCCTTCTTTTGGCTGTACTCCTATAATTTTAATTTGATTGTTTTGTTCTTTTAAGTAATTAGAAACTCCAGTTATAGTTCCTGTTGTTCCCATTGCTGACACAAAATGTGTTACTTCACCTTCAGTATCTCTCCAAATTTCTGGACCTGTGGTTGTGTAATGTGCTTTTGGATTATCGAAATTATCAAACTGATTTAATCTAAAATATCCTTTTTTATATTTTAATTCTAAAGCATGATCTATAGCTCCTTCCATACCTAATTCAGTAGGAGTTAAGATAACCTCAGCTCCGTAAGCACGCATTGTTTTTACTCTTTCTATAGTAGCATGTTCTGGCATTGTTAATACCATTTTTACACCTAAAACCTTTGCCATTAAAGCTAATGCTATACCTGTATTACCACTGGTGGCTTCAACTAAAGTATCTCCTTTTTTTATGTTTTTCCTTTTAATTGCTTCAGATATCATAAAGTAAGCAGCTCTATCTTTTACACTACCTCCTGGATTATTTCCTTCTAATTTTAAAAGTAATTTTACTCCTTTTTTATTAAAAGCATTTTTTACTTCTACTAACGGAGTATTTCCTACAAAATCTATAATACTTTTTGTTTTCATTTTTATGTCTTCTATAAAAATCATTTAACTGATGACTTTCTTTTTGTAATTTTATTTTCTGATTGATAAGTAACTATAGATCCGTTAGGTACAGATTCTGTTACACATACATTAGCCCCAATTATACTTTCTTCTCCTATAACTACCTCACCTCCTAATATGGTAGCATTGGCATAAATAGTTACGTTATTTTCTATTGTTGGATGCCTTTTTGTTAATGCTAATTCTTTTTTAACTTGAATTCCGCCTAATGTTACACCTTGATATATTTTCACATTATTCTTAATAACCGTAGTTTCTCCAATAACAATACCCGTAGCATGATCTATAAAAAAAGAGTCTCCAATTTTTGCTCCTGGATGAATATCTGTTCCAGTTATACCATGTGTATATTCACTCATCATTCTTGGTAAAATAGGAACGTTTAATTTTATTAGTTCGTGACTTAAACGATAAACTGCTATTGCATGAAAACCTGGATATGCTAAATAAACTTCAGTTAAACTTTTTGCAGCTGGATCTGTTTGTTCAAAAGCAATTGCATCTAAATCTAATTTCTTTCGTATTTCTTTAAATCTTTCTTTATAAGCTATCCAAATTGATATTGATTCGTTTATTTTTAATGTATCAGTTATTTCTAAAAATAATTTTTCAATAAAACTAATTTCTTTTTTATAATAAACCTCATCAAAAAGTGCATAGAATAGTTTTTTTGTAAATTCTTCTACGGTATCTTTTAATGTAAGTGAATAGTTTTTTTGTAACATGTTACATTTCCGGTGCTAATTCAACCTCTAATCCCTCTAAACTTGTTGTAATAGGAATTTGACATCCCAAACGACTGTTATCTTCTACATGAAAAGCTTCTGCTAACATCATATCTTCATCAACACCCATTTCTGGTAATTCATGATCTGATTTTACATAACATTGGCAAGATGCACACATTGCCATACCACCACAAACACCAATAGTTCCTTCTTCTGCTAATTCATAAGAACGTACTATTTCCATTAAATTCATCGCCATATCAGTTGGTGCCAAAATAGTATGCTCTACACCTTGTCTATCAGTTATTTTTATGTTTATATCTGACATTATATTTTTTTATTGAATAGCTTTTACAACTGCTTTTGGTGCTTCTTTTTTTGTTCCGTCAAAACCTGTAACACCGCCAACTGTAGTATATTTCATTACATATTTTTTATCTGGATGAATACGTTTATAAGCACTTTGACACATTAAAGTTGCTTCATGAAATCCACATAAAATTAGTTTTAATTTTCCTGGATAGGTATTTACATCTCCAATAGCATACACACCTGGAATATTTGTTTGATAGTCTAAAGCATTATTAACCTTGATGGCATTTTTTTCTATCTCTAATCCCCAATCTGCAATAGGCCCTAATTTTGGAGATAATCCAAATAACGGAATAAAGTGATCTGTATCTATAATAAAAGGATCTTCTCCTTTTTTCTCTACCGCTACTCCTGTAACGTGATCTTTACCCAAAACACCTTTTACTTCAGCTGGAGTTATTAAATTAATTTTACCTAAATTTTTTAATTCTTGTACTCTATCTACAGAATCTAAAGCTCCTCTAAACTCATTTCTTCTATGAATTAAAGTTACTTCTGAAGCTACATCCGATAAAAATATTGCCCAATCTAAAGCGGAATCTCCACCTCCAGAAATAACCACTTTTTTATTTCTATAAATCTCAGGATCACGAATAATATATTCTACTCCTTTATCTTCAAAATCTGCAATATTAGGAATCGGTGGTTTACGAGGTTCAAAACTACCTAAACCTCCTGCAATTGCTACCACTGGAGCATGGTGTTTAGTTCCTTTATTTGTAGTTACAATAAAAGTACCATCATCTTGTTTTTCTATTGTATCTGCACGTTCTCCTAATGTAAACCCTGGTTCAAACTGCTTAATTTGTTC
The DNA here is from genome assembly GCA_964498665.1 of uncultured Tenacibaculum sp. GTDB lineage: Bacteria > Bacteroidota > Bacteroidia > Flavobacteriales > Flavobacteriaceae > Polaribacter. The sequence goes on along the minus strand of CAZCHR010000002.1, from coordinate 24,171 downwards.
CATTAAATTATCTGTTAAATCTCCTGCTAAAATTTCTGGATATGCTGGAATATCATAAATAGGTTTTTTAGGATATATCTCTGAACATTGACCTCCTGGTTGAGGTAATGCATCAATTAAATGACATTTTAATTTTAATAACCCTGCTTCAAAAACGGTAAATAATCCTGTTGGACCTGCGCCTATAATTAATATATCTGTTGTAATCATTTTATTATTTTTTGTCTTTATCAGTATGAATAGTTATATTTTTTACTGATAGATAATTTGTAATAACACTAACTAATTAAACTCTCTGTTAACTTATTTAATGTTTCTACTTTTTTCTCAAAGTTCCCTTTGATTGTTTTTCTAAAAACGTTTAAGTTTTCTACTAATTGATTAATATCTTCTGGAATTACTTCTTCAAAAAATTGGCGTAATCTTTTTGCTGTTGTAGGAGATTTTCCGTTTGTTGAAATTGCAACTTTTACATTTCCTTTAGTTACAATTCCTCCCATATAAAAATCGCAATAAGGTGGATTATCAGCTACATTTACTAGTTTATTTTCTGCTCTACAATCTTTATATATTTCTACATTCACTTCTGGAATATCAGTTGTAGCAATAACCATGTGTTTTCCTATTAAATACTCTTTTTTATAAACATCTTTAATCATTTTTACTGATGCTTTTTGAGCTTCTTTAATCGTATTTTTTCTGTAATAAGGAGAAACCATTGTTACCTTAGCATCTGGACTTGATTTTAATAAAAAAGTTAATTTTTCTTCAGCTACATAACCTCCTCCAATAATTAAAACTTCTAGTTCATTTACCTTTAAAAAAACTGGATATAAATTATTTCTTTCTTTATTTATCATACCACACTTTTTAAAACTACCTGTTGTTTAACATCTGCTAACTGTTGACGGTGTTTTACCACTTCTCCTAATACAATAATAGCAGGGTTACTTAAGTTATTTTTATAAACTACTTCCTCAATAGTATCAACGGTACCTATTCCTATTTTTTCTTCAGGAGTTGTTCCATTTTGAATAATAGCTACTGGTAATTCTAACTTTCCTTCTTCTTTAAAAAGTGATACTATTTCAGATAATTTCCCCATTCCCATTAACACAACTACTGTTGCATTTGATTTTGCGGCTAACCTAGCATCATTAGATAATTTATGTTGCTTAGTTGTTCCTGTTATTACCCAAAAACTTTCTGAACTACCTCTTTTTGTTAATGGTATGTTTTGATATGCTGGTACAGCTAATGATGATGAAATTCCAGGAACAACAGCTACCTCAAGACCATATGTTGCTGCATATTGCATTTCTTCAGCTCCTCTTCCAAAAATAAAAGGATCTCCACCTTTTAAACGAACTACATGACCATGAGAAAACCCTCTTGTCACAATTAACTCATTGATTTGCTCTTGCTGATAGCGGTAACACCCCCTTCTTTTACCAACAAAAATTAGTTCTGCTTTTGGATTGATATAATCTAAAAGTTCTGGATTAACTAAAGCGTCATATAAAACAACATCTGCATTTTTTAATGCTTTAATAGCTTTTAACGTAATTAGCTCAACATCTCCTGGACCTGCACCTACTACTGTTAATTTAGGTTGTTTTTTCATCATTATCCTTTTTAACTTTCTACTACCACTTTACGGTAAGCATCTATAGTTGTGTAGAATGCTTTAGCTTCTTGCAAATATTTACTTGCAAATGCTTCAGTAGGTTGATTTTTATTAATTTGATATACTAATTCTGAAAATGAAGTTGATAACTCAATTTTCTTTGTTTCAACAAATACCTCATCAAAGTTTTTTATAATTCCTGCTTGAGTATTTGTCTTTTTACCTTCAGATGTTAGCAGTGCTTTTGCTGTATTTACGATAGCTGAATAACCATGATAAATACTATCAGACCATTGTTTTTCTTTAAAGGCCTGTGTTGCATTTTCTAATTTCTCTTCACTTTCAAAAAGTAAAGTTGCTATTAAATCTATTACTACACCAGCACATTCACCTACTCCAATTGATTTTACATAGTTTTTATCATGACCCCAATCGATAAAATCATCTTCTTTTAAATTGGTAGTATCAGATAAATGTTTTAAAATATCATAAAAATATGTTTTTCCGTTTCTATCATAATATGCTAAGAAATCCTCCTCTTCTTCTTTATTATCCTCAAAATCGTTTAATAAAATTCTTAATGCTTCTGGAGCTCTTTTACTAGGTATCTTCACTAATTTATCTGAAAAACGACCTACTCCATTTCCTACAATACCTCCACCAATTAACACTTGTAATGCTGGTGCTAATAAGTTCCCTACTTTTACAGACATTCCTTGAAAACCAATGTGTGCCATATTATGCTGACCACAAGCATTCATACAGCCACTAATTTTTATAGTTACTTCCTTATTGTTAAGATATTCTGGATATTCAGTTTTAAAAACACGTTCTAATTCTGCGGCAATTCCTGTACTACTTGAAATTCCCAAATTACATGTATCAGTTCCTGGACATGCAGTAATATCAGCTGTACTATTATAACCTACTTCAGTAAATCCTAGTTTTTGTAACTCAACATAAAAGAAAGGTAAAAACTCTTCTCTTACATGGCGTATTAAAATATTTTGTCTTAATGTAAAACGTAATTCATTTGCTGCATATTTCTTAATCAAATCAGCTAACAATCGCGCTTTATCTGTATAAAAATCTCCTAAATGAACTTTAACACCAACAGCATACAATCCTTCTTGCTTTTGTTTTATAACATTCACTTGCTTCCATTCTTCATATGCTTTTTCATCTTCTATTGATACTGAAGGAACCTCTAAAGTTTCAAAAGTAATTTCTTGTTCAAATTTTGAAGTATCAATAGAATACGATTGATATGCTAAAGCCTTTCTTTCTGTTTCAACTAAAGTTAAAAACTTATCTAACCCTAAATCTTTCACCAAGAACTTTAATCGTGCTTTTGCTCTTTTTGAACGTTCACCATAACGATCAAACACACGTAAAACTCCTTCAATAGTTGGTATTAATAAATCAACTTCTAATAACTCATACATAACATCAGCATGACGAGGCTGAGAACCTAATCCACCCGCTAACAATACTTTAAACCCCTTTATTGTTTTTCCTCCAATAGTTTTAGTTTTAGCTATAAAACCTAAATCATGCATAAAGCTTATTGCTGTATCTTCATCAGTTGCTGAAAACGACATTTTAAACTTCCTTCCCATTTCTTGACAAATTGGGTTACGTAGAAAAAATTCAAAAGTAGCATGTGCATATGGACTTACATCAAAAGGTTCATTGATGTCTATACCAGCTGTTTCAGATGCCGTTACATTTCTAACAGCATTTCCACATGCCTCACGTAATGTAATATCATCCTTTTCTAATTGAGCCCATAATTCTGGGGTTCTATCTAAGCTTACATAGTGAATTTGAATATCTTGACGCGTAGTTATATGTAACCTTCCTCTTGAATATTCATCAGAAACATCTGCTATTCTATGTAATTGCTCACTAGACACTTTACCATAAGGCAATTTAATACGAATCATTTGAACACCTAATTGGCGTTGACCGTATACACCTCTTGCTAAACGTAAGCTTCTAAAACGCTCTTCATCTATCTTTCCTTCTTTAAATAAACTTATTTTACGTTCTAATTCAAGGATATCTTTTTCTACAACCGGGTTCTCTATTTCTGATCTAAAACTTTGCATGATTTTTAATTGTTTGCTTATAAAAGCATTAATACTAGTTGTGTAATAATTGTTGTTTAGCTAATAACTCTTCTTCTGTTTCTACATAATTATCATCAGATACACAACAATCTACTGGGCATACTGCCGCACATTGTGGCTCTTCATGAAACCCTTTACATTCTGTACATTTATCAGGAACAATAAAATAATATTCATCAGAAACTGGCTCTTGAACCTCATCTGCATCTATTTGATCACCATTAGGTAATTTAACTGCTCCTTCTAAAGACGTTCCTTCGCTATACTTCCAATCATCAGCCCCTTCATAAATTGCTGTATTTGGGCATTCAGGTTCGCAAGCTCCACAGTTAATACATTCGTCTGTTATTATAATTGCCATTGCTTTATTTTTTTACTTAATAAAACCAACACCTGCTGTGTTGTTTGTTTTTGGATTAATAACTATAAATGCACCATTAGCCTTATTCTCTTGAAATTTATCAACAAAAAGCGGCTTACTTATTTTTAAAGTAACATTACCAATTTGGTTAAGTGATAATTCATTTGGTGAATTTTCTTCTCCTGAAAAATCAGTATGAATTAACGATGATACATCTGTTATTTTAGCTTGAGCATCATTTACACCATGCTTTATATAATATTTTTCTGACACCTGAAGTGGTTGTTTGTCCATCCAACAAATAGTTGCTTCAATTTGTTTTACAACTTTTGGTTCTTCACCACTTTTAACCAACATATCACCTCTACTTATGTTTACATCATCTTCAAGTGTTACAGTTATTGAACTACCACTTTTTGCTTCTTGATATTCATGATTAAAAAACTGAATACTTTTAACTTTAGATTGCGTGTTAGAAGGTAATATAGTTACTTGATCACCTACTGCTAAATCACCTCCATAAAGTTTACCTGCATAACCTCTAAAATCATGATATTCGTCAGTTTTTGGCCTTATAACACTTTGTATAGGAAAACGAGTTTGTGAACTAGTATTTACATTATCAGAACTTAAACTTTCTAAATGATTTAACAAAGGCTCACCTTTATACCACTCCATCTTATCTGATGATTCTACCACGTTATCACCTTTTAAAGCTGATAGAGGAATAAAGGTTAAGTTTTGATTTTGGTATTCACTTTTACTTGCTAAATACTCAATTTCACCTTTTATTTGGTTAAATTTATCTTCTGAATAATCTACCAAATCCATTTTATTAATAGCAATTACAACATCTTTTACTCTTAATAAATTATTGATAAAGAAATGACGATACGTTTGTTCAACAACTCCATTTCTAGCATCTACCAAAACAATAGAAGCTTGTGAATTAGAGGCTCCAGTTACCATATTTCTAGTATACTCAATATGACCAGGAGTATCAGCAATAATAAAACTTGTTTTCGGTGTAGAAAAGTAAATATGTGCTACATCAATAGTAATTCCTTGTTCACGTTCAGCTACTAATCCGTCTGTTGCTAATGAAAAATCTAAGTAATCAAATCCTCTTTGTTTACTTTTTTCTTCTATCGCTTGTAATTTATCTTCAGTTAATGATTTCGTATCGTATAAAATACGTCCTATTAAAGTACTTTTACCATCATCTACACTCCCTGCTGTTGCTATTTTTAGTACGTTCATTTTAGTATTTTTTAACTATTATTTTAAAATAGTTTATTATTGTTTTTTAGAAATATCCTTGTTGTTTACGCTTCTCCATTGCAGCTTCCGATCGTTTATCATCTATCCTTGCTCCTCTTTCAGATATAGAAGAATCTCTAATTTCTTCTACAACTGTATTTATATCGATAGCATTAGATAATACTGCAGCTGTACAGCTCATGTCTCCTACAGTTCTAAAGCGTACCATGCGTTCTTCAACCTTTTCATCATCTTCTCGATAAACAACATTGTCTTCAGCCGACCATATGAGTCCATCTCTTAAAAAAGTAGCTCTTTTATGAGCAAAATAAATAGATGGAATTTCAATTTTCTCTTCTTTTATATATGACCAAACATCTAATTCTGTCCAGTTAGATATTGGAAAAACACGTACATTTTGTCCTAAATCAATTTTTCCATTTAGCATATCAAATAATTCTGGACGTTGGTTTTTTTCATCCCATTGTCCAAAATCATCACGAACAGAAAAAATACGCTCTTTTGCTCTTGCTTTTTCTTCATCTCTACGTGCACCACCGATACATGCATCGAAACCAAATTCTTCAATTGCATCTAATAACGTTTCTGTTTGTAGCATGTTTCGGCTGGCGTATTTTCCTGTTTCTTCTTTTACTTTCCCTGTATCAATATTATCCTGAACGTTTCTAACAATTAATTTAACGCCTAATTCTTTTACCAAACGATCTCTGAATTCAATCGTTTCAGGAAAGTTATGTCCTGTATCAATATGCATTAAAGGAAAAGGAATTTTTGCTGGATAAAATGCTTTTTGAGCTAATCGTACTAATGTTATACTATCTTTTCCACCAGAAAATAATAACACTGGCTTTTCAAATTGAGCAACAACTTCTCTAAATATATATATGGCTTCACTTTCTAAAGCACCTACTTTAATTATACTTGTATTCATAATCATATTTATTATATATGTAAACCACATTCTCTGTTATTTTCGACTTTTGTTGGATCGAAGTATATAAATTCATTTGGTAAATTATGCTCTTCTAAATACCTATCTAACTCTTCATCTGACCAATTATAAAACGGACTTACTTTTAAAACTCCATCTTTACTAATAGAAAGTATTCCGATACCATCTCTAAAAGCTGTTTGCCCTTTTCTTAAATTAGTAAACCAAACATCTGGATTATGGGCTAACATTGCTCTTTTAAATGGTTCTAACTTAACCTGCTCTGTAAATAAAACATGATTTTCATCTGTTATAGAAGGAACTCCTAAAACAACATTACGATGTGCTACTGTTTGTTTAGGCACATATAAATGTATGTTAAGTTTTAGTTTTTCTATCAGTTCTTCTGCGTGTTTATATGTTTGTGGAGTATTATAACCTGTATCACACCAAATAGTTTTTATTGATGGATTTGCATTAGAAACTAAATGAAGTATTGCGACTTCGTAAGGTCTAAAATTAGTTGTAATAATTGTTTTTTGCTTTAATTCGAAAACCCATTCTACAATTTGCTGTGGTGTTAACTTTTCTAACTCCTTATTTAATTGTTCTATATTTAATTTACTTACTAAACTCATTTTTTACCCCATTTTATTTTGTTCCAAACTCTTTCATGAAAAAAGTACAATACCATTTTTGTTACCAACTCTATACTTCCTATTGAAAAAGCTGTAGTTAACTCTCCGGTAATAATCCATGAAATTAAAATCGTATCTATTGTTCCTATTACTCGCCAACTAACTGATTTTACAACACTTCTAAATGGATTATCTGAAGACTTATCTAACTTATAATTTTTCTTATTTTCTATTATTTGTTCTAATATCATTTTAAAATTTCTATTTCCCTATAGGGTAAGTAGGTTTTAATGATCAACAAATGTATTAATTCATTTTAGATGACAAAACATTTATGTTAGAATTTTACAAAAAAAATTAAAAAATATGCTTTTTTAAACTAAATCGTCAAGTGTATTATTACGAAGAATTTGCAAAGTATTGTCTCTTACTTGAATCATTAGTTTATGAACAGAGCACGCATCCTCATCTGGACAATCATCACACTTTTCATAATAATTCAAACTAACGCAAGGTAGCATAGCTATTGGTCCTTCTAAGGTTCTAATAACATCTGTCATTTTAATTTCAGATGCTTCTTTTAACATATAATAGCCTCCGCCTTTACCTTTTTTAGCTCCTAAAAAACCTGCTTTTCTCAAAGTAAGTAGTATGCTTTCTAAGAATTTATGTGATATATTTTCACTTTCGGAAATAGTAGCAATTTGTACTTTTTCTCCTTTTTCTTGTTTAGCAATAAAGGCAAGTGCCTTTAATCCGTATTTTGTTTTCTTAGATAGCATACCACAAAAATACACTTTTACTTTTATTTATATTCTAATTATTTAATGCTTGATTTAAATCGTTAATAATATCATCTATATTTTCTAAACCAATAGAACATCGTACCAAATCATCAGTAATACCAACTTCTAACCTATCTTCTATACTCAACTTGCTATGAGTAGTAGAAGCTGGGTGTGTAACTATCGTCCTCGTATCTCCTAAATTCGCTGATAATGAGCACATTTTAATATTATTTAAAAACTTTCTTCCAGCTTCAATTCCGCCTTTAATTTCAAAAGCTACAATATTTCCTCCTAAACGCATTTGCTTCTTGGCAGTTTCATATTGAGGATGAGATTTTAAAAAAGGGTATTTTACTAAGTTTACTTTTGATTCTTTTTCTAAAAACTGAGCTACTTTTAGCGCATTTTCGCAATGTTTTTCAACTCTTATAGCTAATGTTTCTAAACTTTTTGACAATACCCAAGCATTAAATGGAGACATAGCAGGACCTGTATTTCTTGAGAAAAGATAAATTTCTCTAATCAAATCGGCTTTACCTACTGTAATTCCACCTAAAACCCTTCCTTGTCCATCTATTAATTTTGTTGCTGAATGAATTACTAAATCTGCTCCAAATTTTATAGGATTTTGTAAATATGGTGTCGCAAAACAATTATCAATTACTAATAATAAGTTATGTTTTTTAGCTATACTTCCTAGTATTTCAAGATCTAAAATATCTACAGCAGGATTTGTTGGAGTTTCCGCATATAAAACCTTAGTGTTTGGTTTAATTAAACTTTCAATTTTTTCAGGTTCGGAAATTTTAAAATAGCTAGTTTCAATATTCCATTTAGGTAAATACTTAGTAAACAAACTATGAGTTGATCCAAATACTGACCTGCATGAAACAATATGATCACCAGCATTTAATAGAGCTCCAAAAGTTGAAAACACCGCAGCCATTCCTGTTGCAAAAGCATAACCGGCTTCAGCTCCTTCCATTGCAACCACTTTATTTACAAACTCCGTTGTATTTGGATTAGAGAATCTACTATATAAATTCTTGTCTTTTTCTTCAGCAAAAGAAGCTCTCATATCTTCAGCATCATCAAATACAAAACTTGATGTTAAGTATAAAGGCGTTGAATGTTCAGAAAATTGCGATCGTTCTGTTTGTGTACGAATAGCTTGTGTTTCAAAATTTTTACTCATATTTATTTTTTTTATAGATCTAAAATATTTTTGACCTTATATATTTTAATGACGTTTAATGCCTAATTATTGCTTTTTGTCAATCGTAGAATATCTCCAAATACTCCTCTTGCTGTTACTTTTGCACCAGCACCTGCTCCTTGAATTACAATAGGTTGCTCTCCATAAGATTCAGTGTAAATTTCAAAAATAGCATCAGATCCTTTTAAACTTCCTAAAGGTGAACTAACAGGTACAGAAACTAATTTTACATCTAACTTTCCTTTTGTTTGTGATAAATCTCCATATAAATCACCTATGTATCTTAACACATGATTTTCTTCTTGTCCCTCTTTTAATTTTTGAAAAATAGGGTTTAATTTTTCTAAGCTTGACAAAAACTCTTCAGATGATATTTTTCTGAATTCTTTAGGTATTAAATTCTCTATTGTAATATCTTCAAATTCATTTTCTAAATCTAATTCCCTAGCTAAGATTAATAATTTTCTTGCCACATCATTTCCACATAAATCCTCTCTTGGGTCTGGCTCGGTAAATCCACTATCTATAGCTTCTTGTAATACCTTTGAAAACTCTACCTTTTCAGATGAAAACTTATTAAACAAGTAACTTAATGACCCTGAGAACACACCTCTGATCCTTGTTATGTTTTCTCCGGAATCATGTAGTAACTTTATAGTATCAATTAAAGGCAATCCTGCACCAACATTGGTTTCATATAAATAATTTTTCTTATTTAAATCTAGTGTTTTTCGTAACTCTTTATAAAAATCATATGATACAGTATTTGCTATTTTATTTGACGAAACTAAGTCAAAACCAGCTTCTACTAGTGGAATGTAATTATCTATAAATTCTTTACTAGCTGTGTTATCTACTGCTATTAAGTTTTCTAAATGATGATGCTTCGCATAAGCTATTACTGAATCTACGGTTTGTGCATTATTTTCACTTTTGTCTAATTCTTCTTCCCAATTTTTAGTAACTCCTGTATTTGTCACTACTACTTTTTTGGAGTTTGCTATAGCAAAAACATTTAATTGAACTTTACGTTTATCTAAAATAGCTATAGCATTCTCTAAAATTTGCTCTATTAACGTTCCACCAACCAATCCTTTTCCAAATACTGCAATATTTATTTTCTTAGCAACTCCAAAAACTTGTCCATGAATTACATTAACTGCTTTGTGTAATTCTTCTTTTTTTACTACTAGACTAACATTTTTACCAGTAATCGTATTATTAAATAATAAAGGAACAATTTGATTTTTAATCAAAGCATTATAAGGGTGATGGAATTCACTCAAGTCTTGCCCTATTATTGAAATTACTGAAACATCATCAATAATAGAGATTTGATTTACATCTTTGGTTAACAAATCACTTTCAAATTCTTGTTCTAATGCTTGTACAGCTTCATCTGCCTTTTCTTTATCAACTACTAATCCAATTCCTCTTTCAGAAGATCCTTGTGAAATAATACTAACACTTATATTTTGACTGCTTAATGCTTTAAAAATACGAGCATCAACACCTACCTTTCCCAATAAACCTCTTCCTTCAAAGTTTAATAAAGCTACTTTATCTAATACAGACAACGATTTTATTCCTTTAGAACTTGATTTAGCAGTGATCAAAGTTCCTTTATCTTCAGGATTAAACGTATTTAAAATACGTAGATTTATATTTTTCTCTAACAATGGAATAATTGTTTTTGCATGCAAAATGTTTGCTCCAAAATTGGCCAATTCATTTGCTTCGGAAAAAGATAATTCTTCTATTTTTTTTGCATCTTCTACTAAATCTGGATTTGCAGTAAATATTCCATCAACATGAGTATAGTTTTGCAATTCTTCAGCATCTAAATAATTTGCTAAAAGCGAAGCTGTATAATTACTTCCATTTCTACCTAAAGTTGTCGTTTCATTTTTTGTATTAGAAGCTATAAACCCTGTTACTATATTCACGGTAGTACCATTAAACTCTTTAAAATGTTTTTTTACATTTTCTTTTGAAACATCTAGGACTGTTTGAGCATTACCCAAATTTTTATCAGTCTTTAATAACCCTCTAGCATCAGTAGCTTTAGCATTAATTCCTTTTTGTTCTAGTAACTCAGCTACTGTTTTTATAGACAATAATTCTCCTTGCGCTAAAACTTCATCCTTTATTTTATCACTAAAATCTCCTAATAAACTTACTCCTTCAAATAGTTTTTCTAACCTAGAAAACTCTTTTGAAAAATCAACTAATGGTGTAATTTGAGACTGTTCATATTTAAATGCTTCTAGTTGTTCTGAATATGTTTCATTTTTTGATGCCTTAACTAATAGCTCTTCTAATGTATCTGTTGCGTTCCCTCTTGCAGAAACTACAACCGCCACCTTTTCTCCTTCATTAATCTTTTGCTCTATAATAGATACTACATTATGTATCCCATTGTTAGATAAAGATTTTCCTCCAAATTTTAAAATTTTCATTTTTTTATTTTTTGAATTTTTATTGAAAATTGGTTCAATAATTTTTTCTAATTGATCATGCTCCATCAAAAATGCATCATGTCCATGATCAGAATTTATTTCATTATAGGTAACATTTGAATTTACCAATGCTAGTTCTTTTTGTGTTTCCCTATTTTCTTCAGCAGTAAAAAACAGATCAGAATCTACACCAATAATATGAATATCCCCTTCAATGGTTTCCAATACATTACCCCCTTCATTCCCTTTAGTTACATCAATTGTTTTTAACAATTGATTCATCAATTTATAGGACGCTAACTGATACCTTTCTTGTAACTTTTTACCATGATGTAGTAACCAACTTTCTACATTAAAAATTTGTAAGTCCTCATTTTTAGATCGTTGAAAACGTTTTTTAAAAGATGCTGGTGTACGGTAACACAACATTGCATGCATACGAGCATCATGAACAGGGTTACTAGAATTTACTAAAAACTGCTCTTGTATTTGACAATTAGCAATTAACCAATCGGTTGATTTCCAATCTGTAGCTACAGGTATAAAGTGCTCAGTTATTTTAGGATTTAAAACTACCATTTCCCAAGCTATCCCACCTCCTAAAGAACCTCCTATTAAAGCAAAAAGCTTTTCTATTTTTAGTAATTTTAATCCCTCTAAAAATATTTTAGCAATATCACGAGCTACAAAACTTTTATAATCGTCAATTAAAAAATCATCAAATCCATTTCCTGGAATATTGAAACAAAGTATTGTGTAAACATTGGTATCTATTACTCTTTCATTTCCAACTAATTCTTTCCACCATCCCTCTTTACCGGCTACATTGCTGTTTCCTGTTAGCGCATGGTTTATTAAAATCACAGGAGCAGTACCCAGTTTTTTACCAAACAACTGATAACTTAACGGTAAATTAGTAAACTGAGCACCACTATCTGTAATACAACTAAAAATAGTTAGGTGATTTAATTTTTCTTTAATACTCATGATTTTCTTTAACTTCTTTTTTAAACTAAATCTTCTTGAGGAATTTTAGTAAAAGCTTCTTTTAAATCAGTTTGTAAATCATCAATATTTTCTATCCCTACTGATAAACGAATTAAGTCTTTTGTTACTCCTGCATTTTCTTGAGCTTCTTCACTTAATTGCTGATGAGTAGTACTAGCCGGATGGATAATTAAAGATTTAGTATCTCCTATGTTTGCTAACAGTGAAAATAACTTTGTAGTATTTGCAACTGTTTTTGCTGCTTCATATCCTCCTTTTAATCCGAAAGTTACAATACCACTTTGTCCTTTAGGTAAATATAAATCTGATAATGATTTATATTTACTAGTTGCTAAACCAGGATAGTTTACCCATGATACTTCTTCTTGATTTTCTAACCATTTAGCTAACTCTAAAGCATTTTCGCTATGCTTTTGAATACGAACTTTTAATGTTTCCAATCCTTGAATTATTTGAAAAGCATTTGTTGGACTTAATGCTCCTCCAAAATCTCGTAATCCTTCTAAAATTAATTTAAATGTATAAGATGCTGCTCCTAATGCTTCATGATATACCAATTCATGGTAACCAGCTGAAGGCTCAGTAAACTCAGGAAATTTTCCATTTGCCCAGTTAAAAGTTCCAGCATCAATAATTGCACCTCCTAAAGAGTTTCCTTGACCTCCAATATATTTTGTTAGTGAGTGAATTACAATATTGGCTCCATGTTCAATTGGATTTAATAATGCAGGTGTTGCTACTGTATTGTCAACTATAAAAGGGACTTCTGCTTTTTTTGCATAAACAGAAATTCCTTTTAAGTCTAATACGTCTAATTTTGGATTTCCTAATGATTCAACAAAAAATGCTCTTGTATTTTCTTGTACTGCTTTTTCAAAATTTTCAGGATTTGAAGCATCAACAAATGTTGTTGTAATTCCTAATCTTGGTAATGTAACACTTAACAAATTATACGTTCCTCCATACAAACTACTTGATGCTACAATATGATCTCCTGCTTTTAACAAAGTTAATAACCCTGTTGAAATTGCAGCTGTACCAGAAGCAAAAACAACAGCTCCCGTACCGCCTTCAATAGCTGCTAAACGATCTTGTAAAATTTGATTTGTTGGATTATTTAAACGTGTATAAATAAATCCTAATTCTTTTAATGAAAACAGATTTGCTGCATGATCAGAATCATTAAAAACATATGATGTTGTTTGATAAATAGGGACAGCTCTTGTTCCTCCTGTTTCTTTAACATCATGTCCTGCGTGCAACGCATTAGTTGCAAATTTTGGTGTACTCATTTTTCTTGTTTTTTGAGTTAATAAAAAAATTAAAACAAAAGCCAAAACACATCTTTAAAAGATGTTGCTTACTAGAAAAATGTTATTAAGAAATATTAAAGCTTCTTTTAATTGTTTTAGAAACTTCTTTTTGGTTATCTATCCTTAAGCTAAAATTGCTTTGGTAGAATTTAGCACCTTCTTTGCATTGCGCAAAGGGTTGCTAAGGCTTCATAGGGTCTAATCCCTCAACCTTTCTTGATAACATTGTCAATAAGTTATTGAACTTTTACGAGTACAAATATTCAATAAGAAAAATTTAATATCCAAATTATTTTTAAACTTTTTTAAAAAAAATGTAAAAAACACAGTTAAATAAAGGGCTTAACAATAATAATTTTATTTATTTCTTTTTTCTAAAACAGCTTCAATATCATTTATAGAAAAACCTTTAGCTTTTAATAAAATTAAATAATGATATAACAAATCTGCAGCTTCATCTTTAAATAAATTATCATTATTATCTTTTGCTTCTATAACAAGTTCAACTGCTTCTTCTCCTACTTTTTGAGCTACTTTGTTTATTCCTCTTTTTAACAGTTGATTTGTATAAGATTCTTCAATATTTTCATCTATTTTATAATTGATAATTCGTTCTAATTCATATAAAAATCCTTTTGATGTTTCTTCATTAAAACAAGATACAGTTCCTTTATGACAAGTTGGTCCTTTTGGATTTGCTTTAATAAGAATTGTATCGTTATCACAATCTATTTTAAGATCTTTAACTTCTAAAAAATTACCGCTTTCTTCTCCTTTTGTCCACAATCTATTCTTACTTCTACTAAAAAAAGTTACTTTATTTTCTTTTTGAGTTTTAGCTAAAGCTTCTTTATTCATATACCCCAACATTAAAACTTGTAAAGTGCTATAATTTTGTATGATTACAGGAATTAATCCATCGTTACTTTTTGTAAAATCTACTTTCATCGTATTGCTATTTTTTGTTCTTTTAAATACTCTTTTAAACTTGGTATTGAAATTTCATTAAAATGAAAAATACTTGCAGCTAAACCTCCACTAGCTTGTGTTTTGGTAAAAACTTCTGTAAAATGTTCCTTTTTACCCGCTCCACCAGAAGCTATAACAGGTATGTTTATTGATTTACTTACTTTATTTGTTATTTCTAATGCAAAACCAGCTTTAGTTCCATCATTATTCATCGAAGTTAATAGTATTTCTCCTGCTCCTAACTCTTCAGCTTTTTTAGCCCAATTAATAGTTGTTAAATTAGTTTCTTCTCTACCTCCTTTTACAAAAACTTTCCATTCATTATTAATTAACTTAGTATCTATAGCTACTACAACACATTGGCTACCAAACTCATTTGCAAGTTCTGTAATTAATTCTGGTCTTTTTATGGCTGATGAATTGATACTAACTTTATCTGCTCCTGATTTTATTAGTGCCGATACATCTTCGATAGAATTTACGCCTCCTCCAACTGTAAATGGTATGTTAATTTCTTTAGCAACTTTTTCTACTAAATTTATTAGTGTTTTACGATTTTCGATAGTTGCAGTTATATCTAAAAATACTAATTCATCTGCTCCTTGTTTTATATAACTTTTAGCAAGTTCTATAGGATCACCTGCATCAATAATATCAACAAAATTTACTCCTTTTACTGTTTTTCCATCTTTAATATCTAAACATGGAATGATTCTTTTTTTTAACATAAGTCTTCTAACTGTTTTAAAGTTATTTTACCTTCATAAATGGCTTTTCCAACAATAGCTCCTTCACAACCAATTTCTTTTAATTTATATAAATCATCTAAACAAGATACTCCTCCACTTGCAATTAAATTGACATTTGATTTTCGTAAAATTTCTTTATACAAATCGTTAGAAGTACCCAATAACATACCGTCTTTGGCTACGTCTGTACAAATAACATTTTTTACACCAACCTCTTCAAAATCACTAATAAATTCTACAACATCAACTACCGATGTTTGTAACCAACCGTGTGTTGCAATTTTTCTGTTTTTACAATCTGCACCTAAAATAATTTTATCGGCTCCGTATGTTTTCATCCAATTTAAAAATAAATCAGGATTTTTTACAGCAACACTTCCTCCTGTTATTTGATTTGCACCACTATTAAAAGCAATTTTTAAATCTTCATCCGATTTTAAACCTCCTCCAAAATCAATTTTTAAATTTGTTTTTGATGCTAAATTTTCTAAAATTTTATAATTTTTAATGTGTTTAGATTTTGCGCCATCTAAATCAACTAAATGTAAATATTCAATACCGCTATCTTCAAATTCTTTTGCTACTTCTAACGGATTTTCGTTATATATTTTTTTTGTATTAAAATCTCCTTTAGTAAGTCTTACACACTTACCTTCGATTATATCTATTGCTGGTATTATTCTCATAACTCTAAAAAGTTTTTTAAGATTTGTTCTCCTATTGTTGAAGATTTTTCTGGGTGAAATTGTGTTGCATAAAAGTTATCTTTCTTTATCGCAGCACTAAATGGTAAAATATAATTACAAATTGCTATCGTTTCTTTACATGTTTCTGCATAAAAACTATGTACATAATACACATCATTTTTTTTATTAATGCCTTGAAATAATTTACCAGAAAAGGATTCAAAATTATTCCATCCGATGTGAGGAACTTTTTCTTCTGGTGGAAATAATTTAACCTTAGTATTAAAAATACCCAAGCATTTTGTATTATTTTCTTCAGATGAATCACATAATAATTGTAACCCTAAACAGATACCTAAAACTGGTTGTTTTAATTTTTTTATAACCTCTGTTAATCCTTTATTATTTAAATAACTCATTGCTGAACTTGCTTCTCCAACTCCTGGAAAAATAACTTTATCTGCTTTTATTATTTCGTTTACATCATCAGTAATTATACTTTTATAGCCTAATCTACTTATTGCATTTTGTACCGATTTAATGTTACCTGCATTATATTTTATAATTGCAATTTTCATGTTATAACATTCCTTTAGTTGATGGTAAAATCATTTTTTCTGTATCTCTTTTCACTGCCATTTTTATCGCTTTTGCAAAGGCTTTAAAAATTGCTTCTATTTTATGATGCTCATTATTACCTTCTGCTTTTATATTTAAATTACATCTAGCTCCGTCGGTAAATGATTTAAAAAAGTGTATAAACATTTCTGTTGGCATTTTACCGATCATTTCTCTTTTAAATTCGGCTTCCCAAACTAACCAATTTCTTCCTCCAAAATCTAAAGCTACCTGCGCTAAACAATCATCCATTGGTAAACAAAACCCGTAACGTTCTATTCCTAATTTACTACCTAACGCTTGGTAAAAAACTTCACCTAAAGCAATCGCAGTATCTTCGATAGTATGGTGTTCATCAACCTCTAAATCTCCTTGTACTTTTATGTTTAAATCTAACTGACCGTGGCGTGCAATTTGCTCTAGCATATGATCGAAAAAATAGATTCCTGTATCAATATTATTTTTACCTGTACCGTCTAGGTTTAAATCAATTTTTATTTTTGTTTCATTGGTATTTCTTTCAATTGCACCTACTCGATCTTTTAGTTTTAAGAACTCATATATTTCTTGCCAACTTTTAGTTTCTAAAGAAGTATATGTATTTAGTTCTTCTTTTTTCGTAGTAATTTCATCATCTCCAACAATACTATTAGTTGCTATTAAAATGCCCTTAGCTCCTAGGTTTTTGGCTAACTCAACATCTGTTAATCTGTCTCCAATAACAAACGAGTTTTCTAAATCATAATCAGAAGAAAAATATTGGGTTAATAAACCTGTATTAGGTTTTCTTGTTGGTGCATTATCTTTAGCAAAAGTTCTATCAATAATTTCTTCTTTAAATATTATTCCTTGATTTTTAAAGGTTTTCATTATTAAATTATGTACTGGCCAAAACGTATTTTCAGGAAAACTATTGGTTCCTAATCCATCTTGATTCGTTACTAACACTAATTCATAATCAAGCTCATTAACTATTTTTTTTAAATACTCAAACACACTTGGGTAAAACTCTAATTTTTCGAAACTATCTAATTGATAATCTACTGGAGGTTCGATAACTAAAGTTCCGTCTCTATCTATAAATAATACTTTCTTCATTATATTTTTTTAAGGCATTTATTAATTTTTCATTCTCTTGAACTGTTCCTACAGTTACACGAATACAGTTTTTAATTTGTGAATTTCTATTACGAATAATTACTTTATTTTGAATTAAATATTCGTATAATTTAATAGCGTTATCTACGTTAATCAATAAAAAATTAGCTTCAGATGGATATATTTTATTTACATTTTTAAAAGATGCTAATCTTTCTTTTAATCGTTGACGTTCAGAAATAATTATATTTATTTTTTTATCTATTTTCTTAATATTTTTCAACGTTTCTATAACTGCATTTTGATTTAAACTGCTTACGTTGTATGGTGGTTTTACCTTATTAAAAAATTCTATTATTTTAGAATTTGCATAAGCTACACCAACTCTTACCGCAGCTAACCCCCAAGCTTTACTGAACGTTTGACATATTATTAGATTATTATAATCACTGATTTTTTTTATTAATGAAGATTGAGAACTAAAATCGATATATGCTTCATCAACAATAACAATACCTTTAAATCTTTTTAAAATAAACTCGATATCATTAATTGTAATGTTATTTCCTGTTGGGTTATTTGGCGAACATATAAATATGATTTTTAAACTTTCGTCATTTAAATAACTTTCTAATTGGTTAATGTTTATTTGAAAATTATCTTTTAATGGTAACTCAATTAAATTCACATTATTAATATTTGCAGAAACATTATACATACCATAGGTTGGCGAAAAAGTAAGTGCTTTATCTTTTCCTGGTTCACAAAAAATTCTAAAAGCTAAATCGATTACCTCATCACTTCCGTTACCTACAAAAATTTGATTTTCATTTACTTTTTTTATTTCGGATAACTTTTCTTTAATAATTCTTTGTTGTGGGTCTGGATATCTATTTAATTCTCCAAACGGATTTTCATTAGCATCTAAAAAAACTTCAGCAGTTCCTTTAAACTCATTTCTAGCCGAAGAATATGGAGATAAATTCAATATATTTTTTCTAACTATTTTCTTTAAATCAATCATTTTCTAAAGCTTTTAATCTAACTGTAACTGCATTTTTGTGTGCTTGCAATCCTTCTGCTTCTGCCATTATTTCAATAGCTTTACCTATATTTTTAATTCCTGTTTTAGATAATTTTTGAAATGTAATTTTCTTCACAAAACTATCTAATGACACCCCACTGTAATTCTTTGCATAACCATAAGTAGGCAATGTATGATTGGTTCCTGAAGCATAATCTCCAGCACTTTCACAACTATAATTCCCTAAAAAAACAGAGCCTGCATTAATAATATTATCTATATAATTCTGTGATTTTTCTGAAGAAATTATTAAATGTTCTGGTGCATATTCATTACTAAAAGCAATACAATCTTTAATAGTATTTAATAAAATAGCGCTACTGTTATTTAAAGCTTTTTTAGCGATTTCTTTACGAGGTAATTCATTTAATTGAGATTTTAACTCGTCTAAAACCTTATTTAAAATTGGCTCATTATCAGTTAGTAAAATAACTTGACTATCTGCACCGTGTTCAGCTTGCGATAATAAATCTGCTGCTACAAATTTAGGCTCACTTGTTTCGTCAGCAATCACTAATAATTCGCTTGGTCCTGCAGGCATATCAATAGCAATTCCTGCTTCTTGAATTAATTCTTTAGCCTTAGTTACATACTGGTTACCTGGTCCAAAAATTTTATATACTTGTGGTACAGATTCTGTTCCATATCCCATAGCACCAATTGCTTGAGCTCCTCCTATTTTAAATATTTTATCTATTCCTACTAAATTTGCTGTATATAATATTGCTGGATTTATTTTTCCTTCTTTATTAGGTGGTGTACATAAAATTATCTCTTTACATCCAGCTATTTTTGCTGGTATTGCCAACATTAATATTGTTGAAAATAAAGGAGCACTTCCTCCAGGTATATATAACCCTACTTTTTCAATTCCTACACTCTTTCTCCAACATTCAACACCTTTAGTTGTTTCTATAATTTTTACAGATTCTTTTTGTGAGTTATGAAACTGTTCAATATTACTTTTAGCTAACTGGATTGCCGATTTTAATTGCTTATCAACTTTATTGTTTGCTTCTTCAATCTCTGATTGAGAAACTTGTAACTCTTTTAAATCTGCGTTATCTAATAATTGTGTATACCTAAATAAAGCTTCGTTCTTATTTAATTGTACATCATTTAAAATTGATGTTACCGATTTGTTTAATTCTGATTTTTCTATTTGAGAACGTTTACTTAATAAAGCCCATTCTTTTTTTTCTGGTTTAATATAAGTTTTCATTATTGTACCATGTTTTCTATTGGACAAACTAATATCCCTTCTGCTCCAACTTCTTTTAACTCATCAATAATCTCCCAAAAATCATTTTTATTAATTACTGAGTGTATTGAACTCCAATCTTTTTTTGCCAATGGTAAAATCGTAGGACTTTTAATTCCTGGAAGAATTTTAATCACCTCATTAACTTTATTATTAGGAGCATTTAACAAAACATATTTATTCTCTCTTCCTGCTAAAACTGATTTTAATCGGAATTGAATCTTATCTAAAATATTTTGATTTTCCTCAGAAATTTTTGGCGATTTTACTAACGCTGCTTCAGAGGTAAGTAATACTTCTATTTCTTTTAAATTGTTTTTAAACAATGTACTTCCACTAGAAACAATATCGCAAATAGCATCTGCTAACCCAATATTAGGCGCAATTTCTACAGAACCGTTAATTATGTGAAGTTTTGCTGATGTATTTGATTTACTTAAAAAATTACTAACTGTATTTGGGTAAGAAGTTGCAATACGTTTTCCTTCTAAATCTTTTAAACTTTTTATTGATGATTCTTTTGGTACAGCTATAGAAACACGACATTTTGAAAAGCCTAATTTTTCAACAATAGAAATATCTTCTCCTTTTTCTATTAAAATATTTTCTCCAATAATAGCTACATCTACCACACCATCTCTAAGGTATTGAGGAATATCCCCGTTTCTTAAAAAGAAAACTTCTAAAGGAAAATTTCTAGATGATGCTTTTAATTGATCTTTACCATTATCGATAGAAATACCAATGGCTTTTAACATTTTTAAGGAATCTTCATTAAGTCTTCCTGATTTTTGTACTGCTAATCTTAGTTTACTCATTTTTTTGTTAATTATAATTGAGTAAATCTTTTTGGAAAGAATATCTAAAATTTAGATATAAAAAAATCCGTTTGATTTACTCAAACGGATTTTTAAATTTTATGATGAATTAATTACATAACATTCTTACTTCGCTCGAGTGCAAATATGAGAATGATGATGATGTAATTGATTAAATGTCATTTTTTGTTATGTTATATTAACACTGCAAATTTAAAATATTTTTTTTAAAAAAACCTAATATTTATATAAAAAATATTTTTTGCTTAAAATTGCATCGTTTTAAAGTATTACTAAAAATTAGTATTTTATTAAAAAAACTATTTCTATTTCATCTGTTAATGGTATACTTTGGCAACTTAAAATATAGCCTTTTTCTATTTCTTTATCTGAAAGTACAAGGTTATTTTTCATATGTACTTTTCCTTTCTTAATTTTACACATACAAGTAGAACAAACTCCGCCTTCACAAGAGTAAGGTGGTTCTTTACCATAATCAATAAGTGTTCTTAAAATGGTTTTTCCTTCTGTTATTTTTGTTTGAAAAGTTTCATTATTAAGTGATACTTTTAAATTTGATACTTCAACACTTTTTATAGATTCTTTAGAGTTAGACCCTCCAAAACTTTCAATAAAAATTCTATCTAATGGAACATCAATATTTTCTAATGCTTTAACAGTATTATCAATCATTGCACCTGGTCCACAAATGTAATACTCAGTATTCTGAGCATACGGTGGATATTCATTTACAAACCATTCAATGCAATCAGCATCTATTCTACCTTTTCTAAATTGATTATATGTAGATTTTTTCCAAATATCACTCCAACTACTTTTAGGTTTACTTAATGTTTGTACTAAAACAAAACGGTCTTTATAAGTTGCTTCAAGCTCTATTAATTGTTTTTTAAACATTACCGTTTCTTGACTTCTGTTACCAAAAATCATATATACAAAACTTCGCTTTTCAGTAAATAAGACTGTTTTTAAAATTGATAAAACTGGAGTAATTCCACTACCTGCAGCAAATAAATAATATGTTTTATAATTTTCTTTATTTACATCTGCAAAAAATCTTCCATCTGGAGCTAAAACTTCTACTGTATCACCAACTTTTAAATTATCATTAATATGGTTTGAAACTAATCCATATTTTACTCGCTTTACTCCAATGCGCAAAGGTTCTTCTATAACAGGAGAGCTACATAACGAATAAGAACGACGTACTTGCTGTCCGTTTAAATTGAATTGTAATGTTAAGTATTGCCCTGGCTTGTAGTTAAAAGTTTCATACAAGTCATGTGAAACATCAAAAGAAACAGAGACAGAATCTTTTGTTTCTGTTTTTATATCTATAACTTTAAGAGAATACAATTTATTCATATTTTTTTACACATTTGCTCCGTTAGCATTCATCCATTTTTTTACTTCTTCTTGAAAACGCATTACAGCATATTCACCTTTTTGTGCTCTTGCTCCTACACTAAACATTGGAGAATTCAATGATTTTTGTTGTTGTTCACAAGCATAAATATCTTCTTCCATAAAATCACCAGAAGCCATCGGGTCATTTTTATCTCCTACATATTTACCTTTATTACCATATTTACTCCAAACACTACTCATAGCTGATTTTGCTGTTTGTTTTGTATACTCCCATTCACTTACACTTGCTGTTTTTGTTCGGAATGTAACCAGTGTTCTATCGGGTCCTATAGGTAATACATGAAATGTGCTCCAAGTAGATTCACTTTCAGAAAGACCTATATTAGGAAAAAACCAAGGTACATAAGCGCCAATTTTATCTTTTGATATGTGATCTATTAACGGAGTTAATGAAGCATTTTCAAAATCATCCATATAATCCTTTACCAAAGGTTCATAAAACCAATAGTGTGGTCCTTCCCAACCAAATTCTGCTTTATCATGATCATACATATTTAATGTACCTTCATGTAAATGTGCTAAATGATAATGATCAATATTGTTTTCTATTATAATTTTCCAGTTAGCTTGTATTTCTTTAGCATAAACCCCTTCTTTATATTCTATTAATTCTTCTGGAATATGTGGTCCTAAATAAGGTTCAATATTTCCAAAATATTCCATAATATTTGGTGCATCTTTATCTGGATGCACAAATAACATTCCTTTAAAAATATCTACTGAAGCTTCATGAAGATTTAATCCACAATCATGTAATTCTTTATTGCATAAATCTGGAAACTCACTTTCTTTTTTAGGAATACTGATAAGTTTTCCTTCTAAATTATATGTCCAATCGTGATATGGACAAGTAATTGCTTTTTGATTTTTTCCTACAGCTCTTAATAATTGTGTGCCTCTATGACGACACATATTATGAAATGCTCTTAAGCGATTATCACGTCCTTTAACAATAAAAATATTATTCAAACCAGCTTGTACCGAAATAAAATCTCCTGGATTTTCTATATCTTCTACCAAACCAGAAAATTGCCATGTTGTTGAAAAAATAGTTTTCATTTCTAAATTAAACCATTCTTGAGATGTGTACGCTTCTACTGGTAATACATGCATCATTTTTTTTGTACTCATAATTTCTTATTTATACTTCGTATTTCGTTTCCAAACTTCTTTATAAGGATTACCTTCTACCGTTATTAGAGCTTCCATGGTATCTTTATTTTTAAAAGTAAAAATTACTTTATAAAAACTACCATCTGGCATGTACATTTTTCCGTTGATATACTTTTCATCTTTCTTTTCTAGATCTGTTAAAAAATAATCTTCTTTTTTATTGTTGCTTTCATATTCTGATTTTCCATCATTGTAATAGTGGATTTTACCAAAAAACTTACCTTTACTTTCAACGATTTCATATATAGCTTGATAATAATCGTTTTTTACATTCCAAACACCTGTAATGCTATCCTTATTCTGTGAACAAGATGTATAGCTTATTAAAAAAATTAGTAATACATATAGTGTTTTTTTCATTTTTTAAATAATTTGATTACAAATTTGAGGATAAACAGTTAATTTATTTTTGACCTATATCAAATTAAATTAATAATTGTATTCATTATAATTTATAAATAAACTAGACAAAGAATAAATAGCCATTAAAACCCAACTAACAATAATAGTCC
>CAZCHR010000001.1:0-71367 GCA_964498665.1 uncultured Tenacibaculum sp. | reverse complement strand
ATTACAGTCCATTGGATTTTAAGTCCAACGTGTCTACCAATTCCACCACTTCAGCTTGGTATATTTTTAATGAAAGTATCAGAGCGAAAGACGGGATTTGAACCCGCGACCCCCACCTTGGCAAGGTGATGCTCTACCCCTGAGCTACTTTCGCGTAGTCAAAAATTATTTTAATGAACTTGTGCATTACTGCGAATGCGGGTGCAAATATAACACCTTTTTTTAAACAGCAAAATAGTTTTTTAATTTTTTTTATTCATTCAATAAATATTAAAATCTATGGTCGTTAGCTAATAAAGAAATATCTTTGCAAAAAATTATTAACAAAGAAGTGGATTCTGTTTCATCTATACATACTAAGCCAACTAGTAAGTCGCTTTTTAATGACTTTAAACAGTTAACTAAAGTTGGTTTGTCAGTAAGTGTTGTATTTACATCTATTACTGGTTATTTATTAGGTGCTGAAACAATAGATTATACTATTGTAATTTTATTATCTATTGGGGGGTATTTAATGGTAGGAGCATCAAATGCATTCAATCAAATTATCGAAAAAGATATTGATAGTATAATGCAACGAACTAAAAACCGTCCATTGCCAGCAGGTAGAATGACTATAAATACTGCTTTAATTATAGCTTCTATATTTACTGTTGGAGGTATTGCAATTTTATATGCTATAAATCCTAAGTGTGCTTTGTTTGGGGCAATTTCTATCTTTTTATATACAAGTGCTTATACACCTTTAAAAGCAGTAACACCATTGGCAGTTTTTGTTGGGGCTATCCCTGGAGCTATTCCTTTTATGTTAGGTTGGGTTGCAGCTACTGGAGAATTTGGTATTGAAGCAGGATTTTTATTTATGATTCAGTTCTTTTGGCAATTTCCACATTTTTGGGCAATTGGTTGGTTGCAGTTCGAGGAGTATAATAAAGCAGGTTTGCATATGCTTCCTATGGATAAAAAGGATAGAGGAGCAATTGTGCAAATAATTTTTTATACCTGTATTATGATTTTAATGTCTGTAGCACCAGTGTTAAAAGTAACAGGAGCGTTTTATATTTATCCTTTAACAGCTGTTGTAGTTGCATTGTTAGGAGTGTTAATGTTATTCTACGCGTTTAAATTATATAAATCTGAAGAAAATACTGATGCAAGAAAATTAATGCTGGCAAGTGTTTTTTATATTACAATTGTACCCATAATTTATGTGGTAGATAAATTTTTACATTAATGAGTGAGCAAACTTTACAAGAAGAATTAATAGTAGCTAAGAAAAAATCAGCAAAACCTATGTTATGGGTTTCAATGATTAGTATGGTAATGTTTTTTGCTGGATTAACAAGTGCATATGTAGTAAGTATGAAGCGTGAAGATTGGATTACTTTCGATTTACCACAAGCTTTCTATATTAGTACCATATTAATAGTGTTAAGTAGTATTACTATATTTTTATCACAAAAATTTTTAAAGAAAGGTAATTTAAAGATGTCATTAATTTTATTGCTAATAACTTTAGTGTTAGGTTTAGGATTTGTATGGTATCAATATGTAGGTTTTTATGAGTTACGATCTGGGGGGTTATATTTTACAGGTCCACAAAGTACAGTATCTACATCTTTTATAATAGGAATAACATTTATGCACGTTTTACACCTGTTAGCGGGGGTGATTGTGTTATTAGTAGTAATTTATAATCATTTTAAAAAGAAATATTCATCGACTGATATGCTTGGCTTTGAACTAGGTGCAATCTTCTGGCATTTTGTAGATGTTTTATGGATTTATCTATTTTTCTTTTTCTATTTCATAAGATGATGAAAAATGCGTAATTTTGGCGCACTGTTTTAACAAAAATTAACAAAAAGAGATTTATGGGAGCAAATATTGCTGTAAATTCTGACAACAAAGAGACCTGGGGCGGAGGTGGTGCAAAACCATTTGGCGCTAGTTATGGTAAAATGATGATGTGGTTTTTTATCGTATCAGATGCATTAACCTTTTCAGGTTTTTTAGCAGCTTACGGTTTAACACGTTTTAAATTTATTGATTCTTGGCCAATTGCCGATGAAGTGTTTACGCACTTTCCGGGGTTACATGGAGTACACGCACCGATGTATTATGTAGCCTTAATGACATTTATTTTAATTATATCATCAGTAACAATGGTGTTGGCAGTTGATGCAGGTCATCAAATGAAACAAAAGAAAGTTGCTTGGTATATGTTTGCAACAATTATTTTTGGAATTATTTTCGTTGGTTCTCAAGCTTGGGAATGGAATAATTTTATTAATGGTTCATATGGAGCTTTAAAAACTAGTGATAATCATATTATACAGTTTGTTAAAGATGGTCATCAAATAGCATTAGCAGATTTTGTTCATGCAGATAGAAAAGATGGTAGAGTTCAACACACTCGTGAAAATGGATTGTGGTTTGATAAGGAAGCTACTATTTCACAATATTCTGTAGCGCAGGTTCAAGAAGCTTTTAAAGCTGATCCTACTTTGTTAATTAGAACAGAAAAGATTAATCCTGAAACAAAACAAAAAATAGTTTTATCTAGAGATGAAAGTTTAGCACAATTGGCATTAGCAACTAGAGTTGTTGAAGGTGCTAACTTAAAAGAAAACGAATATGGAAACCCTATTTTTGCTGATTTCTTTTTCTTTATTACAGGATTTCACGGTTTTCACGTAGTATCAGGTATTTTAATTAATATTATAATTTTCTTTAACGTTGTCTTAGGTACATATGAGCGTAGAGGACATTATGAAATGGTTGAAAAAGTAGGTTTATATTGGCACTTTGTAGATTTAGTTTGGGTATTTGTATTTACTTTCTTCTACTTAGTATAATTAAAAAACGGTATTAAAAATGGGTCACGCACACGAATCGAATAAAAAAAGAATTTGGGTTGTTTTAGTATTATTAACAATCATAACAACAGTTGAAGTTGGATTGGGTATTGTTAAACCAGACTTTTTACATCTAAAAGGAATAGGTACTAGTTGGTTAAACTGGATTTTTATCATTTTAACAATTGCGAAAGCATATTATATTGCATGGGCTTTTATGCACTTAGAAGCTGAAAAAAAATGGTTTAGAAGAGCAATTGTTTGGACAGCAGTATTTTTAATTTCTTATTTATTATTCATTGTATTAATAGAAGGGGATTATTTATATCAAACATTAGCGCCATTAGTAAAATGGTAATTTTATAAAATTTTGAAAAGGTGGTTTTAACCACCTTTTTTTGACTTTAATTTATAGTAAGATGAATATAACTAAAAAACATATTGTATTATTTGCACTGTTTATTGTGCCTTTGTTATTTTATATATTATTACAATTAGGTACTCATAATTTTGCAAAACTACCAGTGCTTACTAAAAATGTAATCGATGTTTCAGAAATAAGCAAAGAACATAAATTTGATAGAAAAATATCAATAGTTACTTTTTTAGGGAATGATATTAATATTGTAAAAAGCGAGTTGTTTAATTTAAATCAAAAAATCTACAAACCTTTTTACGATTTTAAAGACTTTCAATTTGTAGTTATAGCCCCTAAAGGAACAGAAAGTGATGTTGTAAAACTTCAAGGAAAGTTAGGAGAGTTTACTAATATGGTTAAATGGAATTTTATTTTTGCTACTGAAACAGAAATTAAAATACTTTTTGATTCTTTTAAAACAAATGAATCTTTAGATAATAATTTACATTCATCTAAAGCTTTTATAATAGATAAAGAAAGTAGTTTACGAAGAGGTGTTACAACTAATAAAAGTTTATCTAATAGTAAGCTTTATGGTTACAACATGGCATCAGTAGCAGAGTTAAAAAAAGACATGGTTGATGATGTTAAAGTCATATTAGCTGAATACCGTTTAGCTTTAAAAAAGAACAACGCTGATAGACAAATTTAAAGTAAAATGAAAAAAACTAATTATTCTTACGTTGGTATTTCGTTCATAATTTTATTGTTTGGTATTTATTCTGTGCCAAAAATTGTAAAACATTTCCAAAAATCAGATTTACATAAATTTAATAAAGTGCCATCTTTTGAGTTTGTAAATCAAGATGGAGAAACGATTACAAATAAAGATTACGAAGATAAAGTTTACGTGGTAGAATTTTTCTTTGCTACGTGTTCAACAATATGCCCTATAATGAATGTTAAAATGGTTGATATTCAAAATGAATTTATGGGGAACCCTAATTTTGGTATAGCATCTTTTTCTATAACTCCTGATGTTGACACTCCTGAATTATTAAAGAAATATGCAAAAGGTAATGGAATAAACCATAAAAATTGGCACTTATTGACTGGTAAACCTGATGATGTAGTATATGAATTATCAAATCAAGGATTTAAGTTACCGGTAGGTAAAGGAATGGAAGAAATGAAAGATCATGGAGGGTTTTATCATTCAGGTTTGTTTGCTTTAATAGATAAAGATGGATATATAAGGTCTCGTTATGACGAACATGGAAATCCAATAATGTATTATAGAGCATTGAATGAACATGGTCTTGGAGATCAAATAAAAGAGTTAAAACAAGACATTAAATTATTATTGAAAGAATAATATGAGTACAGAAGAAAAAAAATATAAAAAATTAATTACGATTGTGTCTATCTTGATACCATTGGCTGTGTTTGGGTTATTTTTTATTAAAATCCCCAATGCAAAACCATTATCTTTTTTACCACCTATTTATGCAACTATAAACGGTTTAACCGCAGTATTATTAATAGCATCGATAATAGCAATTAAAAAGGGAAATAAAAAGTTACATGAACAATTAAATACCACAGCTATTATTTGTTCAGCTTTATTTTTAGTAATGTATGTAGCTTATCATATGACTTCAGATTCTACCAAATTTGGAGGAGAAGGTGTAATAAAGGCTGTTTATTTATTTATTTTATTAACACATATTGTCCTATCTATAGTTGTAATCCCTTTTGTGTTAGTTACATTCATGAGAGCTCGTTTAGGTAATTTCCCTGAGCATAAAAAAATAGCCAAAATTACATTTCCATTATGGTTGTATGTAGCGGTAACTGGGGTTATAGTATATTTAATGATATCTCCTTATTATGTTTAAAAAAATAATGTCAATTATATTACTGTTTGTTGCCGTAAGTATATCTGCACAATGTGCAATGTGTAAAGCAGTTGTAGAAGGAGGGAATGAAACAGTAGCTGAAGGGGTAAATAACGGAATTACTTATTTAATGGTGTTTCCTTATGTTTTAGTAGGTTTACTTTCTTACTTTATTTACAGACATAAAAAAGCAGAAAAAAATTAACATTCTAATAAGAGAGTTTTTTTGTAACATATTCTACTTTTAATCGTCATATAAAAACAAATAAAAATAATGTGCGATTTCATACATTTTTATGTTCGAAATCAAACAGTTAAATTTATTTAGAAATGATAAAGATCTGATTTTTAGATTTTTATAATTTTTTAATTCTATAGAATAGCAATTGACTAAACAATAATGAACAAAAAAACATCTGTCTTGAAAACTAAAATTCTACTATTTACAGCTTTATTTATCTCATTAGCTGGTTTTTCACAAAAACAATGGACTCTTAAACAATGTGTTGAACATGCATTGAAAAACAATATAACTATTAAGCAAAATAGATTAAATGTTGACATAGCAGAAGCTAATGTTAAAAGCGCTAAAGGAGATAAATTACCGTCTTTAAATGCTTCTACCGGTGGTAATCTAAGGTTTGGTTCTGGTTTTGATAGAATAACTAATGCAAGAGTTGCGACAACGAATTTTGGTGGTTCTTTGGGTATTTCTACTGGTATAACAGTTTTTAACGGTTATAGAGTTTTAAATACTTATAAACAAGCAAAGTTAGGGGTAGAAGGTAGTAAATTAGATTTAGATGTTATCGAAAATGATATTGCACTTAGAGTTGTAAATACTTATTTAAATACATTATTTGCTAAAGAAAATCTAAATGTCGCGAATGTACAAGCAGCTATAAGTAAGAAGCAAATTGATAGAGCTAAAACACAATTTGAAGCAGGGGCAATACCTAAAGGAGATTTACTTAATGTGCAATCTACAGCTGCTAATGATGCTCAAAATGTAATAACTCAAGAGAACGCTTTGAACCTAGCACTACTTAATTTGTCACAATTACTTCAAGTATCTTATCAAGGTTTTGATGTAGCTAAAATAGAAGTTGGTACACCTTCTTCTGTATTATTATTTAGCTCTTCTGAAGAGGTTTATAATAAAGCGTTAGCAGATAGACCAGAAATAAAAAGAGCTAAACTAAATATAGAAAATTCTGAATTATCAATTAAAATAGCAAAATCTGCTTATATGCCTTCTATATCTGCATCAGGTAATATAGGCTCTAATTATAATTACAATTTAGATTTGCCAACAGGAATTTCTAATAAAGGTTTTTTTGATCAGTTAGATGAGACTTTAGGTTATGGATTGGGTTTAAATATTAATATTCCAATTTTTAACGGTTTTAAAACGGACGCAAATGTAGAGCGTTCAAAAATTAATAAACTAATTACAGAAACCAGATTAGAAAATCAAAAGTTACAGTTAAAACAAACAATAGAACAAGCATTTCAAGATTCTAAAGCAGCAGCAAAAGCATATGAAGCTGCGCAAATTTCTTTAGAAGCTCAAAAAGAATCCTTTAAAAATGCACAAGCTAGTTACGACTATGGTTCTATGACGCAATTTGATTTCGATCAAGTTCGCAATCGTTTGGTAAACGCAGAAGGAGCAATGATTAGAGCTAAATATAATTACGTTTTTACAACTAAAGTGTTGAAGTTTTATTATGGAGAGAATATATTAGATTAATGGTAAGATTTTTATTGTTGTTAAACCTCGTTATATTTTATGTAACGGGGTTTTTCTATATAATGTATCTTTGCATCACATAAAATAATTTTAGTTTGGTAACTATCTTAAATATTGAAACTGCAACAAAAAATTGTTCAGTTAGTTTAGCTAAAAATGGAGAGATTTTAGCAATTAGAGAATTAAATGATGGTAATTATTCGCATGCTGAAAAACTACATCCATTTATTCAAGAAATTTTAGATGAAACAAATATTAATGTAACAGAAATAGATGCTGTAGCTGTAAGTAAAGGCCCAGGTTCTTATACAGGTTTACGAATAGGAGTTTCAGCAGCTAAAGGTTTATGTTTTGCTTTTGATAAGCCATTAATATCTATTGAGACATTATCTTCTTTATCTCATTCTATTTCAATAGAAGATGGATTAATTGTGCCGATGATAGATGCTCGTAGAATGGAAGTGTATTCAGCTGTTTATAACTCAGATTATTCTCAGTTAAGAGAAATTAGAGCTGAAATAATAGATGAAAATTCCTTTAAAGAAGAATTGCAAAAAGGTGAGGTTTACTTTTTAGGTGATGGAGCGGAAAAATGTAAAGAAGTTTTAACAAATGAAAACGCAGTTTTTATAGATGCAAAATTTCCATCTTCAAAAGAAATGGCGACTTTAAGTTATAATAAGTACAAAAAAAACGACATCGAAGATGTCGCTTATTTTGAACCTTTTTATTTAAAAGATTTTGTTGTTATACCTCAAAAAAAGAAAGTTTAACCTTCTTTTTGAATTTCAACTGAATGCGGATAAGGTATTTCGATACCAGCTTTGTCTAATGCTAATTTAACATTTTCTGTAGTTTCAAAATAAACATCCCAATAATCAGCTGTATTCGCCCATGGTCTAACAGCAAAGTTTACTGAACTATCTGCTAATTCTGATACGTTTACAGAAGGCGCAGGATCTTGCAATACTTTCTTGTTGTCAGTTAAAACTTTTAGTAAAATCTCTTTTGTTTGTTTTATATCTGAATCATATCCTACTCCAAAAGTTAAATCAACACGTAACTTACCCTCTGCGGTAAAATTGGTAATATTTCCATTAGATAAGATACCATTAGGTATAATAACTAATTTGTTGTCTGGAGTTGTAATTTTTGTAGTGAAAATTTCAATTTCTTTAACAACTCCAACTTCTCCTTGCGCTTTAATTAAATCGCCAATTTTTATAGGTTTAAATATCATCATAAGAACACCTCCGGCAAAATTTGCTAAAGATCCTTGTAGTGCCATACCAATAGCAAGACCAGCAGCAGCTATAATTGCAGCAAAAGAAGTAGTCTCTACACCAAGTTTTGATAAAATAACGATAATTAATAATATCTTAAAAATCCAATTAATAAGGTTAAGTAAAAATTTTTGTAAACTCTCATCATATTTTCTCTTCATCATAAGATTACTTGTAACTTTCATTACTTTTTTTATGATCCAAGATCCAACAATCCATATAACAATAGCTGCTATTATTTTTAATCCATATTCAGTACCATAGGTGGTAATAGTGTCAATAATTTTTTCGAAATCCATTTTTAGTTGTAAATTTTTAATAAGGTTATAATTAATGCTATAATCGCTGGTATAGCTTGAATGTAAAGAATTCTTATCTTCTTTGCTGAGTAAGACCCGTAAAAACCAGCTAAAGTCACACAGATTAGGAAAAAGATTGCAACATCTGTTTTTTGTGATAACATAGACCAAATTAAACCAGCAGCTAAAAAGCCATTATATAATCCTTGATTTGCTGCTAGAACTTTAGAGTCTTCAGCAAATTCTTTAGATTTTAAACCAAATGTTTTTATTCCTTTAGGTTTAGTCCATAAAACCATTTCTAAAATAACGATGTAAATATGAATTAGAGCTACTAATCCTATTAAAATATATTGTAAAATATTCATGTAATTTTTATAAATAATTAGCGGTTTTGAAATGAAATCAAAACCGCTAATAGTAGTTTAGTTATTTTTTATCTTGATTAAGATTACTTTACTTCAAAAGTTATCTTTAAGTTTACTCTAAATTCTGTAACATCATCACCATCTACAACTGCGCTTTGAGATTGTACAAATACAGATTTAATGTTTTTAACAGATTTTGAAGCTTGTTTTATTGCTTTCTTTGTTGCGTCTTCCCAACTTTTGTCTGAGTTAGATAATACTTCAATTACTTTCATTACTGCCATAATAATTTTTTTTAAGATTAATACCTCGTAAATATAAGCTTTTTTGTTATGTTTTTTAGATGAAAAAAATCATAACAAAAAACCAATGTTAACTTAATGTTATGTAAATGTTGCTTGTTTGTAAAATTATATGTATATTTGTAATGTAAGTGTTAACTATAAAACATTAAAGATGAAAAAATTAATTGTATTTGCTTGTATTTTATCAATTTCATTATTACAAGCTCAAGATATTGAACCTAAATTTGAGAAGGCTGGAGATTTAGTAAAAGCTACTTATTTTTATAAAGATGGTAAAGTAAAAGAACAAGGTTTTTTTAAAAATAAAAAGTTAACAGGAACTTGGACTTCTTTTGATGCTGAGGGTAATAAAACGGCTATAGCACATTATGAAGCAGGAAATAAAGTTGGTAAATGGTTTGTTTGGCAAAAAGATGGGTTAAGAGAAATTGATTATGCAAACAATACTGTAGCAAGTGTACAAACATGGAAAGAAGAAAATAAAATAGCAATTAAATAACAAATTGTATTATAGTATAAACCCGAGTAAATTTACTCGGGTTTTTTATTTTCTACCAAAATCAGCAGGTATTTCACCCCAAGCTTTGGTTTCCCATTTTAATAAAGGATTATTAAATGTATTTTCTTTTAACCATTTTTCTGCACGGTTAATTAAGTTTAAGATGTCTTTATTAGAAGTGTCAAAAACTATATTAGTTCTGCATTGTTTCTTTTTAACCCAGCTCATTGCAATTTTAGAATCTGAATAGATAGGTAATTTATCTAGCTTTTTACTTTTTAATAAAGCAATTCCATGTACTAGTGCCAAAAACTCACCTATGTTATTTGTTCCATTTTTAAATGGACCCATTTTAAAAATTTCTTTTTTATCATGTGTGAGTACGCCTCTATATTCCATAAGTCCCGGATTTCCTGAACAAGCCGCATCTACCGAAATACTTTCAAGATTAGGGCTCCCATATGCTGATTTCTCAGCAGCTGTTAATATTGGTTTTTTAGTGCTTTTACCTTTGTAATCGTTATAGGTTTTGGTGAAAGCAACTTCTGCGTCCTCTTTGCTTAAAAAGGCTTTATATTGAGCTCCTGTAAAGCCGTTTATTTGTTTTTTACACTTATCCCAAGAGTTAAAAACTCCCGTTTTTTTGCCATTCCAAACTACATAGTATTTTTTTTTCTTACTCATTTTTTAAGATCACCTCTTCTATAATTTTTGGAAAATATTGATACTCTAATTCATGAATTTTTTTAGCAATATCATCAACAGAATCATCATTTGAAAGCGTAGTTTTGGTTTGAAATATAACAGCACCTTCGTCGTAATTTTCATTTACATAATGAATAGTAATCCCAGTTTCGGCATCATTATTTTTTTTAACAGAGCTGTGTACGTTCATGCCATACATTCCTTTTCCGCCATATTTAGGTAGTAATGCAGGGTGAATATTGATGATTTTATTAGGAAAAGCATCAACAATTTTCGATGGAATACGCCATAAAAAACCAGCTAATACAATTATGTCAGCTTCAACTTGTAGAAAATTTAAAACAGTGTCATCATTTATAAGGTCTTCTTTATCAAAGAGTGAGGCGTCTATTTTTAACCTTTCACAACGTTCAAAAACTTTGGCATGTTCATTGTTAGACAAAACATGAGTAACAACCGCAGTTTTAGTTGATTGGAAATACTTAATAATGTTTTCAGCATTGGTACCAGAGCCCGAAGCAAAAATTACAATTCTTTTCATAAAAATAGTTGTTTTGTTACTGCAAAAAAAAGGATAATTATTAACAACGGTGGTGTTTATATAAAAACATTCGAGTTTTTTTTTAAATTAGACATCACATTTTTGAGCAAAAATTAGAATTAATAGTTAAGATTTGTATTTTTGCCTCGATTTTAAATTTTAAAACAAACAAAATTATGTCAGACATTGCATCAAGAGTAAAAGCAATAATCGTTGATAAATTAGGAGTAGACGATAACGAAGTAACAACAGAAGCTAGCTTCACAAATGATTTAGGAGCAGATTCTTTAGATACTGTTGAGTTAATCATGGAATTCGAAAAAGAATTTGATATTCAAATTCCAGACGATCAAGCTGAGAATATCGGTACAGTTGGTCAAGCAGTTAGCTATATAGAAGACGCAAAAAAATAATTTTTATATGCAATTAAAACGAGTTGTAGTAACTGGACTTGGCGCATTAACGCCAATAGGAAACAATATAGAACAATATTGGGAAAGCTTAGTTAACGGAGTTAGTGGAGCTGCGCCTATAACGTATTTTGATGCTGCCAAGTTCAAAACTCGTTTCGCATGTGAATTAAAAGATTTTAACGCGACTGATTTTATCAATAGAAAAGATGCGCGTAAAATGGATAGATTTACACAATATGCAATGGTAGCTTCTGATGAAGCTATTGCAGATTCTGAATTAAATCTTGACGAAATTAATAAATTCAGAGTAGGTGTAATATGGGGAGCTGGTATTGGAGGTTTAGAGACTTTCCAAAACGAAGCTATGAATTTTGGTGCTGGAGATGGTACACCAAGGTTTAATCCTTTCTTTATACCTAAAATGATTGCTGATATCGCACCTGGTCATATATCTATTAAAAATGGATTTATGGGGCCTAATTACACAACAGTATCTGCATGTGCATCGTCTGCAAACGCAATGATTGATGCTTTAAACTATATCCGTTTAGGACATTGTGATGTAATTGTAACTGGTGGTAGTGAAGCTGCTGTTACATACGCTGGTGTTGGTGGTTTTAACGCAATGCATGCACTTTCTACAAATAACGAAAACCATAAATCAGCATCAAGACCTTTTGATAGTGAGCGTGACGGTTTTGTTTTAGGAGAAGGAGCAGGGGCAATTATCTTAGAAGAATATGAGCACGCAAAAGCGCGTGGAGCAAAAATTTATGCTGAAGTTATAGGTGGAGGAATGTCATCTGACGCACACCATATGACAGCACCACATCCTGATGGAATTGGTGTAATTGCAGTAATGAAAAATTGTCTTGAAAATGCTGGTATTAAACCAGAAGATGTAGACCATATAAATACTCATGGTACTTCTACACCATTGGGTGATGTTGCTGAATTAAAAGCAATTTCAGAAGTTTTTGGAGAACATGCTAAGAATATCAATATCAATTCAACAAAATCTATGACAGGGCATTTATTAGGTGCTGCTGGAGCTATAGAGTCTATTGCTTCGATATTAGCAATGAAACATAGTCTTGTACCTCCAACAATTAATCATGTAAATGTTGATGAAAATATCAATCCAGATTTAAACTTAACGTTAAATAAAGCTCAAAAGAAAGAGATTAAAGTAGCGATGAGTAATACATTTGGTTTTGGTGGTCATAATGCTTGTGTTGCCTTTAGAAAATTAGATTAATTTAATATGAATTTTCTTCGAAGAATAGTTAGACCCCAAAATAAAGAGGATGAAAACTTTTTCTACGAATTAAAAGAGCTGCTTAATTTTAAACCAATTAAGTTGTCTTACTATAAAAAAGCGTTTACGCATAGATCTTTAAAACTTGTTGATAGTAATGGGAATCCTATTAATTATGAACGTTTAGAGTTTCTTGGAGACGCTATTTTAGGTACTGTAATTGCTTCTTATTTATATAAAAAAGTTCCTGAAGGAGATGAAGGGTATTTAACTCAAATGCGCTCGAAAGTTGTAAGTAGAGAACATTTAAATACTTTAGGTAAAGACTTAGAGTTATTTAGGTTTGTAAAAAGCAACATTTCAAAAGATCATATTAGTAATAATATTCATGGAAATATTTTTGAAGCTTTAATAGGTGCTATTTATTTAGATAGAGGTTACAATTATTGTAGTCAATTTATCTATGAACAAGTAATTTTACCTTATGTAGATATTGAAAGATTAGAAGGTAAAATATCTAGCTATAAAGGTTATGTGATTGAATGGTGTCAGAAAAATAAGAGAAAATATAAATTTGAATCATATGAAGATTCAGGTAACCAAAACAAGAAGCATTTTAGTGTTAGAGTTAGTATAGATGGTAATATTATAGGTAAAGGTAGAGCCACTTCAAAGAAAAAAGCAGAAGAAATAGCTGCTAAGAGAGTATACTACGCAATGCAAAGTGAAATGCAGAATTCTTAACATTAGAGCAAAAACGTTTTCGTTTTTTTTACATAATATTTTAGATACATTCATTAATTTAGCAACAATAAATTAGTTGTTATATGTCGGTTTATTCACTGAATATTGATGAGTTTTCAGATAATGATTATACCCTATTAGGTATTCATACAGTGCTAAGTGATTACAGGTTAGCTTACTTGTTAAATCTACATTTACAAGTAAAGTTTCGTAGAGCTAATTATTATTTAGATTTCACAAAAAAAAATAATCAGTCGTCATATACAGTTTACGAGTATTTAAATACAGAACTTGATTATGATTGGTATTTAATATCTAATGTATATAAATCTACTAAAAAAACAACTTCAACAGGTCTTTTCAATGAAAGTGATACTGTAATGAATTTAGTGCCAGAAAAGAAAAAAGTTGATTTTTTCTTAAAGATAGAAGGTGATTTTGATTATGAATATATTGTTAAAACAATAGAAAAAATTAATCAAATACCGCAAATTATAACAACATATAAGATTGAGATAGAATCTTTAAAATCTAAAGAATTTTTAATTTTTTAAACTATGCCACATAACAAAAAAACCAAAATTGTAGCAACATTAGGACCCGCAACGAATACAAAAGAAATTTTAGCAAACATGGCTGCTGCTGGTGTTAATGTTTTTAGAATTAATTTTTCACATGCAGATTATGATATTGTAAAAGAACGTGTTCAGCAAATTAGAGAAATTAATAAAGAGAGAGGTTATAATGTAGCAGTTTTAGCAGATTTACAAGGTCCAAAACTAAGGGTTGGAGTAATGAATGAAGGTGTGGTCTTAAATTCTGGTGATACTTTTGTTTTTACAACTGAGGAGTGTGAAGGTACAAATGAAAGAGCTTTTATGACTTATCAACGTTTTCCTAAAGATGTAAAAGTAGGAGAGCAAATTTTAGTAGATGATGGTAAGTTACAGTTCGAAGTTGTTGCTACCGATAAAGACAAAGAAGTAGTTACTAAAGTAATTGTTGGTGGAGCTTTAAAATCTAAAAAAGGAGTAAATCTTCCCAATACAAATATTTCTTTACCAGCTTTAACAGATAAAGATAAAAAGGATGCAGTTTTTGCTTTAAAACAAGAGGTAGATTGGATTGCTTTATCGTTTGTTAGAACACCAGAAGATTTAAGAATGTTACGTGATTTAATTAAACAAAATTCACGTTATAGAGTCCCAGTAATAGCAAAAATAGAAAAACCAGAAGCTGTTGAAAATATTGATGCATTAATACCATATTGTGATGGTTTAATGGTTGCTCGTGGTGATTTAGGAGTTGAAGTACCTATGCAAGAAGTTCCTTTGATTCAAAAAAGTTTAGTATTGAGAGCTAAACAAGCTAGAATTCCTGTAATTATTGCAACTCAAATGATGGAAACAATGATTGATAATCCTGTTCCAACAAGAGCAGAGGTTAATGATGTTGCTAACTCAATTATGGACGGAGCTGATGCAGTTATGCTTTCTGGAGAAACATCAGTGGGAAAACACCCTATTAAGGTAATTAAAAAAATGACTGAAATTATTGGAAGTGTTGAGTTTTCACCATTAATCGAAGTTCCGCATGAACCACCGCATATTCGTACAAATCGTTTTGTAACGAAATCTATTTGTCATCATGCAGCTCAAATGGCTGATGATATAAAAGCAGCGGCTATATCAACACTAACAAACAGTGGTTATACAGCATTTCAAATATCTGCATGGAGACCGAAATCTCATGTTATTGCATTTACTTCAAAAAGAAGAATTTTAGGAAAGTTAAACTTGCTTTGGGGTGTTCGTGCTTATTATTATGATAGAGAATTGAGTACTGATGATACTATTGAAGATATTAATGAAATAATTAAAGAAAAAGGTTTTGTTAAAACAGGTGATTTTGTGATTAATCTATCGTCAATGCCTGTTGAATCTAGAGGTATGGTAAATACGTTAAGAGTATCTAGTATAGACTAATTATTAATTTATATAAACAACAAAAAACTCAACGATATCGTTGAGTTTTTTGTTGTTTATAACTCTATTTTTTTAATAGTTATAATAGCATCATTAACTACAAAAGGCATTGGCATCATTGTTTCATTCCGTGGTGTCAAATTAAATTTTGGATTCGATAATAAATCATATGAAATTTCATTTAATATAATATCAGGTTTTATGTTCTTATCAATAGTAAATGAAATAGTAAGATCTTTATTAGAGTTAGCCATTTGGTAAATTAATAGCGTCCCTTTTTTTGATTTAAATAGGTTTCCTTTGTCATAACATGTTCCATTAACACTTAGTTCACTTAGAGTAATTGAGTTATGAGTTTTAAATTCATACCTATCAATTTTTCTGGTAGGTGTAATAGTGAAGTTTACATTTCTTTTATTGTCAATAATAGTATCTAAATTAATAATGATATTTGAGGTTTTTATTTTTTTGTTTTCAGCCTTTTTGGAATAACTAAAATTTGTATTGTACTTACTTTTTCCATCAATAAAAGATATTTTATTTTCTAGATCATCATCACCAAAAATTTGATTTGTATAAGTGTCTAAAGTCTTATTATAAGTAGCCCAATAAGATATGTTCTTATTAGAATTTTGAACAAAAACAAGGCTGTTAGGTTTTTTGTTTTCTATTGAAAACCCACTATTAAATGAAGCTAAACAAAAAAACAGAATAGTCAAAAATCCAAAAAAGAATTGTAAAAGGTTTTTCTTTTTCTGATTATGAAAAATAGGAATTAATAAACTTATTACTAACACAATAAAAACCCCACAAAGAAATAAAACCTTTAGTCCTAAACCAACTGGAAACATTTTAATAAAAGGAGCAAAAATATAAATTGTAGGAATTGATAAAATAGCAAATAATATAGGTTTTGATTTTTCACGGATATTCATGAAAATTAAAATCGAAAATATTAATAATGAGATATAAACTGGAATTATGTAAAATCCAGCTCCTTGTAAATATTTAAAAACTAAAAAATTAATAATTAGCCATAAACTAATTGGAGCAACTAAAATATCTGCTTTAGATATTGTTATAAAGTATCGTGTGTAAATTTTAAAAAGAATCCAAAGAGATAAAAAAGAAAAAGCTACTATATATTGATATCCGTTATAAGTAAAACCATGTAGTATATCTTGATATTGGGGGTGAATAATTAAGAGTAGTTTCCATACTCCAAAAGTAACAAGTCCAACAATTAATAAAGATAATATTAGCGGTATAAATCCTTTTAAAATTCCTTTAACCGTTAAGCTTCTTTTTGAAATCCCATAGAATATTAAAATTAAAAATATAACTAATGCTGTTAAAAACAAAGGAAGAATCCATGAGAAAGGAAATGTAAGTAAACCAATTATAGGAAAGTTGATATAAATTAGATCTTCATTAGAACTTAAATTACTTAAATCCGATTCAGAAAAGTAATTAAGACCTGTTGTTAAATAATCAGCTTGATGTAATAAGGTTTCTCTATCTAATTTTTCGTAAGAATCTTGCGCTGTGTGGTAATCAAAATGATCTCCTATAAAAGCAAAATTAAATCCACTTATGTTAGCGTTTTTTCTAAATACTGTTAAATCAGTGTCGTTAGGAAGCATTTTATATATGCTATACATTAAAGAATTTGCAGCTGGATAATTAGGATTTGCTTTTAAAAACTCTGTTAGTAATTTGCTGTTTTTTCCGTTAGTTTCCATTAACATATAACTGGGTCCGCCACTTCCTCTTGCTTCAAAGTTTAAAACTAACCCAACATCTTTCGCCCATGGATGATTTTCAACAAAAGCTTGTGCTCCTAATAGCCCTAACTCTTCTGCATCTGAGAATAGGATAATAATGTCGTTTTTAGGCTGTTTGTTTTTCGATAAAAAAGCTCTAAGGCTTTCTAGAATCGTAACAACTCCAGATCCCGCATCACTTGCTCCTAATGAAGAATGTGGATTAGAATCATAATGAGTAAGAAGTAGTAAAGCTTTTCCGTTACTAGTTCCTTTTATTTTAGTAATAATATTTTCGGTAGTAGTACTAGCTCTCCATTTTTTATTGATAGCGTTTTGAACTTGAATTTGTGGAGTTAATTGAAGTTTTTTTAATTCATTAACAATATAATTTTGAACTATTTTATGCTCAGAAGAACCTGTGTGATGTGCTTTTTTTGATATGTTTTTTAGATGATATAAAGCATTGTTTATAGAAAAATCAGTTGCTTTTAATTCATTTTTACTGTTTGATATTGGAGGAATAAGGTCATTAAAACTCCAAAATACTGTTAGAATTATAATTATAACTGCAACTGAATTATTTATTGATTTCATAATTGATTTTAAATAAATATAAAAGTAGTTAATTTTTTTTCACTTAAAAGTTTTTGAATTTTAATCCTGTTTAACTAACAAATACATTTCATTTTCTAGCTCTAAATACCCTTGGTTATAAATATAATGGTATTTATTACCAGTTTTAGTTGTGTAAATTGATGTAATAAACTTGAAATCAAATCCTTTGTCAAATAACTTATGTCTAGTAACTTTCGTTTTTCCAGTAATATTTAGTTCGGTTAGTATTTTGTGATTTTTACGTAAACGATTATTAGTATTTCTAATAAGGTTCTTACTTTCTTTATTAACCTTATTGTTAAAGGAATTTCTGCAATAATCAGAACAAAACTTTTTATCTACTCTCCCAATAACTTTATCACTACATTCTAAACATTTTTTATATTCCATAATCGGCTTTGTTTAATTTATACCAATTAATTTTTACTTTATCATATTTAAATTCATTTACAAATTGTAAACCTATTTTACGAAGTATTTTATTAGAACCTATATTTTCTATATCTGCAGCTGCATAAATTGTATTGTAATTCATTTGTTCAAAGCCAAATTTTAAACAAGTAATAGCAGATTCATATCCATAACCTTTTCCCCAGTATTTAGGAATGAATCGATAACCAATATCAATAAAGTTAGTGCAGCCATTTAAAGCTTCTTTTTCACCAGTATTAAATTTTAATCCTGACCAACCAATAAAATCCCCTGATGATTTTTCTATACAAGCAAAACGACCAATTTTAAATTTTTTATACTGATCTCTTATAAAAAGAATATTAGTTAAAGCATCTTCTTTAGTTTTGATAGGTTTTTTGCCTAAAAATTCATGAACTTTTTCATTAGAGTCAAGTTCAAACATTCCATCAATATCAGTTTCTAATAATTCTCTTAAAATTAACCGTTCAGTTTCTATATGAAGTGTCATTATTTTTTTCTTATAAAGATAACAAAATAAACGATTACATTCATTTACAATCGAAAACAAACATTTAAAAATCGGTTATAATTTAATTACTGTTTCATTTTTGCAGTGTCAAAACGAATTGACGAAATATAAATCATTTAAAACTTACCTTATGAATACGTTAAGAAACAAAGTGCAGTTAATTGGAAACTTAGGAAATAACCCTGAAATAATTATTTTAGATACTGGAAAAAAAATAGCAAAATTTTCTCTAGCTACTAATGAAAGTTATAAAAATACACAAGGTGAAAAAGTTACTGATACACAATGGCATAATATAATAGCTTGGAATAAAACTGCTGATGTTATAGAGAGATATCTAAAAAAAGGAGCTGAAATTGCGATAGAAGGTAGGCTGACGTCAAGATCTTATGAGAATGCTGAAGGTGTAAAAAAGCATGTTACTGAAGTCGTTTGCAATAATTTTTTAATTTTTTAGCATTTTATTTAAATATTTCTCAAATAATTAAATGTCTTTTTATCAGTTAATTATGTTTATTTTTTTATTTTAAAATAAATTGTAAATTTGCTACGCCAAAACTAAAGTATGAATTCTAATTGCTAAAAAAACCGTAAAAAATGACAAAAAAAAATTACTTATTATTAGTATTAGTGTTTTCAATTTTAAATACATACTCTCAACAAGAAGTATGTGAATCTCCAGACGAAGCTTTGGTAGATGCAAACAGTATAACAAAGTGTACTATAGAAACTAAAAAGAAATCTAAAAAAAAAGAGAATCAAATTAGGGTTAAGGTTTCTGCAAGTAGACGATTTTTAAAGAAAAGAAAAGTTGTTAAAAGAAAGTTAGCACAAAATATAGCATCATCTCAATCTTTAGGAGTTAAAGATTTAGTTAGTAGATCAGAAAATGTAAAACCAATTGTTACAATTAAAAATAACAATGCTGATAACGAAATGAAATCTTTAAAATCTAATATTGATATTTTAAAAAAGAAGTTATCAAAAGAAGAAGTTGCTAAAGCTTCAAAATTATATTATGTTGATAGAGTACCTTCATTTGATGGTTGTAAAAAAGCTAAAAAAGGAGAAAGATTAGATTGTTTTAATACCGAAATGGTAAAACATATTAACAAACACTTTAGATATCCAAGTGAAGCTATAAGAAACCAAATACAAGGTGAAGTTTGGGTTCGTTTTATAATAGATAAAAATGGATACGTAAGAAATATAAAAACACTAGGACCTGATAATGCTGAAATATTAAACGAAGAAGCAAAAAGGGTTGTGGTTAAGTTACCAAACTTTAAACCAGCAAAAAATAATGGAAAAACAGTATCTGTTAAATACGGATTCCCTATTAACTTTTCATTAGAAGAATAATTTTCAATAATTTATAATAAATCAAAATGTTTAAAAAACAATTAATTATGATTGTTTTTACTTTATGCATTGTAACAACATATGCACAAGTAAAAATAAAAGGGTCAGTCTATGACGAATACTTAGAGCCATTTTACTTTGCAAAAGTAACTAGTGGTAATAAAGTAGTAACATCAGATGAAGAAGGAAGCTTTACATTTTTATTAGATGGAGCTTTCCCTCAAACAATAATAGTTTCAGCTTTAGGATATAGAACAGAAACAATTGTAGTTACTTCAGAAAAAAATGTAAATGTAATTCTTAAAGAAAACATTTTACTAGATCAAGTTGTAATATCAGCATCAAGAGTTCCTGAAAGAATTATTGAATCTCCAGTAACTATTGAAAGATTAGGATTAACAGATATTAAAATGAACACTTCAAATTCGTTTTATGATGGAATTACTAATTTAAAAGGTGTAGATGCAAGAGAAATTAGTTATGGATATAAATCTATAAACACTAGAGGTTTTTCAGATTTTAATAACTCAAGATTTGTACAATTAGTTGACGGTATGGATACAGCTGCACCAGCTTTGAATTTTAGTACAGGTAATATATCTGGTGTTTCAGAATTAGATATTAAAAGTGTAGAGATTTTACCAGGAGCATCTTCAGCGTTATATGGAGCAAATGCTTATAATGGTATTATGATAATGAATACTAAAAACCCTTTTGATTATTCAGGTGTAAGTTTTTTATTAAAGAGTGGTACAACTAGTCAGAAAGCAGCAGGAATTAATTCTTTTTATGATGCTACAGTGCGTATGGCTTACAAATTTAGTGATGCTTTTGCAGCTAAAGTAAATTTTTCAT
The DNA here is from genome assembly GCA_964498665.1 of uncultured Tenacibaculum sp. Classification (GTDB taxonomy): domain Bacteria; phylum Bacteroidota; class Bacteroidia; order Flavobacteriales; family Flavobacteriaceae; genus Polaribacter. The sequence continues at coordinate 50,559 of CAZCHR010000001.1, read as the reverse complement.
ATTTTGAAGCTGAAGAATGGCATGCTAATGATTTTAGGAATAAAAGAATTGATAGTGGAGAATTAATTGATGGAAGTTTTGATACTCCAGTAGATTATGATGGAATAAATACTTATGGAGATGAAGATTTTGCAGATTTATCTAATTCTACACGTACACTGGTATTCTTAGGGTATTTACCAGCTTCGTCATTAGATCCTAATTCTAATGTTCAATTTCCGGTAGGAACACTTGTAAGTAGAAAAGGATATACAGAAAGAGAATTAGTAAGAGATTATAAAACTAAAAATTTAAAATTTTCAACATCTTTACATTATCGTCCACTTAAAGATGAATCATTAGAGATAGAGTTAGCTACAAGAATTGCTAGAGTAGATAATATGTTTCAAGGTATAGCTTCGAGGTTTGCACAACGTAATTACTATATGGGGCAATCTAAACTAGAAGTTAAAGGAGATAACTTCTTTGTAAGAGGTTATTATACACGAAATGATGCAGGAGATACTTATGATTTAACAAGAACAGCTCAAAGGTTAAATAATTTAGCGGATGCTAAAATACCTGTTTTACCAGGTTCAGGTGGTTATATACCTAGTTGGGGAGATTATTATGCGGTTAATTATATGGGAACTATTAATAATAATACAGGACTTATAGGGCCTTCAGGTAACCGATTTAACGTTAATGATGTTGACGCAAGACTAAGAGCATCGTCTAGAGAATTAGCAGATCAGTTTAGATTAAATTCAGGAACAAAAGAATTTAATGATGCTTTTAACTCAATCACTTCTACTTTGATTACAGAAGATGGGAGTATGGTTTATGATAGAAGTTCTTACAGTCATATTGATGGTAATTATAATTTTAAGAGTTTGTTAAATGATTGGGCAGATATTCAAGTAGGTGGATCATATAGAAATTACTCTCCTGATTCTAAGGGGACTATATTTAATGATGGTATTGAAGAAATTAATATAGAAGAATATGGTTTTTATACACAGATTCAGAAGAAGTTGTTTGATGATAGATTAAAGTTAACAGGATCTATTCGTTATGATAAATCTGAGAACTTTAAACCAAATTATTCTCCAAGAATTGCTATTAATTATAATTTAGATCAGAATCAAATATTAAGACTTTCTTTTCAAACAGGATTTAGAAACCCAACAATTCAAGAACAATACATGTTTGCTCCTTCAGCAAGAAAAATAACTGTTGGTTCAGTTGCTGATAACTTAAGAAGGGTTGATGGGACAAGAATTTCTGTAATTGGTGATGATTTAATAAGCAATGCGTTGTTAACAAGATCTGTTTATGATTTTGATTATATAAATGAAAGTGGAAATAAATTAGTTAAATCTGAATATAAAGAAATTGTACCAGAAGAAGTAAAAACTTTTGAGTTAGGTTATAGAGGTCTATTAAAAATTGGAGACACAAATTTAGATTTAGATTTTAACACCTATTATAGTTTTCATAATAACTTTGTTTTTTATCAAGATATAATAGTGCCACATACAGGAAAAGTCATTGCAACAGGCCAATTAGATGCTGCAGCAACAACAGCTGTTAATAGCGGTAATGTTACAGAATTTAATTTAATTACAAATGCTAAATCTCAAATTAATTCATATGGTCTTGGACTAGGTATGCATACCAAAGTATTTGAAAACTTTAAATTAGGTTTAAATTATAATTTTGCCGACTATGAAATGAAAGAAGATTTAGATTTTAATTCATTTGAGCCTAATTTTAATACTCCAAAGCATAGTGTAAAAGTTCAGTTTGGTAATGATAAATTATTTAAAAATTTTGGATTTAATGTAAGCGGAAGATGGTCTGATAAATATAGGTGGGTTTCAACTTTTGTTAAAGGAGAAGTGGATGCAAGAACTGTTATTGATGCTCAGTTAAATTACAGAATTCCATCAATGAAATCTAGATTTAAAGTAGGAGGAACAAATTTATTCGGAAAAGAATATTTTACAGCACCTGGTTTAGGTCAAATAGGTAGACTTTATTACTTATCTTGGGTAATTAATAATTAAAATATCTTTAAAATTGATTATAAAAACAAAACCTCGAAGTGAAACTTTGAGGTTTTGTTTTTATATAGAAAATGTCTTAATAGCTAAAAAGTTATTAATTATAGTTAGTTAAAAATCAGTATGAAGGGTTATAACAATGTCTATTTTTGTAAAAAAAATGATAAATGAAGAAGATTAAAATAGAGTTAAAAAATTATTTGTTCATTTTAACAGGTAGTTTAATTTTAGCAATCGGTGTTGTTGGATTTTTGGCTCCAAATAAAATCGCTACAGGTGGTACAGCGGGTTTATCAATTGTATTAAATTATATTTCTAATATTCCTATAGGTATATTATTATTGTTATTAAACGCTCCATTGCTTTTAGTAGGAGTGAAGTATATAGGTAAACGTTTTGCTTTTAGAACTATGATTTCTTTAGTTTCATTAGCTTTATATGTTGATTTATTTAGAGAGATTTTACATTTTCCAGTATTAAGTACTAACACATTACTCTCAACTATTTATGGTGGATTATGCGTAGGTTTAGGTATTGGAATTATATTTAAGGGTGATGCATCTGCAGGTGGAGGAGCAATTATTGCACGTATTTTAAAAGATAAATACGATTTTAAACCAGGTACAGTAATTTTAACATTAGATATATTAATAGTTCTTTTATCAGCAATTATTTTTAAAAACTTAGAACTGGCTTTATGGGCAATGTTAAGTATTTTTGTAGCAAGTAAGTTTATTGATTTAGTACTTACGGGAAGAAAGCAAAATAAAATAGTACATATTGCTTCAGAAGACTTAAATACCTTAAATAAAGTAATAGCATCTAAAATGGGTATTTCAGGAACTTTAATTGAAGGAAATAACCTATCTCAAACAAATCAACGAAACATTATATTTTTATCTATTAATAAAAATAGGATTATGACTCTTAAGAATCTTGTTGAAAAACACGATTCAGAGGCATATATGATTGTTTTAGAGGCAACCGAACTGTTAGGTTCTTCAAGAGAAATTAAATAACATTCAATTATCTACGAATTATTATAATTCATAGAAAGTTGAATTCGTTTTCTAGTAACATCAACTTCTAAAACTTTTACAATTACTTGTTGATGTAAAGTAACGTGCTCATTCACATCTTTTATAAAAGTGTTGGATAAATTAGAAACGTGTACTAAACCGCTTTCTTTAATTCCGATGTCTACAAAACAACCAAAATTGGTGATGTTATTTACAATTCCAGGTAATAATTGCCCTTCATGTAAATCGGTAATTGATTTAATATTTTGATTAAAACTAAATGCTTTCGCTTTTTCTCGTGGATCTAATCCTGGTTTTTCTAATTCAGAAATAATATCTTTTAAAGTGGGTAAACCAACAGAATCGGTAATATATTTCTTTAAATCTATTTGTTTTAACTCTGCAGAATTGTCAATTAAATCTGAAATGTTTTTACCTAAATCTTTTACAATTTTTTTTACTAAAGGATATTGCTCAGGATGAACAGCTGAATCATCTAAAGGGTTTTTCCCATTCTTAATACGTAAAAACCCAGCTGATTGTTCAAATGCTTTTCCACCTAATCGAGCAACTTTTTTAATTGTTTTTCTATCAGAAAAAGAACCATTTTCATTTCTATAAGCAACTATATTTTCTGCCAATTTTGGCCCAATACCAGAAACGTAACTTAATAAAGAAGCACTTGCTGTATTAATATTAACTCCCACTTTATTTACACAATGCTCAACAGTAGTGTCTAAAGATTTTTTTAATTTAGATTGATCTACATCATGTTGATATTGCCCAACACCAATTGATTTAGCATCAATTTTAACCAATTCAGCCAAAGGATCAGCTAAACGACGACCGATTGAAACAGAACCACGAACGGTAACATCGTAATTAGGAAACTCATCACGTGCAATTTTTGATGCAGAATAAATTGAAGCTCCAGCTTCGCTTACCATAAAAACCTCAATTTCATTTTTAAAATGAATACGCTTTATTAATTGCTCCGTTTCTCTCGATGCTGTTCCGTTTCCAATAGCGATGGCTTCAATTTTATAAGCATCCGTAAGTGAACTGATTTTTTTAATTGCATCAGAATCTCTATTCTGAGGCGCATGCGGAAAAATGGTTTCGTTATGTAATAAATCTCCTTGCTCATTTAAACAAACAACTTTACAACCCGATCTAAAACCTGGATCAATAGCTAAAATTCGTTTTTCACCTAATGGAGCACCTAATAAAAGTTGTTGTAAGTTTTTAGCGAATACACCAATTGCAGATTCATCTGCTTTTTCTTTAGCAATTGATAAAGCTTCGTTAGAAAGCGATGGAAATAACAATCGCTTATAAGAATCTGCAATAGCTAATTCAATTTGTTCAGTACAATCATTTTGAGAACGAATAATTCGATCTTCCATTTTTTGAAGCGCTCTTTCGTTGTCTATTTCAATTTTTACACGAATAAAACCTTCGCTTTCTGCTCTTAAAATGGCTAATAAACGATGAGAAGGAATGCGACTTAAATTTTCAGACCAATCAAAATAATCTTTAAACTTCTGAGCTTTTTCATCGTCTTTTTTTGTTTTAATTATTTTGGTAGAAATGATAGCATAACGTTCTAATTGATAACGGATATTATTTCTAATATCTGTACGTTCGTTAATCCATTCAGCAATAATAAAACGCGCGCCTTCCAAAGCTTTTTCTTCAGATTCAACTTCATTGTTAATGTATTTAGAAGCGGTATATTCTATGTCGTTTACTCGCTGACTCATTATCATTTTAGCCAAAGGTTCTAATCCATTTTTACGAGCAGTTTCAGCTTTTGTTTTACGTTTCTTTTTATAAGGAAGATAAATATCTTCTAAAGTTGTAAGGTCGGTTACTTTGTGGATTTTTTCTTTTAAATCACTCGTTAAAACATCTTGTTCTTCTAGTGCTTTTAAAATTGCTTTTTTTCTTTTTTCTAATGCTTCAAATTGCTCTTTCAACTCAACTATTTGTCCGATTTCAATTTCATCTAAATTACCTGTTTTTTCTTTTCTATATCTTGAAATAAAAGGAATAGTACAATCTTCATTTAATAACTCAACTGTATTTTGAATTGATTTTTGAGAGATTTGTGTTCGTGAAGTGATGTAAGAGATTAGTTGCATAGAATATTTTTAAAATAAAAAAACCTCACTTTTTAAGTGAGGTTGCGAATATAATAAGTTGTTATAAAACAATGTGATTTCCTTCATAAATACTTGTGTACCCACAAGCATTTTGGAATTGTAAAATTCTATTTTGAGATGATGTTGTTGGAATACTAGTAGGAATGCTTAAAGAAGGGAATGGAGGGAAACAAATTAATCCTCCTACGGTGAATCCTTTAAAATCAATTCCTTTATTTTTGAAATAATTTATGGTAGCAGCAATTTGAGAAGTTGCTTTTTCTCTATATCTCCTTTTCCTTTGATTATATTTAGTTCTTCCACCTTCTCTACTAACTTCTTTTAATTCAATAAACCAAATATTTTTTTTCTTAGATACCAAAGCATCACATTTTTCTGTAGATACATCTTTTATTAAGCAGTCGTCAATAGCTACAAAGTCAATTTTGAATGTGTCACTATTTTCAATCATACAAGTAGCTTCTTCATCGGTTAGAATAGCTAAACATTTACCATTTTCAGAATCGTTTAAATAAAATGATTGTGTAAATTCTATATGGCAATTATTAACATCTAGATTGTTAAACTTTTGAATTATCTGATTAATCATTTATTGAAGCTAAATCTTTAAAGTCTTCAAGCATGTTTTGAGAAACATCATCAATAATGGTTTCTTCAATTAGTTTGACTTTTGAATTGAAAATTCTTTTTACTTTTCCATTTTTTACTTCATAAGCATTAAATTTTTCAGGATTAATCCAACTTTCTGAGTTTATAAGTTCTTCAACTTCATTTTTATTTTTTTCCCCTTTAGAGTTAGCTAATAATAAATTATTTATGGCTGTCAATATATAAGGGCTATGAGTGGTAATTATTAAATTTTTAGATTTTAGATTATTTTCTCCAGTCTCTAAACAATTCTTAACTAAATATTTAATAAGCTCGTATTGAGCTTGAGGATAAAGATTTAGCTCAGGTTCTTCAACTACATAGTTAAGGTTGATGTAGTTTTTGTTTTGTAAGGAAGATTCAATAAGTAATAAAATAGGCAAAATGCTTTGAACACCTGAAGAAGCTTCCTTTAACTGAATTTTTTGATTTCTATTATGGTAGATATATGATGTACCTGATTTTCTCTTGTATTTAAGATCGCCAATAATATTTAAATCAATAGACTCGACATTTTGAATAGCCTTTTCAAATTCTTGAGTGACTTGAATTATATGATTAGGAATTTTAACTTTGTTATTTATTAAACCAGCAATATTTGAACTAATAATAGGTAGCAACATTCTTTCAGCAGGAATATACATTGAATCCATAGGACTTATAAAAGGAAAGACTTTACTAACAGTATTAAATAAATTATCTAGAATTAAAGTATTGTCAGGATCCATTTCATAAGACTCTAAAATAAAATTTATACGTTTATTAAAAGAACCTATTTTTAAATCTTTAAGATTTTGATTTAACCCAAAATCATTATTTTTATAAAGTTCTCCGAGAAGTAGTTCTAATTTATCGTCTATAATTATACCACTAATCATTAAATTGATAAGAGCTTTTTTAAATTTAATTGATACTCTGTCTTTTGATTTTAGATTTTTATAATAGCTCTCATAATCAATTTTAATTTCTTCTTTTTTATTATAAAAAAAATTAAAAAATGACGTGTGATATTGTATTTTCGTATTGCTTTTTAAAAAAGATTCTAAATTATATTTTTTTAATTCATCAATTAATCGAATACTATCGTTTTGCTTAAAATTAAAATCATTTAAAATAGTAATTAACTTAGCTAAAGTACTTTTCCCTGAAGATTGTGGTCCAATAAAAACAAGCATATCTTTTAAATCTATCTCAGCTTTTTTTATAGGTCCAAAATTCTCTATTAATAATCTGTTTTTTTTCATTTTTTATACCCTTAGAAAGGGTTTTAATTTGAGTGTTCAATTTAGTAAATTTTTACGAAATAAATTCTCCATTATTTACTTTAGTTGATGGTTGTAAAAAAGCTAATTTCCCGTCAGGAGTATCTGTCATTAAAATCATTCCTTGACTTTCAATTCCTTTTAATTTACGTGACGCTAAATTACATACTACCGAAACTTGTTGACCAATAATATTTTCTGCTTTAAAACTTTCGGCAATACCAGAAACAATCGTTCTTTTATCAAGACCAACATCAACAGTAAGTTTTAATAGTTTTTTAGTTTTCGCAACTTTTTCAGCTTCTAAAATAGTTCCTACACGAATATCTAATTTCGTAAAATCATCAAATTCAATTGTGTCTTTTTGAGGTTCTATTACTTTGTTAGCAGCTTCGTTAGCTAGTTTTGTAGCTTCTAATTTTGCTAACTGCGCTTCGATTGTTTTATCTTCTATTTTAGAGAATAATAATTCTGCTTTATTAATTTGATGATTATCAGAAATTAAAACGTATTTTTCAGCAACATCTTCCCAAGATAAATTCGCATCAATATTTAAAATTGATTTTAACTTACTTGATGTAAAAGGTAAAAATGGCTCAGATAAAACAGCTAATGCAGTAGCAATTTGCAATGCTACATTCATAATTGTTTTAGTACGCTCTTCATCAACCTTAATTATTTTCCAAGGTTCTTCATCAGCTAAATATTTATTACCTAAACGTGCTAAATTCATTAATTCTTGAGAAGCTTCTCTAAAACGATAGCGCTCTATAGATTTTGCTATTGTATCTGGAAACTGTTTTAAACTTTCTAAAGTTTCTTCATCAATTTCAGATAAATCTCCAGCAGCAGGAACTTTTCCTTCGTAGTATTTGTTTGTTAAAACAACTACACGATTTATAAAGTTTCCGAAAATTGCAACTAACTCACTGTTGTTTTTCGTTTGAAAATCTTTCCAAGTAAAATCATTGTCTTTACTTTCAGGTGCATTGGCTGTTAAAGTATAGCGTAATACATCTTGCTGATCTGGAAATTCTTCTAAATACTCATGTAACCAAACCGCCCAATTTTTAGAAGTAGATAATTTGTTTCCTTCTAAATTTAAAAACTCATTGGCGGGTACATTTTCTGGTAGAATATAATCTCCATGTGCTTTTAACATTGAAGGAAAAATCAAACAGTGAAATACAATGTTATCCTTACCAATAAAGTGAACTAATTTTGTATCGTCTTTTTTCCAGTAATCTTCCCAGTTTTTACCTTCACGAGCTGCCCATTCTTTGGTAGCAGAAATATATCCGATAGGAGCATCAAACCAAACGTATAACACTTTTCCGTCAGCTGCTTCAAGAGGAACAGGAATTCCCCAATCTAAATCACGTGTTACTGCACGAGGTCGTAAACCATCGTCAATCCAAGATTTACATTGACCTAAAACATTAGGTTTCCAATCATGTTTATGTCCTTCAACAATCCATTTACGTAAAAAATCTTCATGTTTATCTAAAGGTAAAAACCAGTGTTTTGTCTTTTTTAAAGTAGGAACATTTCCTGTAATTGCCGATTTAGGATTGATTAAATCTGTAGCATTATGACTTGTACCGCATTTTTCACATTGGTCACCATAACTTTCTTCATTTCCACATTTTGGACAAGTACCCACAACAAAACGATCTGCTAAATATTGATTTGCTTCTGCATCGTATAATTGCTCAGTAACTTCTTCTATAAATTCACCATCGTTATACAATTTAGTGAAAAAATCAGAAGCTGTTTTATGATGAGTTTCTGATGAAGTACGAGAATAATTGTCAAAAGAAATACCAAAATCAACGAATGATTTTTTAATAATTGCATGGTATTTATCAATAATATCTTGTGGAGTAACACCTTCTTTTTTTGCACGCATTGGTATTGCAACTCCGTGTTCATCAGAACCACAAATGTATGCAACGTCTTTTCCTCGTTGACGTAAATAACGTGCGTAAATATCTCCAGGAACATATACCCCAGCTAAATGACCAATATGAATAGGTCCGTTAGTATAAGGTAATGCAGCTGTAATTGTATATCTTTTCGGTGTACTCATTTTTATTTGCTAAAATTAAAGTGCAAAAGTACAAAAAAGCAATTTTTTATAGTGTTATAAATTGGGTACATTTGATAGAGTAATGTTGTTATTGAAAAGTATTTATGAAAAGAGTGTTTTTACTGTTGTTGTTTATGTTTTCCTGTGAAAATTTTTATGGAGACAAAAACTTAGGCGGTGATTTTTATTATATGGTTGAACCAGCTTTTAATCTGATATACATACCTAATGATTTAGGTAATCCATATGCCCTTGGACCTACTGTAATTAAAAATATTGAAGAATTAGGTTATAATAAAGAATATATTTTAGCAAGTACAAAAAACGATGATTCAATAAATTATTATTTAATTGATAAAATTCTAGAGAGTAAAAGAGATTATCAAGATAGATTAAAAGGTAAAACGAACCTTAAAGCTTTAGACTCAATAAAGTTTGAATTTATGAAAGTAAAATATGGTATTGAAACAAAAGCTAAGGAAGAATATTGGAAAGAGGATGGATGGAAATAAAATTATACTATTATTTTTTGTATTGATGTTTTCATCAGTGCACTCACAAACTGAAACTATGAAATTAATAACTCCGCCTTCTTTACAAAAAGGTGACACGATTGCTATTGTAGCTCCTGCAGGTATTTTAAAGAATAGAAAACATATTATTGATAAAGCGAAAGCTTTAGCTGAGAGTTGGGGGTTAAACGTAGTGTATGGTAAACATATGTTTAATCAGAGTCATCATTTTGCAGGTTCTGATGAAGAACGCTGTCAAGATTTTCAGGATGCTTTAGATAATCCAAATATAAAAGCTATTTGGTCTGCTCGTGGTGGTTATGGTTCAGTTAGGATTTTAGATAAATTAGATTTCACGAATTTTAAAGAGCACCCGAAATGGATAATTGGTTATTCTGATATTACCGCATTTCATAACCATATTCATAATCTAGAAATAGAAACGATTCATGGAATGATGGGAACTAGTATGCAAGATAACCCATCAGATATTCCTCATACCATTGAAAGTTTACGAAAAGCATTGTTTGGTGAAACGTTAACATATAAAATAGCATCGTCAGAATATAATAGAGTAGGAGAGGTAAAAGGGCAATTAGTTGGAGGTAATATTGCTATTGTGACTTCTATGTTAGGGTCTGAAAGTCAAATATCAACCGAAGATAAAATTTTATTTATTGAAGAAATAGGAGAATACAAATATTCGATAGACAGAATGTTACGATCTCTTAAACGTGCTGGATATTTCACTAAACTAAAAGCTGTAATTGTTGGTGATATGACAAAAGTTAAAAAGAATACAACGTCTTGGGGAAGTTCAATTGAAAAACTAATATTAGATGTTTTACCAAAAGACATTCCTGTATTATTTAATTTTCCTGCTGGTCACGAACCAGATAATAGAGCATTGATAATGGGAAGAGAAGTGGAGTTGAGTATTAAAGAGAAGATGAGTATAATAATTTTTTAATACAGGTAAAGCGTTATTTTTCATTTGAACATTTCCTTTTTCTGTAGGATGTAATCCATCTTCTAAAAACATTTCTCTAGACATTTTCTTTGAGAAATCAATGTAAATTTGATTATCATATTTAGCAAATTCAATAAGTTTTTTTTGAAAAGCTAAAATACGATTTGCATAATTTTGATGACTGATAAATATAGATTCTGTTAGTTGGCAATTTTCATTATAAAAAGGAGAGATGATTCCTAAGATAGGAAGTATATTATTAAATTTTGCATGCCCAGTTATTGCTAACAAATTTCCAATTATTATTTCTTCCGTAATATTTAAAGAAAGATCGTTTGTTCCTCCTAAAACAATTAGAACATCTGGTTTTATCTCTTTTATAATCTCAGGTAACCTATTCAGCATTCCATTTGTTGTATCGCCAGAAATACCAAAATTTAAAACTTCATGATTAAGGTCATTGTTTAATAGATAAACCCAATTTTGTGTAGTTTTTATATTATAGCCTTGAGTTAAACTATCTCCTAAACAAACTATTTTTTTTGAAGTATTCATACAGTTAAAATTACTAAAATAAATTGTATTTTAACAGTATGGCGCAACATAATGATCTTGGTAAAAAAGGAGAGGAGTTAGCAATTGAATATTTGATAAAAAAAGGATATTTAGTTTTAGAGAAAAATTATCGCTTTCAAAAAGCTGAGGTTGACATTATTGCTGAAAAAAATGACTTGTTAATTTGCGTTGAGGTTAAAACAAGATCAGATAATTACTTTGGAAATCCACAAGATTTTGTAAATCAAAAGAAAGTTAAATTACTTGTCTCTGCAATGAATAATTATATAACTGAAAAAGATTTAGATTTAGAAATCCGATTTGATATTATTGCAATTATTAAAAGCAAAGAAAATTTTGAAATTCAACATATAAAAAATGCTTTTTTATATTTTTAGGCTTAAGCACAAAATAAAGTCCGATAAACTAACTAGTTTATCGGACTTTGTATTTTATTGATGTCTTGTGTTAATGAGTACCAAAATATTTTTCAACATCTTCTAAATGTTCAGGTAAAGAAATTATTTTTTTGTTTTTATCTAATATAAAGAATGATGGTGTACTTAATAAATTATAGGCTTTTACTGTTTCATTACTCCATTTATGATCTGGATGTGTTCCCATTGCATTATGCCAATAAGGTAGGTTTTTCTTAAACTCATTCCAGTTTTTTACACCATCAGCATCTTCAACAGAAAAAGAAACTACAGAAACATTTTTATGTTTTTGCATTAATTCATGTAATTTAGGTACATCTCTAACACAGTGTGGACAAGCTGTACTCCAAAAAATTAATAAATATTTTTCTCCATCATTTAAAGTTGATAGTTTATATTCTTTATCACCTTCTTTCCATGAAAAATCAGGAGCAGTTCTACCTACAGTAGCGCTTAATGTTTTTAAGATTTCTTTTCTAAATTCAGCATCTTTACTGTTTTCAGGAAGTTTGTCGTAGTAATCTGCAAGTAACCAATCAACAGCTTCTCCATTACGTTTTTCTGTAAGATAATTAACTAAAAATGTTGTAACCGAAGCTTTTAATTTATCACTAGGTATCATATCCATTACCTTAACAATTGATTCTTTTAATAAATTCTGTTGTAAAGAAGCATCTTCAGAATAGTTTAAATAGAATACATAATCAGTAATACGATCAATTAAAAATGAAGAATTAAATAAAGCATCGTTTTTAAAGTCAATATTTTTAAAGAAATTATCAACAGTAGCTGTTAAATATTCTTGCATATTTCCATGTGGACTAGATGGATTGTACCTTTGAGAAGCTTTAATGAAGTTATTAACTAACATTCCTTCAGATTTATTCTCATAAATTTCTTGAACATCTTCTAGTTTCTTAAACTCTTTTTTGTACGCTTTTTTTGCATCTTTATTCCCATCTTTAATATAAGAAGCTTGATATTCATCCATTTTCTTTTGAACTAAAGCATATGCTTCTAAGTATTGATTGTATAATTTATTTTCTCTAGAAGAAGTGAAAACTACAGATTGTTCAGGATATTTTGGATTAAAAATAAACTCAACATTTTCTTTGTTAAAATAAAAATCAACAAATCCAGCTCCCTTATTTCTATAAGTAGCTCTATATGCCCCAGGTTTAGTAGTTGCCGGTAAATCAAATTTAAATTTACCTAATACCTGAGAACTACCACCAACAGCAACAGTATCAAATTTTATTGTAGCGTTAGAAATGTATTTTTGTTTAGCTCCTTCTATCTTGTATAATGCTACCCAGTCGCTTTTTTCTGGAGGAGTCATTGTTCCTTTAACAGTATACTGTGCGTTAACTATTGAAGTTGCAAATATTAATATAGCCAGTATTTTTTTCATCATTGTTAGAGTTGTTATTAAAGTTTTAAAACTAGTCATTTGTTAACTTCTTTCCAAGAAGTGTACCATTTTTATTTTTTCTTACTTATTTTAGAAGACTTTATCTAAAAAAATGTTAAGTATGGATTTTAAAAATAAGGTTTTTTGGATTACTGGTTCTTCATCAGGGATAGGTAAATCATTAGCAATAGAGCTATCTAATTATGGTGTAAATTTAATTTTATCATCAAGGAATAAAAAATCTTTAGAAGAGGTAAAGAAATTGTGTAATGCATCATCAAATGTTAAGGTTTTGCCTTTAGATTTAGAAAATTATTCAGAAATGAGTTTAAAAGTAGATGAAGCAGTTTCTTATTTTGGTAAAATTGACTTTTTAATAAATAATGGAGGTGTAAGTCAAAGATCTTTAGTTAAAGATACTGACATTTTAGTAGATAAGCGTTTAATGGATATTAATTACCTCGGAACTGTTGCATTAACAAAAGCTGTACTACCATATTTTATAAAAAATAAATCAGGTAGTTTTGTTGTAACTACACAAGTATTGTTGGTAAAATAGGAACTCCGTTACGATCATCTTATGCAGCAACTAAACATGCATTACATGGTTTTTTCGATAGTTTACGGGCAGAACATTATAAAGATAATATTTATGTTACATTAGTTTGCCCCGGATTTGTAACAGCAAATGTTTCAAAAAACGCATTAACGGGTGATGGAAGTCCTCAAAATTCTATGGATACTGCCACAGCCAATGGTATTCACCCTGATCGTTTTGCTAAATTGATGATAAAAGCAATAAAAAATAAACGAGAAGAAGTTTATATAGCAGGAGCTAAAGAAAAATTAGGAGTCTATGCAAAGCGTTTTTTTCCTAAATTATTATCAAAAATGATCCGTAAATTAAGTGTTACTTAAAAAAGTCAATTGCTTCAAAGTAATTAATAATTGCTTCTTTTATTAAAACAGATTGTTCACCAGGTTTTAAGTTTGGTAATTCAGTTAGTGTTTTATAATGTGGCCAACCATCATTATCAAAAAAATCGAATTCGTAGTATCCGTATGGTTCTAAAAGTTTACAAATAGCAATATGCATTAAGTTTACTTTTTCGTCTTTTTTAAACTTTCTGTGTCCTTGACCTAATTCTTGTACACCAATTAAGTAGATAATTCCATCAACATTTAATTCATCTCCATCTGCAAATTGTTGTGATAAATTTTTCACCACAATATTCCATTTCTCCCTTAAATTAACTTCTTTAGTCATCTCTCATTTTTAAAAAAGCAAAGATACAAATGAGTTATGTATATTTGATGTAGAATCTGCACACATAATTAATTTGTGTTTTTGCTTTGAAACTATTTTAAAATTCTTAATTTTTATTTATGAATACGTTTGATATTATTATTGCTGCCTTACTTTTATTTGGATTTGTAAGAGGATTAATGAAAGGGTTGTTTGTAGAAGTAGCCTCTTTAGTGGCTTTAGTTGCTGGTGTATATGGCGCAATTCATTTTTCTTATTTTATTGGAGATTGGTTAAAAGACAGTGTAGATTGGGATGAAAAGTATATTTCTTTAGCTGCTTTTGCAGGAACATTTGTTTTGATTATAATAACGATTGCGTTGTTAGGGAAAGTATTAACAAAAATAGCTGATTTTGCATCGTTAGGTATTATAAATAAAATATTAGGAGGTGTTTTTGGGGCTTTAAAAATCGGATTGATATTAAGTGTTGCTTTTATTTTCTTTGGAAAGATGAACGATACAATTCCATTTGTATCTAAAGAAAGTCTTAATGAATCGATATTGTTTAAACCTGTTAAAAAAATAGCACCAACTATATTTCCATCAATAATTAAAGATGATGAGGTTGAGGAGAAAAATACAGAATCTAAAGAATAAAAAAAACCGAAGCTAATAACTTCGGATTTTTTAGTTTTATAATAAAGTTTATAAATAATTATTAAATCATATTTACTTTACCTGTCTCTAAAGAGTATACACCACCTACGATAGTAATTTCACCGTTATCTTCCATTTCTTTTAAAATAGGGCTTTTTTCACGAATACGATCCATAGTCATTCTAACGTTATTTTCAACTGTTTTTGCAACAAATTCAGCGTTTGATGAGTTAGCTTCTCCATCAACTTGTTCAGAAGATAATTTAGCTGCAGGTACAATATTATCTAACATTGCAGTAATGTTTCCTAATTCAACACCATCACAAGCAGCTTTTACAGCTCCACAACTTTGGTGTCCTAAAACAAATACTAATTTACTTCCAGCAACTTTACAAGAGTATTCCATACTTCCTAAAATATCAACATTTTCGAAGTTTCCTGCTACACGAGCAACAAATACATCTCCAATAGTTTGGTCGAATACCATTTCTACTGGTACGCGCGAATCGATACATGACAATATAACTGCTTTAGGAAATTGACCTCCTGTAGTTTGTGATACTAAATCAGTAACATTAGAAGATGTTAAGTTATTAGCAACATAACGTTCGTTACCTCCTAGTAAATCTTGTAATACAGAATTAGGTGTTAATTCTACTTGTACATCTTTTGTAATAGCTGTATTTCTCATAATTGTAATAAGTTATTTTTTTAATAAATGTTTTCTATATTTTGTTTTGCCCAAATTTGGCATTCTTTAAATGTTTCGAAAATATGATCTTCCGGAATAAAATCTGGAATTAAACCAATACGCTCCATCATATAACGAGGTTGTTTTAATAAGCCTACAAATAATACCTGAACATTGTTTCCGTTTGATTTTAAATGTTGAATCATATCTTCCATAGCATATAAACCAGACTGATCCATATATTGCATTAAATCTAAACGCATAATTACTGTCGATGCAGTTCTAGGAATTTGTTTAGCCATTGCTTGGAAATCACTAGTGTACCCGAAGAATAAAGGTCCTTTTATATGCTTTATAAATACTTCTTCTTTTAATTCTATAGGAAAATTAACTTCGTCATCCCAAGCTTCATCAAAAGTTAATACTTCAGAGCGTTCAGCGGTTAAATCACCAATTTTCTTCATAAACATTAATGAAGCAATAATTAAACCAATACCTACTGCATATACTAAATTCCAAAAAGTAGATAATACTAATACCACTAGCATTATCAATACTTCTGAACTTAATTTTATAGGGCCTAATTCAATATCTCTTGGTAAAGACGGAATTGCTTTTAATCCTTTATAATCCATAACTCCAATACCTACCGTAATTAAAATACCTGCTAAAACTGCGGCTGGTATTTTAGAAGCAATTGGTCCTAAGCCTAATAAGACAATTAATAACATAACACCAGCAACCATTCCTGATAGTTTTGTTTTTCCTCCTGAATTAATATTTACAACAGTTCTAATTGTTGCACCAGCACCAGGAATTCCACCAAAAACAGCAGCAATAGTATTACCTATTCCTTGACCCACTAATTCTTTATTAGGCTTATGTTTAGTTTTGGTCATATTATCGGCTACTACAGATGTAAGTAACGAATCTATAGCTCCTAAAAGTGCTAATGTTAATGATGTAAAAAAGTAAGGGGTAATATTGGCAAGATTAAATTCGGTAAAAATCTTAAGGTTTGGAGCAGGAAATCCTTGTGGAATTTCTTCAATTGGTCTGTAGCCTAAATTAAAAGCTACAGCGATACCTGTCATTACCACCAGAGCTACTAATGTGCTAGGAATTGCAGTTGTAATTCGTTTGAAACCATAAATTATAAATATGGTACCAAGCGCTAAAGCTAATTCTAACCAATTAATATTTTTTAAAGCTCTAGGAAGTACATTAAATGTTCCCATTACACCAGAAGCTTCTTTACCAGCTAATGTTTTGCTTTCATTAAGAATATTTTGTGGTGTAATCTTTTCTGCTCTTTTGATAGTTTCTTTAAAATCTTCTAAAACTAAAATACCTTCATTAGCTTCTTCTTTTAAAATGTTTTCTAAAATTATCTCTTCAGCTAAAGGTTTAAACTTTTCTACAAACGCAGTATCTTCTTTAGCATAATAACCTACCGAAGGAAGTATTTGTGTTACCAAAATAATTACCCCAATCGCAGTCATAAAACCTGATACAACAGGATACGGAATATAACGAATGTATTTTCCTAAACCTATTACACCTAATCCTACTTGCATTAAACCAGCTAATAAGAATACGGTTAAAATGATAGGCATTGCCTTATTAATATCGCCATCATTAGAAGCAATAATACTTGCAATAACAACCATACTTACCGCAGTCATTGGTGCTGTTGGTCCAGATATTTGTGTGTCTGTTCCTCCAAATAAGGCGGCGAAAAAAGCAATAAGGATTGCTCCATATAAACCAGCACTAGGACCTAAGCCAGAAGATACTCCAAAGGCTAAAGCTAAGGGTAATGCAACAATACCAGCAGTAATACCTCCAAATAAATCTCCGCGAACGTTAGAAAATAATTTTTTCATATTAAAGAAGTTTAGTATTTAAATATACTAAATTTATTCCTTGTGATTATATCTTAATTTTATTAGAAAAAGTGTTTGCATAATTGTTTTTATGCAAACACTTAAAATTTTTATTAAGCTGTTTTTGGTCTTAATTTAAAGAACTCGATAAAGCTATCAGGGTTTTCTACGGTACCTCTTTCAGATATTAATTTGATATTTATATTTCTTTCTTTAGCTTTTA
Source organism: uncultured Tenacibaculum sp. (assembly GCA_964498665.1). Lineage (GTDB taxonomy): Bacteria > Bacteroidota > Bacteroidia > Flavobacteriales > Flavobacteriaceae > Polaribacter. The sequence goes on along the minus strand of CAZCHR010000001.1, from coordinate 32,741 downwards.
AAGCAAAGTCTTCAAGAATTTCTATAATATCATAATCTAAATAGCGTGTTTTTCTAACATCTAATTCTAAGTAAGAGTTTTCAGGTAAACTATCTAGCTCTTTTAAAATAGTTCCTTTATTTATAAAAGTTACTTCTTCAGCTAAAGTCATTTTCATTTTTTCTTCTCCGTTACTTTTATCTTCTTTATGTAAGAAGTGAGAATTCTTATAACTTTTAATTAAAATTACCACAATACCTACTGCTAAACCTAAAGCAATACCTTTAAGTAAATCTAAACCAACAATACCAATTACAGTTACTATAAATGGTAAAAACTGTTGCCATCCTAAATCATACATTGTTTTGAATAATGACGGTTTTGCTAATTTGTAACCTACAATTAATAAAACTGCAGCTAAAACAGCTAAAGGAATTAAGTTCATTAAGTTTGGTACCAATACTACAGCAACAATTAAGATTAAACCGTGAATAATAGCAGATAGTTTAGTTCTACCACCAGAGTTAATGTTAGCAGAACTACGAACAATTACCTGAGTTACAGGTAAACCTCCAATTAATCCAGAAATAATATTACCTGCTCCTTGTGCAAACAGCTCTCTATTTGTTGGAGTTACATTTTTATGTGGATCTAATTTATCTGTCGCTTCAACACATAAAAGAGTTTCTAAACTAGCAACTAATCCGATAGTGAAGGCAGTTAATAATACTTTAGGGTTTGTAATTTCTGCAAAATTTGGAAATTTGAAATTATTGATATAAGAATCAATACTTGGAACGTTTACAATGTTTTTACCAGCAATATTTAAACCTGTATCTTTGGTAAACAAATAATAAATAACACCTAAAACTACTACTACGATAGGTCCTTGTACTACTTGGAAAAACTTCCCTTTTTTAGATAAAACGCTACTCCAAAGTAATAATACAGCTAAACTGATAATACCTAAAACTGTAGAACCCATTTCGATAGCTCCAAAATTAGAAAATAAGTCTTTTAATTTTCCGCTAAAACCAAAGAAGAAAGGTATTTGTTTCATGAAGATAATAATACCAATACCTGTTAACATTCCTTTAATAACAGATGAAGGGAAATAGTATCCGATAACACCAGCTTTAACTAATCCTAAAAGTATTTGGAAAACTCCTGCAAGCATAACAGCAACTAAAAAGGTTTCGAAACCTAAATCTTGAATAGCGACCAGTACAATAGCAGCTAAACCAGCTGCAGGACCACTAACACCAATTTTAGATCCACTAATACTTCCTACTACTACACCACCAACTATTCCGGCAATTAAACCTGAAAATAATGGAGCGCCACTGGCTAATGCAATACCTAAACATAATGGTAATGCAACGAAAAATACTACGATACTTGCTGGCAAGTCGTTTTTAATTGTTTTAAACATTTGTAAATGATTTTGTTTACCAATCATTTAATAATGATTGGTTTTAATTATTGTTTGTGATTTTTGTGTTCTATAAAACACTTATACTAAAAAAGTTATACTTTTTTAGGAGGTGGAGTTGTAAATTCTAAATATTGAATTTGATAATTATCTAGTTGAACTAGACATTTTTGATTTTTTATTTTTTTTTGAAAAAGAAATTCGGTTAAGTTTTGAGGAATTTTATTTTCCTCATCAATTTCTTTTTTTTCTTCATTTTCTATATCATCAAAATCTAATTGATGAGAAATTTCAATTTCGTGAAGAATTTCAGTGTTTTCAGCCACAAAAAAACCTCCTTTAAGTGATAAGAACACTAAAAGTAAATATTTAAAGTATTTGTGTTTGAAAATTTGTATCATATAATTAGTTAGCAAAAATAACTAATTTTTTAGATATGAAATGTTATAGTTCTTTTAAATTATTAGCTAAAGTCCAACCAATTTTACCATCGATAAGTTTAACTTTTTTCCAATCATCAACAGTATCTAATACATTTACTTTTGTTCCTTCATGTAAGGTGAATATCTCATCTGAATCTGAAGTAGGAGCATTTTTAACAGAGATTTCTTCTGAAAAGATAATTGCTTTAATTGTATTTTTAGTTTTGTTGTATTGAGTAAATGTTATTATTAAAGTTGTAACCAGAGCTAAGAAAAACAGTATGCTAGTTGTAAAAAACAGTCTTTTTTTACTTGGTGAATATGAAAAATAAAAAAGTAAGAAAAGAGTAGAGGCTATAAAGGATAGTAGTATTGTAATTACTGCCCAAGAATTATAGGTAAGTTTTTGAAAAATATTTTCATCTATTTTTTGAAATATAGATTTAGGTAATTCCTCAATTCTATCTAAAGTTAAACGATTAGCTATAATTAAATTATTTTGAGCATCTAAATTTAAAGGGTTTATTTGCAATGCTTTTTCATAGTTGTATATTGATGGAGCAACTTTATTTAATTTATAATAAGCATTACCTAAGTTGTAATACAAATCAGATGATATTTCTTCACTATTTTCAATCTGTTTATATAGTTTAATTGCTTCCTGGTACTTACCGTTTTTATATAAAGCATTTGCATTTGCAAATAAATCATTAACTGTTTGAGCTGATGAGATACTTGAAATTAATAACAATAGTATTACAATAACTTTATTCATTATAATTGCTTATCTAATTGTGTAATTACTTGTTTCGCTTTTTCGTATTCTTCTTTCATTTGCAGATTTGTGATAGGAGTATATCGTGCAAAATCGCAATCGTTTAAAACATCAATAAAACTCTTAATAGTTGTATTGTTAATTTGTTTGTTTTGTAATAAATCCGTGATTTTATCACGACTAATATCAGAAGTTTCTACACCTAATTTTGCTTTTAAATAATTATGTAATGCTCTCTCTAAGGCTTCATAAAAAGCTTCTTTATTCCCTAGTTGTTGTTGAGCTTCTGATAAATATTTTTTAGCTAATTTATCTGCTTTTCTAAGTTTATTACCAATAATATCTCCATCTCTTTCTTCTTTTTTCTTGTTAATGAAAATACCTAAAGGAATTGCTATGATTGGTAATAGCAACAATATGTAATATAAAGGTGTTTTGAAAAAATCTGAAACAGATTTTGATTTAAAATTAGTAGAGGTTTTAATATATCTAAAATCATCTCCAGTTACTTTTATATTTTGTTTAGCAACTGCGCTAGAATTATTAGTTGTGTTTGTTGGTAATGGTTTTCCATCTAAAACATCAACATATAAATCTTCTGTACTAATGGTTTGATATACTTTTTCTTTTGGGTCGAAGTAAGAAAAACTAGTTTTAGGAATTTTATATTTTCCTTTATATTCTGGAACTACCGTATAAGTATCAGTTACAATACCTTTTAATCCAGAAGAAGTAACAGATACTCTTTCTTTTCTTTCTGGTTGATAAACTTCTAATTCTTTAGGAGTTTCAATTGTAGGAAGTTCAAATAATTTTAAATTACCTTTTCCGTTTACGGCAACTTTAATTTGTGACGATTCATTTGCTTTTAAAGTATGCTTACTTAAAGATACATTAAAAGAAAACTGACCAACAGCACCCGCAAAATCTTCAGGTTTGTTTTCTATAGGTAAAGCTTTTGCCCTAACTATTTTCTTAGCAGAAACAAATTCTTTTCTTACTTGTCTTGTTATTGCATTTCCAAAAAAATCAACGCGCCCTGTAGGAACAGCAACAATAATATTCATTTTAATAGGGTCTATAGTTAGTCTTCCATCCTTAGTCGGTATTAACAAAGCTTTGTGTAAAACAGCATAACGGTAGTTTTCACCATTATATTTACCATTTTTTACTGGAGTTCCATTTCGTTTTATCTCTTGATTCCAAAAACCATTATATTGAGGCGCTTCGGTAATAGCATTGTCATAAATACCTACATTATCACTAAAATATAATCTAAATTCAACATAAATACCTTCACCAACAAAAGGTTGAGATTTTGATATTTCAGCGACTAAATGTATGTTCTGATCTGCAATATAATTTGGGTCATTAGGATTTTTTGGTATGTCAACAGCATCTAAAACAATAACTTTTATAGGATTTGATTTAATGGTTTTATCATCAAAATCTACACTTGCAGATGAAATATTAAATTCTCCTTTTCTTTTAGGTTGAAGTATGTATGTATATGATTGATTAAATGAAGATTTACCATTTATCCATGATTGACTCACAGATTGACTTGGGCCACCAACAACCTTGAAGTTTTTAAAATTAGGTGGTTTAAAATTATCACCACCTTGTTTATTAATTGCAAACTCGATACGTAAACGCTGATTAACGCCTAATTTGTTTTTACTAACTTTAGCTGTTAAAGTAGCATCTTGAGCATTTACAAGAAATGTGATAAAACTAAATAGTAACGATATGTATAATTTTAATTTCATATTTATTTTGAAAACCGTAAAAATAATAATCTTTTAAAGATAAAAACTACCAATCTTTTTCTTGTTTTACTTTCCTTTCTTTTGATTTTTTTACGTTCATTTTCTTTTGAGTTTTCTTTTCCTCATTATTTAAACTCTCAAGCAATTGCTTCATTTGTTCTGGAGTCATTTTTCCTGGTTGAGGTTTGGGCTTTTGCTTTTTATCTTTCTTATCGTTTTTGTTAGGCTTATTTTGATCTTGTTTGTCTTTGTTTTTTTGATCTTTCTTATCGTCTTTTTTATCCTTGTCGTCGCCCTTTTTATCTTTATCTTTTTTCTTGTCTTTTTCGTCTTTGTTTTTTTGATCTTTCTTGTCGTCGTTCTTTTTATCTTTATTCTTATCCTTTTTGTCTTTTTGATTTTTTTGTTGCTTTTTTAATTCCTTTTGAGCAACCGCAAGATTATAACGAGTTTCATCATCGTTCGGATTTCTACGTAAAGCATTTTTATAGGCATCAACTGCTTGTTGATACTGTTTTTGCTCCATTTGAGCATTACCAATATTATGATAAGCTTCTGCTTTATCAAACTTGTTCTTTGCTGTTTTAGCTGTCACTTCAAATTGCGCAACAGCTTCTTTATATTTTTTTTCTTGATACAACGTGTTTCCAAAATTATAACTAGCTTTTTCATAAGTGCTGTTTTTACCTAATGCTTTTCTGTATGCAATTGCAGCATCACTAAATTTTTGCTTGTTATATAATTTATTACCATCTCTTAATAAAGCACGAGCCTCACGTTGAAGTTTTAAGGTGTCTTGTTGTGCTGATACATTTATAGAAATCAGAATTAAAAATAAGTATAGTATGTTTTTTACTTGTTGTTTCATTTTTTGTAAATAGAATCTATGAATCTTCTTCGTTAAATAAATCTACTTTTTTAACCCATTTAGTTTTTCTTTCAAAGAAAAATAAATCAATGATTAAAAATAATAAACCAATTCCTAAAAACCATTGAAATTGATCTTTGTAGTCTGAAAATTGTTTAGTTTCAAATTCGCTTTTTTGAGCATTACCTATTATTTTTTCAATAGTATTTACTGGATTTTCAGTTTTATTACCATCAATATATTTTCCGTTTGATACTTCTGCAATACTTTGTAAAACATCTGGTTTCCTTTTTGTTATTACAGTTTCACCTTTTCTATCTTTTTTATAACCAATAAGTGCGCCATTAAGTTTTATTGGTATAGGTCCTCCTTTTTCTGTACCAACACCAATGGTATAAACTTTTACACCCTCGTTAGCTATATTCTGTGCTATTTGTTTTGTTTCTTCTTGATGATCTTCACCATCAGAAATAATAATTAAAAAACGATTAGTTTGTTCATCGTTATTATAATAAGTCTTAGCAAGATTTAAAGCTTCATTAATTGCTGTTCCTTGACTTGAAACCATATCTGGATTTGCATTTTGCAAAAACATTTTTGCGGCAGCATGATCTGTTGTTATTGGTAATAACGGATACGAATTACCAGCGTAAATAATAATACCAACCCTATCGCTACCTAATTTATCTATGGTTTTAGAAATAATTTGTTTTGCTTTTTCTAATCGATTTGGTGCAATATCTTCAGCTAACATACTTTTAGAAACATCCAAAGCAAAAACAACATCAACTCCTTCTCGTTTTAATGTTTTTAATTTAGTTCCCATTTTTGGATTTACCAAAGAGATAATTAAAAAAGAAATTCCAATTAAAAAGAAAGTAAGTTTTACAACAGATTTAAAAGTAGACGAATTAGGCGCAATTCGTGCTAACAACTCTGGAGATGCAAATTTTTTCTGAGTATTTTTTTTCCACCATAAAACCAAGAGAAAAATAACAATTATTGCAGGAATAATTGTAAAAAGATAAAAATATATTGGCTCTTCTATACGATACATTCTTTTGAATATAGTTTAATTGTTTTTTTGATTAACTGTTTAATTGTGCCTTTCTTAAAGCATTTAACATATTAGTAATTTTATATATACTAGTTCTTAATTTATTATAACTTTCTTCAGAAAGAAATTCTAATTCTTTAGCTAGGATTAATTGATTTAAAACTTCCATAGTTGAACTATATGCAATGGTAGTGTAATGAGCTTTATCTTTATTTGTGGTTCTCGAAGTTCCTTCGGCTAAATTTGATGAAATAGAAACAGAAGCTCTTCTTAATTGACTAATTAATCCGAATTTTTCTGATGAAGGAAAGTTTTCGGTTAAAGTATAAATCTTTTTACAAAGACTCGTTGCTTCTTTCCAAACTTCTAATTTTTCAAATGAAAATATATACATTTCAATTACACGTTTTAACAATTTAACTTTAATACATTTTACCTTATATAAAACTTTTAAATAATGTGTTTTTTAATAAGAATTCTAATAATAAAAAGATACCAGCTAGCAATACAAGAAACCTGTACTTTTCGGTATAATTATAATATTTAAATTCTTCAATTTTTGTTTTTTCAAGCTTGTCAATTTCATCATATATGGCTTTTAATTTAGAGTTGTTTGTCGCTCTAAAATATTTACCATCTGTTTCTTTTGCGATATGTTTTAACAAAGCTTCATCAATTTCAACTTGTTGATTTTTAAAAGATATTTTTCCTGTTCTAGGATCTTTTGCCCAAGGAAAAGGAGCCATTCCATTAGTTCCAATACCAATAGTATACACTTTAATTTCGTTTCCTTTTGCTAATTCTGTAGCAGTTTTAGGATCTACAAAACCAGCATTGTTAACACCGTCTGTAAGTAAAATAATTACTTTACTTTTTGCTTTACTTTCTTTTAATCTATTTACAGCAGATCCTAATCCCATACCAATAGCGGTACCACCTTCTAATTGCCCCCATTTTATTTCAGAGAGTGTTCTTTTTACAATAGATTTATCACTAGTAATAGGTGTTTGAGTAAAACTTTCACCTGCATATGAAACGATTCCTATCCTGTCATTAGGTCTACGATTTACAAAATCGGTAGCTACTCTTTTAAGTGCTTCTAATCTATTTGGTTTTAAATCTTTTGCAAGCATACTAGCAGAAACATCAACAGCCATAACAATATCAATACCTCTGTTAGATTTTGTTTTTTTACTGATTGCTACATTTCTAGGACGAGCTAATGCAATTATTAAGCAAGTTAAAGCAAGTAATCGTAATAGATATAGTAAAGGTTTTAATTTAGGTAAAATTGATGTTTCAACTTTAAAACCTTTAACGCTAGAAATGGTTAGTTGCGCACTATCTTTTTTACGAGAATAGAAGTTCCAAAAAGCTAATAAAGGAATTAATATTAGCAGCCATAGGAACTCAGGGTTATGAAATTCAAAATTATTCCACTTCATCTTCTACAACTTCTTTTTTAGGTTTTAAATTATCTATTATATTTTTAGCGTCTTTACGATCTTGCTCAATTTCGTGAGACATTGGTTTAGATTTTGCAAATTTTACTAAATCTGACTCCTGTAATAATTCTTTTAGTTTTTGAATTGTTTCTTTATTGGTTTCTATAGATTTTGTTGCATCAAAATCTTTTATAACCTCAATTAATTCATCAGTAGTACTTTCTAATGCAGGTATGTTTAGTTCTCTTTCTATATAGCCTCTTACAATACCAGTTAATTCACTATAATATTTTTTAATTTTATTGTTTTGCCAAAGTAACTTTTCATCAAGTTCTTGTAGTTTTTTCACTGCTTCTTCATAAGGGGGTAATAATGGAATAACAACTTTCTCTTCGTCTCCTTTTTTCTTTTTGAAAACAAAGAAATATAAAAGTAAACCTATTAAAACAAGAGCTGCAATACCCCAGTATACATAGTTTTTAAAATCATCAAACTGATAAGGTTCTCCTTTTATTCCTTTGATAGGAAACTTTTTTATTTGTGTAGTATCAATAGGAACTGTTGCAACATTAACAAGAATACTATCGGTTAAATACGCTTGGTTTTTAATGAAAATTTGTTGCTGTGGTATATGAAAAGCTCCACTGTCAAAACCAGTTAAAATGTATTTTTGAACAAGCTTATTTTTTATTGTATCTATTTTTAGGCTATCAACAACTTCTAAACCTCTTAAGTTGTTTAGTTTAGGGATAATTACATTCTCAGTTTCATCTATAGATATTTTATATTGAAATTGTTCTCCAATTCTAATATTTGTTGTGTCAACTTCAACTATCACTTTATTAGATTGCGAAAATCCAAAAGCAGATAAAAAGATTAATATATAGAGTAGCTTGTTTTTCATAATTATATCGTCATTAAAAACCGACAATTACTATTTTCTTTTAAAGTATCCTAGTAGTTTTTTAACATAACTTTCATCAACACGAGTGTTAATAGTTCCAGAACCACTTTTCTTAAATGTTGTTTCAAAATAGTCTGATAATCTTAAAGCATTTGCTTTGTATTGTTTTCTAACAGATGATGAACCAGTATTAACCAAATGTGTTTTTCCTGTTTCAGCATCAATCATTGGTACCATTCCTAAATTAGGAATTTCTTCATCATGTTTGTCATACACACGAATACCAGTAACATCATGCTTGTTTCCAACAATTTTTAGAGTACGTTCATAGTTATCATCCATAAAATCTGAAAGCATAAAAACAATAGCTTTCTTTTTCATGATATTTGATAAAAACTTTAAAGCTTCACTAATATTTGTTTGTTTACTTTTGGGTTTGAATTCAATTAATTCTCTAATAATTCTTAATACGTGACTTTTTCCTTTTTTAGGAGGTATGTATAGTTCGACTTGATCAGAAAATAAAATCAAACCAACTTTGTCATTATTTTGAATTGCTGAAAAAGCAAGTGTAGCTGCAATTTCGGTAACGGTATCTTTTTTAAATTGATTAGAAGTACCAAAAAATTCTGAACCAGAAATATCAATAACTAACATCATTGTTAGTTCTCGCTCTTCTTCAAAAACTTTTATATAAGGTTCGTTATAGCGCGCAGTAACATTCCAATCAATAGCTCTAATGTCATCACCATATTGGTATTGACGAACTTCAGAGAAAGTCATACCACGACCTTTAAAGGTCGAATGGTATTCTCCTCCAAATATATGATTAGACAAACGACGTGTCTTAATCTCTATTTTACGAACTTTTTTTAGTAATTCTTTTGTATTCATTCTAATTTAACCAATCTTCAGGTAACGGAGGTAATTCCATTTCTGTATCTACTGTACTTTTTTCAATTGAAAAGAAAGGGGCTTCTTTAACAGACAAGTTCACATTGTTCTTCTTTCCAATTTCTAGTATTACATCATTTATATTTCGTTGTTTACATAATACTAAACTATTCATTAGTACATTAGATTCTGTTTTTAAATCAAAACAGTCTACGAAATAACTAGGGGTGTTATCTTTGTAAACAATTGCTTCTGTACTTTTTTTCTTTTTTAATTGTAAAATTTCTTTTGTTCCTTTTAACGTTTTATACGTTGTTAATTTAAATGTCATAATAGCTTTTTAAGGGGTAAAACTTTTTTTGTAGTAGGGGAAAGTTAAAGGTTAGCTATTCTTTAATTTTTTTTAAGGTACTTGTACTTCGTTTATAATTGAGTTAATAATATCTATAGAGGTAATATTTTCTGCTTCTGCTTCGTAAGTTATTCCTATTCTATGACGTAGTACATCATTTACAATAGCACGAACATCTTCTGGTATTACATAACCTCTACGTTTAATAAAAGCGTAACATTTTGCAGCTTTAGCTAAGGCAATACTACCACGGGGAGAAGACCCGAAATTAATTAAAGGTTGTAATTTCTCTAAATTGTATCTTTCAGGATAACGAGTTGCAAAAATAATGTCAAGAATATATTTTTCTATTTTCTCATCCATATAAACTTCGTTAACAGCTTCTCGAGCTTTAATTATTTGTTCAATAGAAACAACAGGGTTTACTTTAGCAAAACCGCCATTTAAATTCTGACGCATAATTATTTGCTCATCTTCTAATTTTGGATAGTCAATAACAGTTTTTAACATAAAACGGTCAACCTGGGCTTCTGGTAAAGGATAAGTTCCTTCTTGTTCAACAGGATTTTGAGTTGCCATTACTAAAAAAGGTTCGTCTAACTTAAAAGTTTCATCACCTATTGTAATTTGACGCTCTTGCATTGCTTCTAATAAAGCAGATTGAACTTTAGCTGGCGCACGGTTAATCTCATCCGCTAAAACGAAATTAGCAAATATTGGACCTTTCTTTATTGCAAAATCATTTTCTTTTACATTGTAAATCATAGTACCTACTACGTCGGCAGGTAATAAATCTGGTGTAAATTGAACACGACTAAAACTTGCATCTACTGCTTTTGATAATGTGTTTATGGCTAATGTTTTTGCTAACCCAGGAACACCTTCTAATAAAATATGTCCATTACCTAAAAGACCAATTAGTAATCTTTCGATCATGTATTTCTGACCTACGATTACTTTATTCATCTCTGTAGTTAATAAATCAACAAAAGCGCTTTCTCTTTCTATTTTTTCATTTATAGCTCTTACATCTACATCCATAGTAATTGAAATATATTAGTTTTTTGTGAAACAAAGCTACAATAATAAGAAAATAACAGCTGTTAAAGTAAGGTTAAAGCAAAAATGAAAATTATTTAAAAAAAAGTTAACAAATAAAATCAGTTTTTAAACATGAAATGTTAAAGTTTTTTTAATTCGAGTTTTTTGTTTTTAAAGACTCCATAAGTAAAGTATTTCACCCAATCTCCAGTATTAATGTACTGACTATTTTTTTTTAATTGAATTTCTAAAGGAAGGTGACGATGACCAAAAACAAAATAATCATAATGTTTTGTTTCTAGCTTACGTTTGCAATATTGCACTAACCATTCGTTTTCTTCACCTAAAAAATTTGCATCTTCATCACCAGAAATTAGTTTGTTTTTTACAGACATATATTGTCCTAAACGAACTCCTAAATCTGGATGTAGCCAACGAAACATCCATTTAAAAGGTTTGAAAGTAAACACCTTTTTCATTCGTTTATAACCTTTATCGTGCGGACCTAATCCGTCTCCATGACCAATTAGCAATGTTTTTCCGTTAATTTTAAATTCTTGAGGAGTATGATATACAGGTATGTTTAACTCTTTTTCAAAATAATCTGACATCCATAAATCGTGATTTCCTACAAAAAAATAAACAGGAATTCCGCTGTCTTTAATCTCTGCAAGTTTTCCTAAAACTCTAACAAAACCTTTAGGAACTACTGTTTTATATTCAAACCAAAAATCAAATAAATCGCCTAATAAAAAAATAGCTTCAGCATCTTTTTTAATTTCATTTAACCATTGCACAAATTTTTGTTCACGTGGAAAACTAGCTTCAGCAGTTGGTGCTCCTAAATGTTGATCGGAAGCAAAGTAAACTTTTTTATTTTCTGATATGTTGATAGAAATCAAATCGTAAATTTTGGTAAAAATAACTAATTTGAGGTACTTTTGTTTAAAACGCTTCAATACAATGGAAATAAATCCTTTTGATGATACTTACTTTATGAAAAAAGCTTTGCAAGAAGCTGAGGTTGCTTTTGATAAAGGTGAGGTTCCTGTAGGTGCAATCATTGTTTTTAAAGAACAAATAATTGCAAGAGCACATAATTTAACTGAGTTACTGAATGATGTAACTGCGCACGCAGAAATGCAAGCTTTTACTGCTGCAGCCGACTTTTTAGGCGGAAAATATTTAAAAGATTGTACATTATATGTCACGTTAGAACCTTGTCAAATGTGTGCCGGAGCAAGTTATTGGACTCAAATTGGAAAAATAGTTCACGGAGCTAGTGAGCCAAAATTAGGTTTTAGTATATTAAATACAAAGTTACATCCTAAAACAAAAGTTGTTTCTGGTGTTTTAGAAGAAGAATGTAGTTTTTTATTGAAAAAGTTTTTTATTGAAAAAAGGAACTTAAATTGATTTAGTCATTGCTACTAAAAGGAAGCAATCCCTTATTAGTAATAGTAAGATTGCTTCGTTATTCTTTCTCGCAATGACGATTTAGAAAAGTGTTTGTTGCTTACTTCCACTTTCGTGTTCTAGTAACCATTTTTTACGCCAAACTCCTCCAGCATATCCTGTTAATGAACCATCAGAACCAATAACGCGATGACACGGGATAATAATCCATATAGGGTTTTTACCATTAGCTGAAGCTACTGCACGAATTGCTTTTGGATTACCTAGTTGTTTGGTTTGTTCTAAATACGTTCTACTTTTACCAAAAGGAATATTTAATAACTCTTTCCAAACAGATTGTTGAAAAGTGGTTCCTTGCGGATTTAGTTTTAAATCAAACTTTTTTCTATTACCAGTAAAATATTCATCTAATTGAGTTACGCAATCTTGTAAATAAATAGGGATTTCAATTGAGGTCTCAATATCATCATCTAAAACAGAAACGGATTGTATTCCATTTTTATCACCTACAATTTTTGCTGTACCTATTGGAGTTTTGTAATACGTAGTTTGTAAATTAGACACCAAAGACTTCTTTTGAGTTTCGTGTAGTAATTTCCGAAATTTCATCGAAAGTTAAATCATAAATGTCAACTAATTTATCAACTATTTGAGTTATATAACTACTTTCATTACGTTTTCCTCGATATGGAGTTGGAGCCAAATAGGGCGAATCTGTTTCTAAAACAATATGCTTGATATCAATCTCATTTAAAAACTTATCAATTTTACCATTTTTAAAAGTTGCAACCCCACCAATACCTAATTTCATATTATAAGAAATAGCTTTTTTAGCTTGTTCTAGAGTTCCTGTAAAACAGTGAAAAATACCGAATAAATCATCTCCTTTTTCAGATTCTAATACTTCAAAAATTTCATCGAAAGCATCACGACAATGAATTACTATTGGTAATTTTTTTTCTTTTGCCCATTGTATTTGAGTTCTAAAAGCTTCTTGTTGTTCTTTTATAAAAGTTTTGTCCCAATATAAATCAATACCTATTTCTCCAATAGCATAAAAGTTGCGCTTATCAATCCAGTTTTTTACAAGTGCTAATTCTTCTTTGTAATTTTCTTTTACATAAGTTGGGTGTAAACCCATCATTAAAAACACATCGTTTGGATATTTTTCTTCTAAATCGAGCATTCTTTGTGTGTAAGAGCTGTCGATTGCAGGAATAAAAAAACGAGAAATTCCAGCGTCTTTTGCTCGTTGTATCATTTCGTTTCTGTCTTCATCAAACTGTTCTGAATATAAATGCGTATGTGTATCGGTAATCATTTTTGTTAGGTTTCTGGCTACAAATCAAATCTTAGTAATCATAATAAAAGATTACTTTACTTTGTTTGTAATGACGTATTTTTGTTTACAGCAAGCAAAAGTACAAGAAATGGCAAGTTTGAAAAAAGTATTACGAAAAAAGAAATACATTAAAATAAAGCTTAAGAAAATGGTAACGAATCATTTAGAACTTAAAGCAGAAATAAACGGTGTTAAAGGAAGGTTTATTTTAGATACAGGCGCGTCAAATTCTTGTGTAGGAATAGATTTAATTGAACGTTTTAATTTGATATCAGAAGAAAGTGAAGTGAAAGCAGCTGGGGCTGGAGCTACTGATATGGAAACTCAAAAGTCTGATAATAATTCTTTAAAGATTGGTAAATGGTCTACTAATCAATGTAATTTGGTGTTGTTTGATTTAACGCATGTAAATACAGCGTTAACTCAACATGATGCTGAAAAAGTTGATGGAATTATTGGCGCTGATATTTTAGAAAGCGGAAAAGCATTTATCGATTATGATAAAAAAGTATTGTATTTGAAAAAATTGAAGAAGAAAAAGCGTAAAAAGTTGATTAAAGTGCCGTTTTAAATTTGAATTTTTTAGTTAAAAACTGTTAAAATTTTTTGTAAAAAGAAGTTGTGTTTTTGGTTTTTTAATCGATTTCAGTAAACTGATTTTACTGTATTATTGACAATTTTAGTATGTTTTTTTAGTCGATTATTTGTGTTTTATGTTTTGAAATTGATGTAACATTTTTATTTGATATACGTCGAATAGATGTAATCAATTAAACAAATAATTATGAAATCAGCAGTAAATACTTTAGTTTTAGAAAGAGGAATTTTAACTTCAACTTATAAACAAGAAATTAGACAGAATATTCAGTCAATTAAATCACAATCAGTATTTAGAATTAAGAATCGTTTAAAAAAGAATCGTGCTAAATTGTATAGTGAAACAGCAACTGTTTTAAAAATTTCGATGTTTGCTATTGCTTTAGTGTTAATTGTTTTTTAAATAAAAAAATCTCACAACCAAAGGTTATGAGATTTTAGAATATGATAAAGTGAGTTTTTAACTTAAAACTTCTTTAATTCTTTTTACAGCTTCGCGCAATTGTAATTCAGATGCTGCATAAGACATACGAATACATGCTGGAGCACCAAAAGCATCACCAGTAACTGTAGCTACGTTTGCTTCTTCTAATAAAAGCATAGAGAAATCGCTAGCGTTTTTAATTTCTTTTCCTTTTATAGTTTTTCCGAAAAAAGCAGAGATATCTGGGAAAATGTAAAATGCTCCTTCAGGAATATTTAATTTAAAACCTTCGATATTTCCTAATAAATCTAAAACAATATCTCTACGTATTTTAAATTCATCTACCATGTACTGTACTTTACTTGGTTCTGCTAAAACAGCAGTAATTGCAGCACGTTGAGCAATACAATTAGTACCAGATGTAATTTGACCTTGCATTTTAGTACAAGCTTTAGCAATCCATTCTGGAGCACCAATAAAACCAATTCTCCAACCAGTCATAGCAAATGCTTTTGCTAAACCATTTACAGTAATAGTACGATCGTACATGTTCTTGATAGCAGCAAAACTGAAAGGTTTTGTTCCGTAGTTTATGTGTTCATATATTTCATCAGATAAAATATAAATATCAGGATACTTTTCTAAAACTTTAGCCAAAGCTCTATATTCTTTTTCTGAATAAATAGAACCACTAGGATTGTTTGGTGAGTTAAAGAAAATCATTTTTGTTTTTGGAGTAATTGCTGCTTCTAATTGAGCTGGAGTAATTTTAAAATCCGTATCAATAGAAGAAGGAATTTCAGTAAACTTAGCTTCACAAAGCATTGCAATTGCTGAGTAACTTACCCAATATGGTGCAGGTAATAAAACTTCATCGCCAGGATTTAATAAAACTTGAGCAATGTTAGCTATTGATTGTTTTGCTCCTGTAGAAACTACAATTTGATTTGGTTTGTATGTTAAACCATTGTCGCGTTTAAATTTTTCGCAGATAGCTTCTTTTAATTCTACATATCCATCAACAGGAGTATATGAATTATAATCTTGGTTCACAGCTTCAATAGCAGCGTCTTTAATAAAATCAGGAGTGTTAAAATCAGGTTCTCCTAAGCTTAAACTAATAATATCTTTACCTTGTCCTTTTAATTCTCTTGCTTTAGCAGCCATTGCTAAAGTTTGAGATATTGGTAAATTGTTAATTCTGTTTGATAATGCGTTTGACATTGTGTTGTTTATTGTTGTGTGTTGTTTATGCTAATTCTAATGGTTTTTTTCCTAATTCAGCTAAATGATTAAAATGCTCTATAATAGCTTTTCGTGTTGTTTTGTATTCATTATAAGGAAGATTGAATTCCTTAGCTGTATCTTTAACAATTTTAGCTAATTTATTATAATGAACATGAGAAATATGTGGAAAAATATGATGTTCTACTTGATGATTTAACCCTCCTGTATAAAAATTAATTAACCAATTTTTAGGAGCGAAGTTTGCTGTTGTGTATAGTTGATGTATTGCCCAAGTATTTTTCATATTACCATTTTCATCTGGTAAAGGCATTTCTGTTTTCGGTACAATATGTGCTAATTGAAAAACAACACTTAGAATAATACCAGCAGTATAATGCATTACAAAAAAACCTATTAATACTTTCCACCAAACGATATTCATTATAGCAATTGGTAAAACTAACCAAAGTGAGTAATAAGCTATTTTAGAGATTACTAATTTAGTCCACTCGGTAGCTGGATTTGGAAATTCACCATATGATAATTTTCTTTTTAAATACGATCTCATTTGTTTAAAATCGGTAGTAATAGCCCAATTAATTGTTAATAGTCCGTATAAGAAAATTGAGTAGTATTTTTGAAATTTATGAATCCATAACCATTGAGAATGTTTAGAAAAACGAATTATTCTACCAGCATCAATATCCTCATCATGCTCTTTAATGTTGGTATATGTATGATGTAATACATTGTGTTGTACTTTCCAGTTGTAAACATTACCCGCTAAAATATAAATGCTGCTTCCCATTAATTTATTAACCCATTTTCTTTTAGAAAAAGATTCGTGGTTAGCATCATGCATTACATTCATTCCTATACCAGCCATTCCTATACCCATTAACACGGTAAGTGCTAGTTTAATCCACTGAGACATATCAACAGTTAAAATTACTACAAAAGGAATTATGAATATAGCAAACATAATAATAGCTTTTGAGTATAGCTTCCAATTACCAGTACGTTTTATATTATTCTCCTTAAAATAAGTATTAACTCGTTTGTTTAAAGTTCTGAAAAACTTAGCTTTATCTATTCTAGAGAAGTTTACTGTTTTCATTATATTGTTCATTATAAGTCGCAAAAATAAACGTTTTTACTCGATGGTTATTGCTGATGTGTGTTTTTTTAACAAGAAATATATCTTTTGTTAGATAAACTGCTATTATCAATTTGTTTTTTATTTTTGCAGCGTAAAATTTACTTCATGAAAATTATAACGAAATACTTTCCGAATTTAACAGAAACTCAAATAGAACAGTTTTCTAAGTTACAAGAACTTTATAAGGATTGGAATTTAAAAATTAATGTTGTTTCTCGTAAAGATATCGATGAATTGTATTTACGTCATGTATTACATTCGTTAGGTATAGCTAAAGTAATGGAGTTTAAAGATGGAGCTAAGGTAATGGATGTTGGTACCGGAGGAGGTTTTCCTGGAATTCCGTTAGCAATTTTATTTCCCGAAGTGCAATTTCATTTAGTAGATTCTATTGGTAAAAAGATAAAAGTTGTAAACGAAGTTGCTGAAGGCTTAGGGTTGGAAAATGTTAAAACTACGCACGGTCGTGTAGAAGAGGTAAAAGATACTTACGATTTTATTGTTAGTAGAGCAGTAGCACAGATGGAAACTTTTGTTGGATGGACAAAAGGTAAAATAAACAAAAAACAAAACCACGATTTAAAAAACGGTATTCTGTATTTAAAAGGTGGTGATTTGTCTGAAGAGTTAGCAAAATATACTTCTGCTACTATCTATGATTTACCTAGTTTTTATGAAGAAGACTTTTTTGAAACTAAAAAAGTTGTTCATTTACCAATGAAATTTAAAGGGTAATTACTTAACTGAAGAGAATACGTATAGCATTTCGGAAGCAATTTGTAAACTGCGTTCTAAATATTTTTCTTCTTCTAAAGGTGTATTATCGTATACTTTAGGATCTTCGAAAGTAATAGGAATTCTTTTTTCGGCTCCAGATATAAACGGACAACCTTCATCAGCTTGCGAGCATGTAATAATTGCACAAAAATTCGAAGTTGGATTAAAGTCATCGTCAAATTTCTTAGAAAATCCAATTATAGGTAGATTGTCTCCTGCATATTTTATACCATAAATAGGATTTTTATCTTCTGATAATTGTTGAATTTTAAATCCACTTTTCGATAGTGCTTTTACCGAATTTGGATGCATTGCTGTTGTTTCTGTACCTCCTGAATAACAAAATAAATTAGGGATGTTTACATTATGTGCAATTGTTTGTGCCCAAACTTGAGATAAATGACTTCTTCGAGAATTATGAGTACAAATAAAATTTAAGTTAATTGCTTGCTTTGAATTCAATTTTTCTTGAATATAATCTATAAGAGGTTGAAGTGTTTGTTTTCTTTCCTCAGAAGTTTTATCCGTTAGATTTAAAATGTTTTCAGTTATTTCAGGAAAAAGTATTGTTTTTAATGTTTCCATATTTTTTGATATTTAACAACAACCAGAATTTGGAGCGCAAGATTGATTTTGTAATTCAGATAGTTTCATTTTTGGTTTTTCTTGTGGAATACCACATTCTGATTTTGCTAAACAATCTGTTTGTTTAGTGGTTAATAAGAAGTTTTTTCCATCGAAATCTAATCCGTATTTACCAATTGTACTTCCTTGGTACTCTACTTCAATCTCTAAGTCAGCGATATTTAAAGTTTTCTCAGATAATTTAATAATATGAACCAGTTTCTCTGGGTGTAATCTATGATCATAATCATTAGCTTCCCATAATTGAAAATTCACAACTTCTTCATTTCTTACTGTTCCACCACAATCAATAAAGTTTTTAGTTATTCTACCTACTTCAGTTACATGAAAGTGATTCGGTACTAAATCGCCATTTGGTAATTGAAAAGCAATCGTTTTTAATGAAGCTAAATGATTTTTGATTTCTGATAATTTCATAATTTATTTGTTTTTTATCGTAATACTACGATTGTTGTGTTTAAGTTTTTTGTTAACCGCAAGTAGATGATTTGATATCGAGATCTAAAAAATTGAACAGTAATGTTTTTATTTCTTTCCAATTTTCTTCATCAATACAATAACAAACACTAGTTCCTTCAATATTACCTTTAATAATATTTAAGTTTTTTAATTCTTTTAAGTGTTGAGAAATAGTTGGTTGTGCTAATCCTATTTCAGTAACTAAATCTCCACAAACACATGAGTTTATTTTTGCTAAATGTTGCAGAATAGCAATTCTAGCAGGATGTCCTAAGACTTTTGCTACTTTGGCAATTGTGTTTTGTTGAGGTGTAAATATTTCAGATTTAGTTAATCCCATTGCTTAATTTTTATATTGCAATATTACGATTAATAATTGATTTGAAGAAAAATGCTCCGATAGTATTTTGTTATCGGAGCATTTTATTAATTTATATTAAAGGTTAATACCAGCGTTTTTTATTTTTTTTAGAAGCTTCAGATTTACGTCCTTTTTTGTGCTTACTAACTGTGTTTGGTTGTTTTTTCTTTTTTGGTTTTACTAAAGCAAAAGGATGGTCTTCAATAATTTTTATAGGTCTTTTTGTGTATTCTTGAATCGCTTTAATGTATGAAGTTTCATCCTCACTACATAATGAAAAAGCAATACCAGATTTTCCTGCTCTACCAGTTCTTCCAATTCTATGTACGTATGTTTCTGGCACATTAGGTAAATCAACATTGATAACAGCATCTACTTTACTAATGTCAATTCCACGAGCTGCAACATCAGTAGCAATTAAAATATTAACCTTATTGTTTTTAAAAAGATCAATTGCTTCGTTACGTAATGCTTGTGTTTTATCTCCATGTATACTAGTTATTTTATACCCATTTTTATGTAAAGTGTTTTCAAGTTTGTCAACACCAAACTTAGTACGTCTAAAGATAATAATACGTCCATTAATTGTGTTTCGTAATAAGTGTAAGCATAAATCAACTTTATTCTTTTTAGGCGTATAGTATAAAAGTTGACCAATATTGTTTTCAGTTTTTTCAGTAGGAATAATATTTACTTTTTCAGGATTTCGCAACATTGATTTTGCTAAATCGTTCACCTTATCAGGCATTGTTGCTGAAAATAATAAAGTTTGTTTTTTACGTGGACAGAGTTCTTCAATAGTTTTAACATCTTTAATAAAACCCATGTCTAGCATTAAATCAGCTTCATCTAAAACAAAGGTTTTAAGTAAGCGTAAATCAATACTTCCTTGTTTGTGTAAATCTATAAAACGTCCTGGAGTTGCAATTAATATATCTACTCCTTTAGTTAAAACATCTTTTTGTGGTTTGGTAGACATTCCACCAAAAACAGCTGTAGTTCTTAAATTAGTGTATTTACAATAGGTTTTAAAACTTTCTTCTATTTGTATCGCTAGCTCACGCGTAGGACTAATTATTAAAGCTTTTATTTTTTTTCCTCCTTTTTCAGAATCTTGTTCTTTTGCTAACTGTTGTATAATTGGTAAAGCAAAAGCAGCAGTTTTACCAGTACCTGTTTGTGCTGCAACAATTACATCTTTTTGATCTAACACTAAAGGAATCACTTTTTCTTGAACCAATGTAGGTCTGTGATATTTGTCTTCTGTAAGTGCTTTTAAAATAGCGTTATTAAGAGGTAATTCTGAAAATTGCATTGATTCTTTTTTTTTGCAAAGGTAGTCAGATAGTTTTTTAGATTATAGTTAATATTTTAAAATGCTATTTATAAATGAAATACTTTGTGGAATTCGGTACGAACGTTTGAGTAAATATGAATAATATATACTCCTGATGATAAATTTTTAATACTTAAACTGATGTTTCCATTAACTTCATTAAAGTTACCCTGACCAACTATTTTACCAGAAACACTTGTTACTTTGTATTGTCCGCTTTTAATACCTGTATTAGAACTCAAGAAGATTATTTCTTTAAAAGGATTCGGAAATAACGTCCACTCCTTATCACCGTTGTTTGTTTTAATAGGATCAACTGGAGCGATACAATTTTTAGCTACAGAATGTGTATCTTTTAAAAGTTCATTTATTTTCGATTTTGTAAAACTTTCACTAGTTGTGTTGTTGAAAAAAGCGTTATCAATTACCAAATCACTTGCGCCTAAAAAGTCTTGTAAAAGCGTACCAAATGTTTGACGATAATCATACTGAACTGTTTTTATTTGATAATTGTTATTAGAAGTTGCTTCAGATAAATCTACATTATTACCAGATACACCTCCGTTTACAGGTTCACCAAAAACAAACATCGGAGCTATTTCTCCATGATCTGTTCCGAAATTTCCATTCTCTTTTGCTTTTCTACCAAATTCAGAATAAGTTAAACCAACAACATCATTTCCTAAGTTTTGAGATTTTAAATCATCAACAAAATTTTTAACTGATGAAGAAACAGTGTTAAGTAAATCGTAATGTTTTCCTTGTATATCTCCGCTACCTTGAACTTGACTATTATGAGTATCAAATCCACCAATACGCACCATGTATATTTTAGATTTTAAGCCTCCGCTAATTAATCTAGCAACAGTTTTTAATTGGTTTGATAAATCTGTATCATCGTAAGTTTTATCATTTTTACCATTGTTAAAAGCGTTTGAGATTGATTGAGAATATTTGTTAGATAAAGAGTTTACATTGATAATATAATCGAGTTCTTTACCAAAATCAGAATCTGGTAAGTTGGTTGGTGCTTCTCCTCCTAAACCATTTAATTTGGTGTAAAAACCTGCTGGGTCTTGACCAGAAATATTAATTGACAAACCGTGTTCGTCTTCACCATGAAAACCCAAGGCTGTTTTACTAGAGCCTATTTGAACTCCCATAGGGTAGTTTTCGCTTAAATCATCAGAATAATGTTTTTCTATGAATCGTCCAATCCATCCAGAATTATTACCATTACCCCAATTATTTCCATCGTTACCGGTAGAGTATAAATCTCTAGAAGCAAAATGACTTTTATTTTGCGAAGGATACCCTACAGATTGTAAGATTCGTAAAGTACCGGCATCGTACAAAGATTTAAAACCTGTTAAAGCAGGGTGTAACCCTATTTGTTGATTATCATTTAAGCTATTGTCTAGTTTTATATATGCGTTGTTACCAGATTCAGGTATTTTTAAAGTAGGTCTTAAATTGGCGTATTGATCGTATATATTTATTGGAATAATAGTGTTTAATCCATCGTTACCACCTGCTAAATTTATTAAAACTAATTTTCTGTTAGATAAATCACCACAATTAGCAATATCAACGGTTTTTAACATTGCTCTTAGTTCAAAAGGCATAAGACCTATTGCTGATGCAGTGGATGCTAATTTTATAAAGTTTCTACGTTTCATATCGGGGGAATTGTTACATTAATTGAAATTCAGGAGCATTAATCATTCTTATAAACAAGGAGTCTAATCTGGTTTTAACCACCATATCATCACCTCCGTTAATGTATTGAGACCAAGCGTTGGTCCAATAATAAGCGGGAAAACCTTCAAGTAAGTTTTCAGCAAAGTAATTTTTTCTTTCTTCGCTAATACTTTCAGGATATAAGTAATCACTTAGTTCAGTTATTAAACCAATAGCATCTGAAGCATTTGTAATGTTATTTTTTATAAATTCAGGACTATTTAAAGATGTTTGAATTCTACTATTATTACCAATTAAATTTCTTCCTATAATTAAGCTTTCTATCATTTTATAACGAGAAAGTACAGTGTTTGATGAAAACCAGTGACGATCAAAGTCTGGTTCTTGATAATGAGCTGGGTAACCAGCAACAGAATCTGGAGACCAAAGACTCATTCCGGCAGCTGTTAAATAAGAATTGTGTATAAAATTAAAAAATGTATAAAACTCAGAAGTATTATTAATTGGATCTGGAATTTCTAGTTTAAAGAAAGAAATAGTTTCTGTTATTAACTGTAAAGGGCTTTTAATAATACTTCCAATTATTTCATCATTAGGATTACCATCACTCGCATCAAAAAAATGATTAGAAGTAATTAATTTTTTTACAGTAGGAAATATTTCGTAGTTATTGTTTTTTAATTCAGTAGCTAAAGGTTTTATAATGTTATTTTCAATTTCATCATTCCATTCACTTTTTACAAAAAAACGATATAGCTTTCTACAAAACGATATTGCTGTAGCATCTTTTGAAAATACCATTTCAACAAATAAATCAAGTTCTTGGTTTATACCTGCTTCAGTATCTTTTCCTTCAATAACTTGCTCATCAAAGGCGGTGCTAAATTTTTTATCGTTTTTATCGTGTTGGTTTATTGCTATTCTTCCTTTAGGTAAGTTGGTATCGCTGTCAATAATACTTCTGTCTCCTTGAATTTTTATACCAGAAAAAACTTTGGCGGTTTGTTGTACATCTAATTCAGTATAATTAGTGTAGTTTCCAGTTCCTATTTGAGGTCCTTTTAAAATTGTAAATAACTCTAAAAACTCTCGGGCGTAATTTTCATTTGGGTTATTTGCATTGTTTTGAGTGTTGTCTAAATAGTTTAGCATTGCATTATCAAAAGTGATTTTTTTTGCTAAACTTTTTAAATTACCAAAAGCATATTTTTCTAACAATCTTAGATGGTCAAAAAAGTAAGTAGATGCGCCAGTACCACTATCTTTAGCTACGGTAAAAGAGGTGTGTAGAAAAAAAGTTAATTTTTGAAGCAATGAGTTTTGATGTATCCCATTGTACCACCACCAGCTAGTAATTATTCTTCTTTTTCTTGTTTGTCCATCAAATTGATTAGGTGGTGTTGTAGATGAGGTCCAATTACCATCAGGATTTCCATTAGGTAAATGATCGTAAGGTTCTGACCAAATATTAACTTGTGTAACTGTGATTTTATTAAAAGCTTGTTCAGCAGTTAACGAAGCGAATTCATTTAAAGTTTCTTTGGTATAGTTAAAAGAGGTTCTTCTTAAAAAGTGTTTTGCTTTACGAAGTCCTAAAACTTGAGAGTGTTGATTTAAGTTTTCCATTTATTGGGGGAATAAGAATGTACTTTATATCTCAAATATAATAAAAATTAATTACTTGCTTATTAGTGTTTTAATTGATTGTTTTGAGTCTTTTTTAAGGTCATTTTACACTTTTTTTACATTTGATTCACATATTTTACAAGGTGCTCAATCTATTTTTGTAGAAATATTAAATGTATTATTATGAGCAAAATTAAAAAGAGTGTTTTATTGTTACTTGTATTGGTAATAGTGGTTATTGTAAGTGGTTATACTAAAACCATACCAGAAGAAAATAAAGTTGAAGCAATAAAAGAAACAGTATGTAAAGAGGCAAAAACAATGAATTTTTTTGTCACTCACGGACATTGTAGTACTCCATTTACAGGAGTAGTAAATAATTTGAAAGTAAATTACCCTGTTCGATTAGATTTAGGGAATCCGTTGGAAAACGTGGTGATTTCGTTTGAAGTTGATCCAAATACATTTAATGTTTGTAGAGCGAAAGAATTAACTCCTAAAGTTCGAACCTCTGGATTGTTTGTTGGAGAAAATGATGAGAAAATTATATTTAAATCTACCAATGTATATACTATGGGATTAGACTGGTATCAAATTAATGGTATAATGTCAATAAAAGGGATAGAAAAAGAAGTGAAGTTATATGCTACGGGAATTCGTAATTCATATCAACAAACAGCAACCAGATTAGTTTTAGAAGGGCAAGTAAATTTATTTGATTGGGGTATTGATTATGATTTAATTGTTAACGGAAAATCAGATAATGTGCCAACTAAATGGTTGTATTTAAATATGAAAATCGAATTAGTTTAAATAATTAATATTCAAGGTTAGCGAAAGGTAATGGAGGTTAACATAAGAATAAAAAACAACTTTATTTGAAGTTGTTTTTTATTCTAGTGAGTATTTATGCAATATCTGAGTATCTGGGTTGTTCTTTAAGTATGTTAAAACTATAATAAGTTTTAGGATAAAGCATTCTTTTGTGTTAATTACTATACTCTTTTATGGTTTAAGAATTCCTTTTATTTGAGGAGCTTGAAATCCTTCAGTAAATTGTTCAAAATATTTAGCAATATCTAATAATTTTCGATCAGTCCATTTTCGAGAATGAATTTGAATCCCTACCGGCATTCCATTTTGTTTTTTTTCTATTGGAATAACAACTATTGGATGTCCTGAAAATCCTGTAGTAAATACAAATGAAGCTAAAGCTTTTGTATATGGTATTTTTTTGCCGTTTATTACAAATGGTTTTCCTGCTTTTTGATGTTTATAAGCCTCCATTGAACAAACTGGTGTTATCCAAATGTCATATTTAGTTAAAAAAGCATCATATATTTCAGAAAATTGATCTTTATAGTCTATTGTTTTTGCATATTTAGCGTTTGATAAATTTGGGCCTAAAGCCATTCCTTTTGCCCATAAATGATCTTTATATTTTAATCTAAAAAAAGAATACATAAAGGTACTTAATAATGGGGCTTTTGGAAAATTAACTCCAATTTCGAAACCAATGAGTTTATTGCATTCTAAATACGCTTTATCTTCATCATATTTAGGATGATCTATTTGAAAATTATGTGATTCTCCTTTTATTTTGGTAATAAATTTTTTGAATAAGTTTAAATACTCACTATCAATTTCTGAATTATTTATGGTATTTGAGTAGGCAATATTTAAAGGTTGTTTATCCCACTGCGAATGATTAAAATCAATATTAGGGAGCTCTGGAAGACGGTATTTAGCATTATTTCCAAGTACTTTCATCATTAATATTAAGTCGTCTACATTTTTAGCAAAAGGTCCAGGGGTTATAATATGCCTTCTTCCTTGAGGTTTTTTAGGTGCTTTTACATGACCTCTATTTGAAAGATAGTTCTCTGTGGGTCTTAATCCACAAATACCATTGAAATGAGCAGGTATTCTTACTGAACCCCCAGCGTCTGCACCTAGGTCTAAGGCACTTAAATTAGATGAAATGGCTGCAGCTGAACCACCAGAACTTCCACCAGCTACTCTTGTTATGTCATAAGGGTTATTAGTTTGTCCATTCCAAAAATTGGAGCTTTGCCAATCCATGCAAAAAAGAGCGATATTGGTTTTTCCAATTATAATAGCTCCTTCATTTTTTAGTCTTTTAACTAATTCGGCATCTTCGGTGGCAATATAATTTTTTAACATAGGGTCACCGTTTGAATTTTTTAACCCTTTTACCTGTATGCTATCTTTAATAGTAATTGGAACACCAAATAATAATCCTGTTTGTTTTCCTTTTTCAAGTAAGGTGTCTTTTTTACGAGCTTCATTAAGAAGGTCTTCTTTTTTGCGTAGTTCACAAATGGCATTAACTATTGGGTTTATTTTTTCGATTCGTTTTAAAAAAGCGTTTACGGTTTCTAGAACAGAAATTTCTTTGTTCTTTACTTTAAAAGCTATTTCTGTGGCAGATAATTCTGTTATTTTTATGTTCATTACTGAGTGTTTTGTACAAAGGAATGAACTATATAATTAAATATACTTGACAATTGTCAAATAAGTATAACTAGTTTTTTTGTTTTAATTCAGCTAAGTATTTTATGAATAATATAAGTAATTAGTACATTGTGTTTTTTATTGATTTGTATTTAATGTTATCTAAATATAGCAGAAGTTAGTTTAGGTTTTTAAATAAAAAAGCAACCTCATTTTTGAGGTTGCTTTTAATATCTATAAAGAAAATAAAATTATCCTAAGAAAGGGTATTTATAATCTGTTGGAGTAACAAATGTTTCTTTTATTAAACGAACAGAAGTCCAACGTAATAAATTTTGAGGAGAACCAGCTTTATCATTTGTTCCAGAGGCTCTAGCTCCTCCAAATGGTTGTTGTCCTACAACAGCACCTGTTGGTTTGTCATTAATATAAAAGTTTCCTGCTGCGTTTTCTAAAGCTTTAGAAGCTTTTTCAACAATATATCTATCAGTAGAGAAAATAGCACCAGTTAAAGCGTATTCTGTAGATTCATCAACTAATTTTAATGAAGCTTCCCATTCAGCATCTTCATATACGTAAATAGTAATTACTGGTCCGAATAACTCAGTACACATAGTTGCGTATTTTGGAGATTTTGCTAAAATTACTGTAGGCTCGATAAAGTATCCTTTAGATTTATCGTGATTACCACCAATAATTACTTCAGCGTCAGCATCAGCTTTTGCAGCGTCAATATATTTAGCAATTTTGTCAAAAGAACCTTCATGAATAACTGCATTTATAAAGTTATTAGTGTCTTCTGGAGATCCCATTTTTAACTCACTTGTTTGAGTAATTAAATGACCTTTAACTTCTTCCCAAATAGAAGCAGGAATGTAAGCACGTGAAGCTGCTGAACATTTTTGACCTTGGTATTCGAAAGCACCTCTAGTAATTCCTGTAGCTACTTGTAAAGGATTTGCTGAGTTATGAGCCCAGATAAAATCTTTTCCACCAGTTTCTCCAACAATTCTTGGGTATGTTTTGTAGGTGTGAATGTTCTCACCTATTTGTTTCCATAAGTTTTTGAAAACATGTGTAGATCCGGTAAAGTGTAATCCAGAAAAATCTGGAGAAGCCAATACAGTATCGGTAATCATTACTGGGTCACCATATATAACGTTTATTACACCGTCAGGTAAACCAGCTTCTTTAAATAAATCAACAATTACTTGTGCAGAATATGCTTGATGATCAGATGGTTTCCAAACTACAACGTTACCCATTAAAGCTGCTGCTGCTGGTAAATTTGCGGCAATAGATGTAAAGTTAAAAGGAGTAATTGCGTATACAAATCCTTCTAGTGGTCTGTATTCAACACGATTCCATATTCCAGGAGCAGATTCTGGTTGCTCTTTAAAAATATCAATCATGAATTCTACGTTAAAACGGAAGAAATCAATCATTTCACAAGCCGCATCAATTTCTGCTTGATGTACGTTTTTAGATTGCGCAATCATTGTTGCAGCATTCATTTTTGCTCTATAAGGTCCTGCTAATAATTCGGCAGCTTTTAAAAAGATAGATGCTCTTTCTGTCCAAGAAACAGAAGACCAAGCTTCTCTTGTATCTAAAGCAGTAGCTATTGCAGCATCTACGTGAGATTTGTCTGCAGTATGGTATTGACCAACTATGTGTTTATGATCGTGTGGAGGAGTAATATTTTTAGTGTTTCCTGTTCTAATTTCTTCTCCATTAATGTGCATTGGTACGTCAATATTGCTATTAAACATACTCTTGTACATTGCTAATAATTCTTCTCTTTCTGGTGATCCAGGAGCGTATCCTTTAACAGGTTCGTTTACTGCTTTAGGAATATTAAAAAATCCTCTTGCCATTTTAAGGTGTTGTTTGTGTGTTAAAAAAATTTTGTTAAAAAGTAAAAAACAAAATCAAATACTATTAATTTGTAAAAGATTAATAAGTTTACTTTATCAAAAAAATCTTAGATTATTTTGCGGTACAAAGTTAACACTTATTTTAGTAAAAACTAAGTTGTTTTTACCTCTCAATTTATCAAAAATAAATACAATATGTGCACGGTAACTTATTTGCCTTTAGCGAGTGATGATTTTATATTAACATCAAATAGAGATGAAGATCCGAAACGAAATACAATATCACCAAAAGTATATGAAGAGGAGGGGGTGAAATTAACTTACCCGAAAGATGAATTAGCTGGAGGAACTTGGATTGGTTTGTCTGAAAAAAAACGACTGATTTGTCTATTAAACGGAGGGTTTGCAAAGCATAAAAGAGCTGAGAGTTATCGAATGAGTAGAGGTGTAATTGTAAAGCAATTATTAAAAGTTGATAATCCTGTTGAGATTATAAATCACTTTGATTTTGATGGAATAGAACCTTTTACGATTGTTTTAGTTGATTGGGCTATGAGTTTAAAAGCATATGAGCTGGTTTGGGATGGAACACAAAAATATTTTGAAAAATTAGACGATAAACCTAAAATTTGGTCTTCATCTACCCTGTATAATGAAGAAATGAAGCAGT
The DNA here is from genome assembly GCA_964498665.1 of uncultured Tenacibaculum sp. GTDB lineage: Bacteria > Bacteroidota > Bacteroidia > Flavobacteriales > Flavobacteriaceae > Polaribacter. Next base: position 3,711 of record CAZCHR010000001.1, on the reverse strand, counting down.
TGCGTCGCGATTGGTTTGCTGATTGGTTAGGTGAGAATAAAATTTTTAAACAAAAAGATATTTTAAAATTTCATCAAGATGAAACTAAAGGGAGTCCAGAAATATCATTAAAAATGAAGCGTTCTCGTGTGCAAACCGTTAGTGTTACTTCAGTGAGAAAAGAAACGGATGATATTAAAATGAGTTATATAGATTTACTTTAAATATTAAATTATAGCAAAGGTTATTAAAGCTAATAAAACCGAACTGATTGTAGCGAAAATTAAAAACATAAAATTAATCATAGAAAATTTAATAAATGTTTTAAAATATCCTTGTTTATAAAATGTTTTCATAGCAATAAAAAGGTATAATGCAAAAAGTAAAACAAATAGCAATTCTTGTGAGTTTTTTGTAAAAAACTCTAGCACTACATAAATTGTTAGTAGTAAGAAGAATACTGTTTGCGTATGAAAAACAAAGATTAAATGTTCAACATAGGTATATCTTTTTCTAATATAGAATAGTTTAAAAAAGAGAGTAAATATCGGTAGAAAAATAAATAAAGAAATTGACCCGTAAGAAAGGACTTCTTTAATGTATTTATCCCAAGCTCCTCTATCTACAGCAAGAGAGTTTGCAACTTTAGCTCTATCATATAAAAATCGATTAACAAAATTCTTTTCAAATTTGAGGCTATCTAAAGCTTCATTTGTCCTTGCGTTTGGTTTTCTTTTTAAGAAAGAAATAAGTTTGTCAATTCTTGAATCTCCACCAAATGAAAATTGACCAAATTGATTACTCGTTGTATCTTTAGCTTCTCTTTCTATTTGGTTTAAAATCTCTCTTCTTTTAAGAGAGTCAATTGGTATAAAGGGGTTGTTAAGTTGTTTGTCTATTGCGTTTTTTAATGAGTCAATATCAACATCTTTTTTGTTTACTTTTAAGATGTTAGTGGTTTCTTTTGTTGGCTCACTATTAAATTTTTGAAATTTTTCATAAGAATTTATTCCTCCGTAAACCAAAAAGAAAATAATCGATGTAGTAATATAGAATCTGAAAGGATTAGAATATCTGCTTCTTTTGCCATCAATATAATCTTTAGATACTTTACCTGGTTTAATCAGTAAAGGAATTATTGTTTTCCAAAATTTAGCATCCCAAGAAATAAATCCAGCAAATACTTCACTAATAAAACTTTTTAGAGTAATTTTTTTTCCTTTATTAGATTGCCCACAATCCGGACAAAATTTCTCATAACCATTAAAAGGATGTCCGCAGTTTAGACAATTCATGTCTTTAACCGTGATAGTTTTATTTTTTTTAAACATTAATTTAAAGTAGGCGTTGTGGTTAGTTGAAAAGTTGGTATGGTAACTAAAAATTCTTCTGAAGTATCAAGGTTAATCATTTTATAATCTCCTTTCATTGCGCCTGTGTTCGATAGTAAAAAACAGTTTGATCTATAATTATAACCTTCATTTGGTTTTAAAATAGGGGTTTCACCAACGACACCTTCACCTTCTACAAATTCAGTATTGTTAAGTGCGTCAAAAATAATCCAATAACGTTCTAGTAATTGTACTGTTTCTCTAGAATTGTTTTCAATTGAAATATAATAACTAAAAGCAAAATATTCATCATAACCCCGACGAACTTTACCATTGAAAATGGTTTTCACAGAGATTTTTATACCTTTGGTTATTTGTTGAAACATGTTTTAAATATAAGCTTTTTTTAAGATTTAAATAACTTGAGTTTTTAATAATTACCTGTTTTGGTTAAAATAACCATTTCCAACACCAATAACCCTATCGTAAATCTCACCAAAAGGTTTGTAATATATAATTACAGTGTATTCATTTTCCGTTTGAAAAAAAGACCCATCAATTTCGTCCAGGTTAACACTATTATTTTTGTTTAAGGTTGTGTAACTGTAGTTGTAAAATCCTTGTTTAAATAAAATTGAAGCTTTATAAGTCCTATCAATGACATCATACTTCATTTTGTTTTCTTCGTTTAATTGATAATTGTTATAAGCACCATAAACATATACATCTTTGCTTTTGTATGGTTTAAAAGCATCTAAAGAAAAATGAACTAAAGAATAGTCGGCTTCTGTATTAGAATCATTTGCTTCTACTGTTCTAATAACAAATTGACCATTAATATCTGGGTTATATGTATATATTTTGTCAGCTCTAGGTTCGTTTATGTATAAGTAGGTGTTGTATATATCTTTTCGTTCGGTTCTTGCAATGTTTAAGCTAGTATTACGAATGTGCTTACTATCAAAATTTAAAAATTCATTTCCTCCCCAAAAATTTGTTTTAAAAGTGTGGTTGTAAATTAATTGTTGAGGTTTGATAAAAACTGGTTGAATATTGTTAATGGAGGTATTCCAATTGTGATTTTGAATTACGGAAACATTTATTTCTTGAGCAGTATTATTTATTGATAAATTTGGGTGGTTAACTGAAAACTGAACTGTTTGCTTTTTTTTGTTTGATTTTGTATTTCTGCTTCTAAAAACGGCAACACCAACACTCGTAATATCTTCGTAAAAAACACAGCGTCTTGAAAAAACAACTTCATAATCATCATTTAAAACAGAAATTAAATAATTACCACTTTTAGTAATCACAGTATTTTGATTTGGTATATTCACTGAATAATGAGTGTAAGCTTGTAAGGTGTTAAATGAATTGTTAACGTTGATAATTTCATTCTCATCAAATCCATTTATGTATTGATTTGGTGTTATGCTACTAGGTTTCCAATCATGCGTCATGTGTTCAATTTTATACTGATATTCTTTGTTGTCAGCATCTAAATCATCAAAAGAAAGTTCTAAAACTTCCCCTAATCTAACTATAGGGGCAAATTGTTTTGTGTTGTTTTTAGGCCTTAGCTGTATTGTTTTTATATTTTGAGAATTTATTGAGCATGTGTATGCAAGCAATAAGAAAACGATTTTTTTTATCATGGTAACAAATGTATCAAATTGTGCGCCAAAGAAAAGAGTGCCATAAATAAACTTATAGCACTCTTTAAATTGATTTTTGTAGTTAAAATTACTTTACTTCAAAAGAAATAGTAGGGTTTATAATAATTGATGAACTATATTTGTAAAAATGACAATTTCTGTTTTTGTTATTTGATTTATTGCCTAAAAGAAGAGTAAAAGAAAAATCATTTATATTATATGACCTAGCGGTTTTTAATGTGATTTCAAGCTCTAAAATATACTTATTTAAATTAGAATTATAAACAAGATCGTAACCTCCATTTTGATTTTGTTGTCCATTTATAAATTTAATGGAGTTAAAGTTACTAGAGGTATAAATCAGATTAGCTAAATCTTGGTTGTTTTCAAACCCAAATAGCGTTCCTCTTTTTTGCATAGTATTACCAAACAAATCATAATCAATATTTACATTATCTTCCAATTTAACCGAATTATTGACAATAAAAATCACATTTATAGTATCTCCAACTGAGTAATTGCTTTTTAAAGGTGTTATTAAAAACTTATCGTTGTAGCCTACTAATTTTTCTATGGGTGTATCGCAAGGTTCAGTATCTAAATAAGGTATGCATGAACCACTGGTCAACAAGAAAAGAAGGCTTATAAAACAACAAGTATTATTAAATATTTTTTTTTGTATTGACATTTGTAACCTGAGTTCGATTAATAAAAAGAGAGTTGATTAGTTTTAATCGTTTGATATT